>CAIYHO010000059.1 GCA_903925955.1 uncultured Chloroflexota bacterium
ATGAGCTCCGGCCGGTTGTGCCACACCGCAGGCAGACAGCGCACGTCCATGTGCGTCATCCCGTTGCGCTCCACCAGCTCCACAAGCTCGCGGCCAAGCGCGCCGCAGCCAAGCACCAGCGTGGTGGTGCCGGCACGCGGCTCCAGGGGCCGCGATGGCGTGGGCGCACGTTCGGCGATGGAGCGGCGAGGGCCATCGCCAGGACGGCGGCGGGATCCGGAGGGCGGCATGGGGACGCGGGCCTCAGGCTAGGGCGGCAGCCAACGATGGCGACCGATGGTGGCGGGACGATACCGCCGATCAGCCGAGGTTGACGACGACGGTCTTCAGTTCGGTCAGGCGCTCCATCGAGAACCGCCCGCCCACGCGGCCAACGCCGCTGTCGGCCCCGGCCCTGCCGCCAAACGGCAGGTGCGACTCCCAGTAGTTCGTGCCCTCGTTGATGTTCACCCAGCCGGCCCGGACCGCTTCGGCAAACCGCAGACCGCGGCCCAGATCTCGGGTGAAGACCGCAGCCAGCAGCCCATACGGCGAGTCGTTGACGATGTCGAGCGCCTCTTGTTCGGACCGGATCACTGTGATCGGCGCCACCGGGCCAAACGTCTCCTCGCGGGCAACCAGCATCTCGTCGGTGACCGCATCCAGGATCGTGGGCTCATAGAACAGACCCGTCGGCCGACCTGGGGCACGGCGCCCGCCGGCCAGCACGCGCGCGCCACGAGCTCGCGCGTCCGCGACGTGCTCGTCCATCTTGGCGGCCTGCGCCTCGTTGTTGACGGGGCCCATCGTGGTGTCGGCGGCCAGGGGATCGCCCACGCGAATCTCCGCTGCAACAGCCGCGACAAGCTTTGCGACGTAGGCGTCGTGCACAGCCTCGTGGACCAGGATCCGCTCCCCCGCCGTGCAGCTCTGCCCGGCGTTCAGGAAGCAGGCGGTCAGCGTGGCCGCCACAGCCGCGTCCAGATCGGCATCCTCAAGCACCACAAGCGGCCCGTTGCCGCCCATCTCGAGCAGCATGTCCTTGCCGGCCGCCCGTGCCGCCACCTTCTTGCCGGCCTCGATAGAGCCGATAAAGCCGATGGCGGCGGTCCCGGCGTTGCCGGCGATCTCGTCGCCCACCACGGAGCCGCGCCCGGTGACGATGTTGAAGACGCCCGATGGCAGCCCTGCATCGGCGAAGCACGCTGCCAAGGCAACGGAACACGCCGACGTGTTGGACGCCGGGTTCCACACCACGGCGTTGCCGGCGGCCAGCGCCGGGGCGATCAGTTCGCCGGCCATGGTGTACGGCCAGTTCCACGGCGTGATCACGCCCACGACGCCACGCGGCACCCGGTAGACCAGGACGCGCTTGTTCGCGTCCACGGAGGGCATGATCAGCCCCTCCAGACGCGTGGCGTCGGCGGCGGCCATCTTGAAGTACGCGAGGAGTTCCTCCACCTCGCTCTCAGCCTCAGCGAGGGGCTTGCCCTGGTCCTGGCTGAGCGCGGCCGCGAGCGACTCGCGCCGCTCCGCAACGAGGGCGCCCACGCGCTCCAGCGCGGCTGCCCGGTCAAACGCGGAGAGCTTCGCCCATCCCTGCCCGCCAGCGCGTGCCGCCGTGATCGCCCGCTGCGCATCGGCGCGTGTGCCCTGCGGCACCGTGGCGAAGACCTCGCCCGTGGCGGGGCTCACGGCATCCATCACCGCGCCGTCCGAGGCGCCGGTCCAGACGCCGTCGATGAACATGCCAAGGCTGCCGATGTTCAGGTTGCCCATGACTACACTCCGCCGGCTCCCCGGCACGTTCGCGCCCGGCGGGCCCTCCTCAGGCCGCGAGCAGCTGGCACAGGCCGTCAGGCCGGCGTGTGCCGGTAGAACTCGATCCGCTCAGGAGCAAGCGGGGTGTTGCCCAGGATCAGGTCTGCGGCCTTCTCGGCGAGCATCATGACCGGGGCGTAGATGTTGCCGTTGGTGACGTAGGGCATGGCCGAGGCGTCAACGACCGCCAGACCCTCCACCCCATGGACGCCCATCGTGAGCGGGTCCAGGACAGACTCCGCGTCCGTGCCCATGCGGGCCGTGCAGGACGGGTGGAGCGCCGTCTCGGCGTCCTTGGCCACCCAGTTGAGGATCTCCTCGTCGGTGTCCACGGACGGGCCGGGCGACGCCTCGCCGCCGTTGAAGGGCATCATCGCCGGCTGGTTGAGGATCCCGCGGGCGACGCGGATGGCCTCCACCCACTCGCGCCGATCTTGCGCCGTGGACAGGTAGTTGAACCGCAGCGCCGGGTGCTTGGCTGGGTCCGTGGAGGTGATCTTCACGGAGCCGCGCGCATCGGAGTACATCGGCCCGATGTGGACCTGGTACCCGTGACCGCCTGAGGGCTTGCTGCCGTCATAGCGGATGGCCAGCGGCAGGAAGTGGAACATCAGGTTGGGGTACGCCACGTCCTCGTTGGAACGGGCGAAGCCGCCGCCTTCGAAGTGGTTGGTGGCACCGGGACCCTTGCGCAGGAACAGCCACTGGGCGCCGATGAACGGGCGCCGCCAGTTCTGCAGCGCCGGCTGCATCGACACGGGCTGCTTGCTCTTGTACTGAACGTAGACCTCGAGGTGGTCCTGCATGTGCTCGCCCACGCCCGGCAGGTCGTGGACAGGATTGATCCCCAGGGCTTGCAGTTCAGCCGCGTTGCCCACGCCGGAGAGCTGGAGCAGCTGCGGCGAGTTGAACGCGCCGCCTGCCAGCACCACGGTGCCGCCCATCGCGCGCTGCGCGGCGCCCTTGCCAACCGTGTACTCCACGCCCACGGCCCGCTTGCCCTCAAAGAGGACCTTCGTGACAAAGGCGCGGGTCTGGACCTTGAGGTTTGCCCGCGACATCACGGGGTGGAGATAGGCGCGCGATGCCGACAGCCGACGGCCGCGGCGGATGTTGCGGTCGAAGGGCGCAAAGCCCTCCTGCTGATAGCCGTTGACGTCCTTGGTCAGCGGGTAGCCCGCCTCCTGGACCGCCTTGAAGAAGGCGCCGAAGAGCGGGTTCGTCGCCGGACCGCGCTCCAGCACAAGCGGGCCGTCATGGCCGCGCCACGGATCGGCAGGCTCGGCCGCCAGACAGTTCTCCATCCGCTTGAAGTACGGCAGGCAGTTGGCGTAGCTCCAGCTGTCCATCCCCGGATCGGCGCCCCAGCGCTCGTAATCCATGGGGTTGCCGCGCTGGAAGATCATCCCGTTGATGCTGGACGAGCCGCCCAGCACCTTGCCGCGCGCGTGGTAGATACGCCGGCCGTTCATGAACGGCTCAGGCTCCGACTCGTACTTCCAGTCGTAATACTTCGAGCCGATGGGGAAGGTCAGCGCCGCCGGCATCTGGATGAACGTGTCGAAGCGGTAGTCCGGTCGGCCGGCCTCCAGGACCAAGACCCGGTTGTCGGGCGCAGCACTCAGCCTGTTGGCGAGCACGGAGCCCGCTGAGCCGCCCCCGACGATGATGAAGTCGTGCTGCGTTGTGACCATGAAGGGAATCTAGCAGCGTGGATTGGGCGTCTGGGTGCCAGTTCCGCTACCGAGCGACAACCTACCGAATGGCGAGCAGCGCCCACATGGCGCCGAAGACCAGAAACGGGCCAAACGGGACGTAGGTCTTGAGCGTGATTCGCCGGAGCACCAGCAGCACCACGATGACGACGCCCGCAGCCAGCACGCCGTACACAACGCCGGCCATGAGCTTCCAGGGGCCCACAAGCAGTCCCAGGGAGACGAGGAGCTTGACGTCGCCGAGACCGAAGGCGCCCGCGCCAAACGGCAGCGAGAGCGCAAACAGACCCAGCGGCAGGACAAGTGCCGCCACGATGGAGATGGGCAGGCCACCGGGGCTCACCAGCGGGTTGGCCCCGGCGAAGGCGAAGATCAGCGCAATGGGGATAGCCGGCAGGGTCAGCTCGTCTGGGAGCAGCCGCTGGTCAAGGTCAATGGCCAGCAGCAGCACAAGCGCTGTCAGATAGGCGCCGAAGACAAGCCGCTGCACGGCATCCTCGTAGACCAGCGTCACGGCACCAAGTGCCACGGCACCGGTGAGCACCGCGACAAGCGTTCGCCAGCCGGCTGCCCGTCCGCTTTCGCCCTCGTCGTGTTCCGGCCAGCGGACCGCGATCCGGTCCGAGGCAAGCCCCCAGACACCACCGGCGATGGCCAGGGCGATGGCGAGCGGTGTCACGAGCGTTGGACCAGCGCCTGTGCGGGACCCGACCTGCGTCAGCCGGCGCCCGTCAGCGCCAGCTCCACAAGCGTGGCCAGGGACGCGCCGTTGGCACCGCGGGGGGCAAAGGGGAACGCCTTGCGGTAGTACGAGGTGGCCGCAATGTCGAGGTGGGCCCACGGCACGGTCCGGAAGCTCTCAAGGAACAGACCGCTCTTCACGAGGCTGCCCTCAACGGTGCCCGAGTTGGTCATGTCGCCCGTCCAGCTGTCCATCTCGGAGCGGTAGTCCTGCACGAGCGGCAACCGCCAGAGGCGCTCGCCCGCCCGGTCAGCGGCGGCGGCCACCTCAGTCCACCACGGGTCAGGCGTGGCAAAGGCGCCGGTCACCATGTGCCCCAGCGCGCGGCCCACGGCGCCCGTGAGCGTGGCAACGTCCACCAGGTGTGTCGCGCCAATCTGCTCGGCGTACGTCATGGCGTCGCCCAGGATCAGGCGCCCCTCGGCGTCCGTGTTGGTGATGTCAACGTGGAGGCCGTTGAGGGCCTTGACGATGTCGCCTGGGCGCGTGGCGTGGTCGCCGGGCATGTTCTCCACGGCCGGCGCGATGGCAAGCAGCGGGATGCCGGGCGCCAGACGCGCAGCCGTGACGATGGCCGCAATCACGGTGCAGGCACCGGTCTTGTCCAGCTTCATCTCTTCCATGCGGTCAGCAGGCTTGATGCTGATGCCGCCCGAGTCAAAGCAGACGCCCTTGCCCACCATGGCGAGCAGGCGGCCCTGCGAGTCGCGGGCGCCTTCCGGGCCTGAGCGCATGACGATCATGCGCGGCGGGTTGTCAGAGCCCCGGCCGACGGCCAGGAACATCCCCATGCCGAGCGCCGCCGCACGCTTCTCGTCGATGACGTCGATGGCGAGGCCGTAGGTGGCAGCCAGGGCGGTGGCCTCGTCGGCAAGGACCTGCGGGCTCACGTCGTTGGCGGCGCGGTTGGCCAGACGGCGAGCGATGTTGGAGCCCTCGCCGATGATCCGGCCTCGCTCCGCTGCTGCAGCAATCGCCGCGGCGGCACCCGCCGCAGCGGCAGCGTCAGCGGTCACAAGCAGCAGTTCATCAAGCGCCGGCGGCGCGGCGTCGGTGTTGTCGAGGTAGATGGTCTTGGGGTCAAACCCGCCCTCGACGATGCCGCGGACCACCATGTCGGCGGCCACCGCGGCACCTTCGCCAAGCGCGTCTGCCACCGGATCAAGCCAGTACGCCAGCGTGTGCACGCTGCGGCCGGCGAGACGACGAATGGAGGTTGCCGCCTGACGGCGGGCGGTCTCGCGGTCAAACCCTTCTGCCGATCCCCCACCCACGACGAGGAGCCGACCCGCAGGCAGATCTCCAGACGCAGCAAGGACCGTGGCATACGCCTTGGCTCGCAGTTCGCCAAGGGCGGCGAGCGCCCGCAGCTCGCCGCCGGAACGGCGATCCAGCTCGTCAAGGGTGCCGGTGAACGTGGGCTCGCCCAACACAGGAACGACGAGGAGGTCTGCGACAGCCTCCCAGGGCTGGCCGATGACGACGCGGATCTGCACGGCCTGAGACCTCCGGTGTGGGGGCGCCAGCCAGGTGCGGGACGTCAGGCGGCGCGAGTTGGCGGGAAGACAACCAGTGTAGCGCCGGGCGAAGCAGGGCCCGGCGCTGGCCCACGACGCAGGACCTGCGCTAGTGGCCCTGTTCGAGGACCTTGCTGATCAGCCCCTTGGTGGTGTCAATGGAGATCACCGCCTGGTTGAGCCCACCACGCGCGATGTCGTTCATGATCACGATGATCCCCTTGGTGTCCTTGGGGAGACCCTGGCGCGCGGCCTGCTCGCCCGCGAACGCCTTGCGCACGGCGCTCGTCACGTGACCCTTCGCGTCCCGCAGCGTCTGGTACAGCGTCCGCAGGGCCCCGTCGTATGTGGCGTTGGCGCTGAGCCAGGCGGTGAGCGTGGTCACATCGGCCTTCCTGCCCAGCCGGTCGCGAAGCGCAACTGCCTTTGCCATGGAGACATCGGCGCTGTCGAGCAGCTTGAGCGCCTGCGGGTAGCGGCCGGCCGATCCCTCGCGCGCCGCCTTGGCGGTGAGCGTGTCGTGCTCCGTGAGGAGCGCGGGGACGGCAGATGCGTCAAGCGCCTGCTCGGAGAAGACAGACCAGTTGTCGGCGAGTCCCGACACAAGCGTTCGTGCTTTGACAAGCTGGTCGTACCGGGCGGCCAGGGCCGTTGAGAGGTAGAGCTCGCTGCGGCCGGTCACATAGGGCACCGCGGCAAGCGCCCCGGCCAATGCATCAGACGCCGCGTGCACTGTGGACAGCCGGGCCGCGCCGGCGTCGAGGGCCGTCTGGAGTGACGCCGCGTCGCCGTTGACCAGGCTGGTCAGCGCATCTCGTCCGGCAATGCCCAGCTGGTCCACGGCGTTGCCAAGACCGGCAAGCTGCGCGGCGGCGCCATCAATTGCAGGCTTGGCGGCAATATCGGCAGCGTAGGTCAACTCAAGGCGGGCGGCCGTGCCGGGCGTGTGGTTGAGCACAGCGGCCACCCCGGCACTTCCCAGGGCAAGCAGCGCAGCCAGCACCAGCCAGGCAATGCCGGCAATCACTGAGCGCAGGGTCTCAAGAAGGGTCACGGGGCGCAGCGTACCGGGTTGGGCGCGGCAATGCCCAGATCGCGCCAATGCCCAGATTGGGGCCTCCGTCATGGGCGACCTCAGGCGTCCCGCCAGCCCGCGGCGCTCGATCAGCCCGAGGCTACTGGTCCGCCAGCTTGCGGCGCAGGTGCGTGAGACCGCCCTCCATCGGGCGCGGGTCAAACCCAAACCCGGTCTTCACCGAGTCCATGGGGCCAATGTTGTCCAGCCGGAGCTGGCGGAGCTGGTCCGTGGCCACGGGGAGCGGCAAGCGGACGGCCTCGGAAACACGCGCAACCAGCCGGATCACCGCCACGGGCATCGGCACCAGCAGGCGCTTCTTGCCCATCCCGCGGAGCACTTCCTCAACGATCTCGCGATACGTCCAGTAGCGCGGCCCGCCCAGCGGGTACTCGCGCCCAATCGTGGCGTCGTCGCCCACGGCCATCGTGATTGCGCGGGCCAGATCCTCAATGGCGAGGGGCTGGAAGCGCGCCGCGCCGGACCCGGTGATGGGGACGATGCCCGGCGACATCCGCACAAGACCCGCGAGGATGTTAAAGAACCCGTCACGCGGACCAAACAGGAGCGACGGCGCCAGGATTGTCCAGCGCAGCCCGCTCTCGCGCACAATCGCCATGCCCTTGGCCTTTGACGACCCGTAGTGCAGATCCGGCTCGTCCACAACAGCAAGCGCGCCGAGGTGGACAAAGCGCGTGACGCCAGCGGTCTGCGCGGCGGCCACAATGTTGCGCGTCCCCTCGGTGTTGACCAGGCGCAGGGACGCTCCGTTGTCCCAGTCACGGGCAATGGCCACCAGGTGCACCACCGTGTCCACGCCGGTCAGGGCGGCGGCAAGCGTCTCGGGCTTGGTGACGTCGCCGGTGCGAAACGCAACACCCGATTGGGCGGCTACCGGGATGCGGCTCAGGATGGCGCCGCCCGCCTTGGCGTCGCGCACCAGCGCAACCACCTTGTGGCCAGCGTCGAGGAGGGCCGGGAGGGTGTGGCTGCCAACGAAGCCGCTGGCGCCGGTGAGAAGGATCGTTGCCATGCTGCGTGCGCTCCACTGGGACCACGACTCGGGGTGACGTGTGTGCCGCTAGTTCGCACACGGTACGCCCGCGGATGGCTGCCGATGCCCTCCGGCCCTACGATGCGCACATGGTCAACCTTGAGCCCCGTACCCTGCGCGCCCTCCTCCACGCCATGCCGAAGGCGGAGTTGCACCTCCACCTTGACGGGTCACTCCGCGTTGAGACGGCGCTCGACATCGCCCGCACACGCGGCGTGGACGCGCCAACCACCTTCGCGGGCATGCGCGACGTCCTGGTGGGGCCTGAGCAGTCGGTGGATCAGGCGTCGCTCCTGGCGGCGTTTGACCTGCCGATTGCCCTCATGCAGGACGAGGACGCCCTGGAGCGGACGACCGCTGATCTCGTGGAGGACAAGGCGGCCGACAACGTGCGCTACGCCGAGATCCGCTGGGCGCCGCTGCTTCACACCAACGCGGGACTCACTGGGCGCGAAGTGGTTGAGGCTGTGTGGCGCGGGGCCGAGGCGGGGCGATATGCCGGACGCCGCGACGTCGAGGTCCGCCTGATCGCCACGCTCATGCGCTCGCACGA
>CAIYHO010000060.1 GCA_903925955.1 uncultured Chloroflexota bacterium
CGGGCAAGCTGCACCATCTGCCCAAGTCGCTTCTGGAGGTCGTCGCGCTCCTTCTCCGCGCCAGCCAGACGATGGCGCTCTGTGACATCAAGGATCACCCCATGCAACCGAAGGACCCGTCCGTCACTACCCACGACGGCGCGTTGCCGATCCTCCACCCAGATGACCACGCCATCTGCGCGGCGCATCCGGTACTGGAGCTCATACGCCTCGCCACCGGACCGGTCATCCCAGATGGCAAACACGCGCTCCCGGTCCTCGTCGACAACGCGACTCCGCCAGAAGCTTGGATCCGCCATCACCTGCGCCGGGAAGCCAAACATCGCGCCGCACTGGGGGGAGAGATAGAACTGCCCCAACACCGCATCCTGGACCGAGACAACCGCATCCAGCCCTTCAACGAGGCCGTGGTAGCGGTCCTCTGATGCCTGCAGGGCCGCCATCGTCTCGCGCGTCTCCGAGATGTCGCGCGAGACGCCGAGAAGCCCAATCACACCCCCGTCGGCGGCACGGAGTGGAGCCTTTGTCGAGAGCAGCCAGTGGTTCGTCCCATCCGCCGCCCGGATGGACTCCTCGTAGGTCAGCGCCGTTCCAGTTTCGAGAACACGCCGATCGGCCGCCTGGATCGCTGCCGCATCAACGGGCGAAAACAGCGTCGCGTCGTCCTTGCCCAGCAGATCGGCCGCTTCCACGCCTGTGTACGTGAAGACAGCAGGATTGGCCAGCACATAGCGGCCAGCCCGATCCTTGGCGTAGATCGCGTCAACGCTGGACTCGATGACAGCCGCAAGCAGGTCGCGGCTCTCCCGCAGCTCTGCCTCGCGGATGGCGAGCGCGTCCTGAGCGCGGGCCTGTTCGGCCACGTTCACAACCAAGGAGACGACGTGCTCTGGACCCACCGGGATTGCCGTCACGCGGTAGGCGTCGCCGCCAGGCGCGCCCATCCTCTCCACCGTGACGGACTCGCGGCGAGCCATCGCTTCTTGGCACACGCCCAGAAGCGATCCGATCATCCCAAGCTCGTCGGCGGCCCAGCGACGCTTGACCTCGGCGCTCTCGAGATGTGCCTCGGCGAAGGCGTTGACGCCCGCAACCTTGAGCTCCGTGACGTCCCCGGCCGCATCGCGGACGACGCTGAACAGCACCCCGATCAGCGGGGCGCCCTGGAACAGCAGCTGAAACGATGTGAGCTGGTCAGCCGCAACGTCACCCGTTGGCGGCTTGCCATCTTCGTGGCGCATGACGCCCGGAGACGCGGCAGGGGTGGCTCGCCCAGCGTCAGTCACATAGCCTCCCCGATCCGACGACCGAAACGCCGGACACTTCTAGCGACCAGTCATCGTGCCACACCGGTTGCAGACGTGCCCGGCCCGCCAGCCAGTGGCCTCTCGATCAGCTCGCCCGCCGGACCGCCAGGCCGCGCGCCGACATCAGCCGGGCCACGGCGCCCGTGGCGAGGGCGATGCCGCCAATGACAAGCACCACGCCCGCCAACTGCCAGAACGACGGCGCCTCGCCCAACAGCACACCGCCCAGCGCCACCGACGCAACCGGCTGCACAAGCAGCAGCACCGACGTGATCACCGCCGGCAGCTTGGGCAGGGACGCCTGGATGGCGACATAGCCAAAGGACTGCGCAAGCACGCCGAGGGCGGCCAGATACAGGTGGGCAGGCAGGCTCGGCATGAGGTTCAGATTGCCCAGGGCAAGCCCAATGACTGCCGCGGTCACACACGTTGATGCCGTCGCGATGGCCACCGGGCCTGCCGGGCGGTGGTCGGGGCTTGCGCGCCGGATCACCAGCAGGTAGCCCGAATACGCGGTGGCCGTAAACAACCCGATCGCCACCCCAAGTTGCGGGTTGGCCCCGAATGCCCCCTTGCCCACCACTCCAGAGATCAGCACCACCCCAATCATGATCACTGGCAGCGCCACCAGGACCACACGACGCGGCCGCTCGCCGAAGAGCGCCCAGGCGGCAAACGCCACGATGACCACCTGGACGGTGCTGGTGACCGTGGCGAGGCCAGCCCCCATGAAGTCCACCGTCATGTGGAACGTGGTCAGGTCACACGCAAAGAAGACGCCCGCAAGCGCCGACAGGGCCCAGGTGCGACGGGTCATGCGGCCGTAGGTTCGGCTCTCCGACACCGCGAGCAGCGCCAGGATGGGCAGCCCGTAGAGGCAGCGGAAGACCACCGCAGTTGACGGCGAGGCCCCGGACCAGCGGTACAGAACACCCGACATGGCAATGGCGAGGGCGCCTGCGACAGCCGCGAGCCTGGGCCGGGCCGCAAGCGCGGCGAAGAGGGTCACGCGGGCAGCACGGGCCGAGCCCATCGTTCCCGGGTGCGCCACGGCGCAAACCCCTCGCGCAGGTAGAGGCCAACGGCGCCCTCGTTGCGAGTGTTCACCGAGAGGCGCACCTCGGCCACGCCTTGGCTCCGCAAGCGCAAGATGCCCCATCGGAGGAGCTGGCGCCCAATGCCGCGGCCCTGTCGATCAGGGGCAACCCCGATGGCCCAGACCTCGGCGTCGGACCCGGCCACGCCGTCATGGCGGTCCGCAAACGTGGAGCAGAAGCCCACAACGGCACCCGTCGCCTCGTCCACGGCAAGCAGCGTGTCCAGATCGTCCACGGCAGGGTCCGCTGGCGCCGTCTCCAGCGTCTCGAGGTTGACCTCCATCGGGGTGGGGTGGTCCGCAAAGGCCGTGTTGTGCAGCTCTGCCCACACGCGGAGATCCTGCGCCCGCGAGAACGGCCTCGCCACCACGCCTATCGGCCAGACGGGCGCGGCCGCCGGCATATCGGCGGACAGGGACAAGTCCCAGACCGTTGAGTGGTGGACAAATCCAGTTGCGCGCAAGAATGCCTCGCCCGCAGCGTCGCCCGGAAGCGTGCCCATGAGGATGGATACCCGACCGCGCTCACGCTCAACCGCGGCCGCCGCCGTCATGAGCGCCGTGCCAATCCCGTGGCGCCGCATGTCAGGGCGCACCAGAACAAGCTTGAATTCGCCGGAGGCAAGCCCCAAGACAGACCCGTCGGGCGCAAACGCAGCCACGGCTGGGGCTGGCGAGTACCGGAACGAGTCCAGGAAGTACGCGCCTTCGGGATCAGACGAGGCGTGAAACTCCCCCGCAGCGCGGGCCGCCGCCACCAGTGGCGCTAGCCCGTC
>CAIYHO010000061.1 GCA_903925955.1 uncultured Chloroflexota bacterium
CCGCCGGATCTCGCGGAGCGCCACGGTTGCGCGCCCGGCATCGCGCGTGGCCTTGACGTGGGCCAACCGGGTCAGCTGCCGCTCGCGCACGCCGGGATCCAGGGTGAACGTGGGGATGCCAGGATCGTCGGTGGCGGTCTCGGCAAAGTCGTTGACGCCTACGATGGTGCGGGCGCCGGACTCGATGTCCTTCTGCTGCTCCCAGGACGAGTTGGCGATCAGCTGGCCGGCGTACCCGGTGGTGATCGCCTCAACCAGCCCGCCCATGGCGTCGAGGCGCTCAATCAGCGCCATGGACGCAGCCTCGATATCGCTGGTCAGCCGCTCGATGTAGTAGGAGCCCGCAAACGGGTCCACCACGTCGGCAACGCCCGTCTCGTGGAGCAGGATCTGCTGCGTCCGCACGGCCACCTTGATGGCCTCCTCGGACGGGATGGTGAAGGCCTCGTCCATGGAGTTTGTGTGGAGCGACTGGACGCCGCCCAGGACCGCGGCCAGCGCCTGCACGGTGACCCGGGCGATGTTGTTGAGCGGCTGCTGCGCGGTGAGCGTGACGCCGGCCGTCTGGGCGTGGACGCGCAGGACCCAGGACTCGGGCTTCTGGCAGCCCATCCGGTCGCGCATGAGCCGCGCCCACAGGCGGCGGGCGGCGCGCAGCTTGGCGATCTCCTCAAGGAAGTCGTTGTGGACGTCGAAGAAGAACGAGAGCCGCGGGGCCACGGTGTCGGGGTGGATCCCGCGGTCGCGGGCCCGCTCCAGGTACGTCAGACCTGCGGCCAGCGTGAGCGCCACTTCCTCAACCGCCGTGGCTCCGGCCTCGCGGATGTGGTACCCGCTGATGCTCACCGGGTTGAACCGCGGCATGACCTGTGCGCAGTACTCCATCGTGTCCACGATCAGCCGGATGGACTGGTCCGGCGGATAGATGAACTCGTTCTGCGCCGTGTACTCCTTGAGGATGTCGTTCTGGAGGGTGCCGGTGAGCAGGTGGCCCGGGATGCCGCGCTCGTCGCCCACCACGCGGTACATCGCCAGCAGCACCGCGGCCGAGGCGTTGATGGTGAGCGACGTGGAGATCTCGTCGAGCGGGATGTCCGCAAACAGCGCGTGGGCGTCTTCAACCGTGTCGATGGCCACGCCGATCTTGCCCACTTCGCGCCCAAACATCGGATGGTCCGAGTCGTGGCCCAGCAGCGTGGGCAGGTCGAAGTCCGTGGAGAGCCCGGTCTCGCCATGGCCAAGCAGATAGCGGTAGCGCGCGTTGGTGTCCTCGGCCTGGCCAAAGCCCGCCACCTGGCGGATGGTCCACGGGCGCCCGCGGTACATGGACGCCCGAATACCCCGCGTGAACGGGTAGAGCCCGGGCAGGCCGATGTCGGCGGAGGGGTCAAGCGACGCCGTGTCGGCAGCCGTGTAGATGTCCTTGATGGGCAACCCCGACAGCGTGGTGTACGCGTCCTGCCGCGGGGGGATCCGCGCGTAGTCGGCGGCCAGTCGCTCCGCCTTCCAAGCGGCCTCGGCTGCCGTATCGGGCCGCGCCGCGGTCAGCGCCGCGGTCAGCGCCGCGGTCAGCGCATCGTCTAGGTTCGCCATCGCCGTGCGGCCTCCTCAAGCAGTGCCCCCACCATGTCGGACAGCGGCTGGTCCACGGGGATGTCCGCGACGCAGGCATCCAGGAACGCGCTGGCTGTGACGAAGAGCTGGTTGCGGGCCTGCGCATCGCGCCGAACCGCAAGTTCGCCGGTGTGCGTCAGGTCGGCAAACGTTGCGTCAAGCTGCGCCCGCAGCTCTTCGACGCCACGGCCATCGGCCGCCACCGTGGTCAGGATCTTGATATGCCCGTCCAGCATGGACCGGAGCTGGCGCGCGGTCTCCTCGGCTCCGGGTCGATCGGCCATGTTCACCACGGCGATGTCCGCAAGCTCCAGGATCCCGGCCTTGATGGCCTGCACGGCGTCGCCAAGCC
>CAIYHO010000062.1 GCA_903925955.1 uncultured Chloroflexota bacterium
CAGCCCCGGCTTCGGCGCTGGCGTATGCAACCCATGAATGCCGCCACGTGGATGGGCGGCCCGCAGTGCGTTGCCGAGGTCTTCCCGGGGCCTGCCGTCGGCTGCCGCAAGGCCGTAGCCGCGCCGTTCGCCTGTGGCCAAACATGGTGTGCATACGGCGGGGCGTATGGGGCGCGCGGGAGGACTCGCGCGGGAGGAGGGCGCGCGGGAGGACTCGCGCGGGAGGACGCGCGCGGGCGGCTCCCGGCTAGCTCGCGGCGCGGGACCGCCGGGACAACCCCTCCGGTCTCGCTGCATTCTCTCCGCGCGGTATCTCGGGCCGTTGAACTGACCAGACAAGACGCCGCCCACTGGGGAGTTGGGACAGGCCTCATCGCTGGCCACGGTCGCGCCTGCGCTTGGCACGGACACCCCGCTGCTCTTGGGCGTGACCACCAATGTCGCCACGAGCACCGGCGTCCACGGCCAGTCATCGAGCGGCGCGGCCCAACTCCCCGGCCGGGAAGCTGGCGATCTACCTCAACAAGGCGGTCACGGCGGCAACGCCCGTGTCCTGGATCGTCTTCGGCTGATCTTCGTCTGCTGGGGTGGCCCCGCTGGCAGTGCCGGCGCCGCGGGCCCTGGGGGTTACGCCGCGCCGTCCGCCTCGGCCGGGATGTCGAGGCCCAAGTGGTGCTGGAGCGCCAACCGCACCGCTTGGCGGATGGCCGGGTTCGTCACGTATTGCGGCTGGCCGCCCAGCGTCCACGCCGTGATGCGGGACTGGTCGATTGTGCGGAGCTGGTGGCACAGCACCACGCCGTCCTTCGTCTGGCCGGCGTGCCCGCGAGGGATTGGCACCTCGCCCAGATACTTGGGCAATCGCGACGAGATGGGGCACACCGCGGCGAGGCCCGACGCGTGAAAGGCCTCGTACGACACAACGAGCGCCCGGCGCTCGCCCTGCTGCTCATGGCCCACGACACCGGGCTCAAAGTCCACGAGCACCACCGCCCAGCGGAGCGCGCTCACTTGGGCCATGCCTCGGTGTCATAAGCGGTTGCCAGCGCATCAGCCTCAGCGTTGAACTCCGGATCGCGCGCGGCCGCTGCCCACTGCAGCGCCTCTTCCCGTTCTTGAACTTGGCGATAGAACCGGTCGATGGCTGCCTCAACAACCGCATCCTGACTGCCACCGGCCTCGCCCTGGGCCGCCAGCGCCCGGACACGCTCCACCGTTGCCGTGTGGAGGTTGTACGTCCGCTTCATCTTGAGTGTCATGAACCCAGTATTGACACCCGTATGCGACGTGTCAATCATGGCCTCAGTCCCCACCCAGCTCCCGGGCGAACTCCCTGAACCAGGCCAGCCGGCTCGTCTTGCCCTCAAGGTGGGCCGTGCTCCGGTTGGCGCCCGAGGCTGAGGGGAGCACGAACACCCGAGACACGCCGATGACCCACGCCTGACGCCCCAGCGACACGCGGCGGCCGTGGCCAAGCGCCCGCGCCACCTCCACCGCAGACGTCTTGCCGTGGAACGCCACCCAGCGCGGGGCGAACCGCTCCACCTCGGCGATGAGCGCCGGCACATCGAAGTCGGACCGCGCAAGGTCGGCATCGCGGCTGGCAGCGCGCAGCTTCGCCAGGTCCGTCAGCCCCAGGCCACAGCGGAGGATTTCGGCGTCGCGGTCCGGCCCCAGAAACAGCGGGGTCAGCCCGGCGTCCGCGAGGTACCGCCAGAACTCGTTGCCGGGCCCGGCGTAGTAGTGGCCCCGCGCGGCGGAGGCATGCCCGGCGGCCGTCCCAACGAAGATGGCGCGGAGGCCAGGGGCGAGGTAGTCGGGCAGGACGTGGGCAACGGACATCGCGGCGACAGCCCCGCCCTACCCGGCCGACACCGACGCCGGCGCCGCCGCCGCCGCCCGCAGCCGCTCGCGCAGTTCGGAGGCCGGCAGAAACTCAAACCGCCGGCCGACAACCCGTCGCTGCAGCAGGCCCCGCCGCTCGAGATCCAGGAGGTCAGACCGGGCCGACTGACGCGTCACCCGGTGGCTCTCCCCGTGTGCGTGAACGGTGTACACGGCGTCGCCATGGCGCAGCGCGTGCGTCAACAGGGCCACCTGGCGGTGGTTGAGGTCCCCGCGCCGCAGGAGTGCCTCGGTCTCGCGGGCTTCGGCTCCCTTTCGGAGAAGGTAGGCAAGCAGGTCCTCAATCGCCCGTCGAAGGATCCCCAGCTGGTACAGCAGGAAGTAGGTGGCGTCGAACCCGTCCGTCTCCGTGTGGAGGAACGAGAGCCCGTACTGGGCCGGCGCCTTGAGCAACAGCCGCGAGATGGACACGTACTGAAACAGCCAATAGCCGCTAGCCAGCATCTCCCGATAGAAGAGGGCTCGCGCCGTGCGGCCGTTGCCGTCCCCAAATGGGTGGTCGTAGGCGAGCCAGAGATGGAGCATCACTGCGCGGACCACCGGGTGCGTGAACTCAGCCCCACCGTGTGCGTACTGGCACATTGCGGCCAAGCGCGCGGGCAGCTGGTGTGCCGTCGGCGGGACGTGCGTCACGGTCTCGTCAGTCCACTCCACGTGCGCCCGAACCTCATCGGGCCCCTGCAGCCGTCCGGCGGCAGACGGGTGATCCAGCGTGTCCTGGGTCAGCGTCCGGTGGAGCCTATGCACCCCGTCTGGCGTGAGCGGTTCGCGCGCAAGCTCGCGCAGGTCCGTCATGGCGAGGTAGTTGTTCAGGATCATCCGCTCCGCGCGGTCTCGCGGCGGCCTGCCGGAGCGGATCATCTCCTTGGCAACCTTGCGGGTTGCGTTTGCCCCTCCAAGCTGGCTGGAGGTCACCGCCTCCTCGATGAGCGAGTTGACCAGGTAGCGCCGCTGGTCCCCGCGGTCGCCGATGGTCTCGGACACCATGGCTTCGCCAGCCGCGTGCTGGTCAATCCAGTGCAGCAACTCCAGCACCGCATCCGGCATGCCGTACCTGAAGGGCGTGCCATCGGCCGACAGCAGTGGTAGCGCCCGGAAGTTTGACTGGCGCCGCAGCGTCAGGCCCAGCCACCACTCGTCCGAGGTGAGGCCTGGCGGTGGCGTGCGGTGCCGGACCGCGTCCCAGTGGAGATAGCGGCCCTCCACCAGCGGACCGTCAACCGCCGCCAGGACACGGAGGAGCGCCGTCGCAAGCTCCGGCCGGGCCAGCATCTCGTCCAGCTTGGGCGCCGGAGCCGGCAGCCTCATGGCAAATCTATGGCAAATCGTGCCAACATTTGCCATAGCCTAGCATCAGCGCAGCAAGTTCCGTCCCGCGGATCGGGTTCGGCAGACTCGTTATGAACGATATCGACTGATATCGTTATTTACGAACGTGGCTACAAACAAGATTGGAGACGGGAAGCCTGATGTTGCGAGGCGTCCAGGGCCGATACGCAATTAGTCGAGACGGCGGCGAGACCGTGCGGGCGTTTCTGCCCGCTGATCTGCCCCCGGCTCCGCCCCTGGCCTGGCCGGGCGATCGCCAGCTCCTCCTCGAGCGCGCCACGCTCGCTCTCGGCCGGCTGGACGCCGTGTCCACGCTCCTGCCTGACTCGACGCTCTTCCTGTACAGCTACGTCCGGCAGGAGGCCGTCCTCTCCTCGCAGATTGAGGGGACCCAGTCATCCCTGTCGGATCTCCTGCTCTTCGAGCTGGATGCGGCACCCGGCGTTCCAATGGACGACGTCCTGGAGGTGTCGAACTACGTCGCCGCGATGGAGCACGGCCTCGCGAGGATGCGCGACGGGTTCCCGCTCTCCAATCGGCTGATCCGCGAGATGCACGGTCTGCTGCTTGCGAGCGGCCGTGGCTCGCACAAGGAGCCGGGCGAATTCCGCAGCACCCAGAACTGGATTGGCGGTACGCGGCCCGGGAACGCCGCGTTCGTCCCGCCGCCGGCAACTGAACTCGACGCGATGATGGGATCGCTGGAGCGCTTCATCCATGCGTCGGATCCCGGGGTTCCCGAGCTGGTCCGCGCCGCCCTGGTGCACGTCCAGTTCGAGACCATTCACCCGTTTCTGGACGGCAACGGCCGCGTGGGACGTCTTCTCATCCCGGTCATGCTGGCCCACGCGGGCATCATGCGTGAGCCGCTCCTGTACCTGAGCCTGTATTTCCGGGAGCACCGAAGCGAGTACTACCGGCTCCTCGACTTGGTCCGGACCGACGGCGATTGGGAGGCCTGGATCGACTTCTTCCTCGATGGCGTTGAGCAGACCGCACGTGGTGCTGTGGCCACGGCGAACGAACTGCTGGCCCTCGCCCGTCGCGACCGGCTCAGGATTGCAGCGCTCGCGCGCTCGTCCACGGCGGCGGGACAGGTCTTCGCCGTCGTCAGCGATCGGCCGATCACATCGGTTGCCGAAGCGGCACGCCGCCTTGGCGTCTCGGTACCCACGGTGACCCGCGGCATCAGCGCGCTGGTTGAGGCGGGCGTGGTCCGCGAGGTGACCGGCCGCCGACGAGACCGGCTGTACGCCTACGACGCGTACCTCGCCATTCTCACGCGGGCGACGGTGCGGTCCTAGCGATGCAGGCCGCTTCGTGAGGCGTTGCGCGGCGGCGCATGCGCCCCATGTTTGCCCGCTGGGCTAGCAGGCCTATACGGTCGCGCGACCGTGTTCGGCGCACCGTGGCACCCCACCGTCGGCTGCCCGGCAGGCATCGCCTGCATCGATCCGCGTCGAAGGGCTAGGTCTGCGGGCGGGATGGCAGGCGCTCGGAGCCTTGAGCCCAGCGATCCCCTGCGGCCAAACATGGGGTGCATACGCCGAGCGCGAACGGTTGGGCCGCCCATGAGTGCGCTGTGACATACAGCTGTCACAGCCAGCGGCGATAGTTCCAAGACGCAGTCGGCTCCGGCCCCGTCAGGAGCCCACCGGCGTGGACGGACTCCTCGGGACGGGAGACCGCACGGCGCCACCCCACCTTCACAACCTCAAAGAACTGACTCTGTCCACCTTGTAGTCGCGCAACGCGAGGAGGTACATGAACCACGAAGACCACCCGCGCACCTATCCCCACCCGAGGCCTGCGCCGTACCAGGGCCAGGACCCAATGCTCAATGACGCCCAGATGGCCATCCTCTTCGGTGAGCGCAATGATGAGGCCATTGCCCTGATTGACGGGTTTATCGCCTACGCCACCGGTGCCCTCTTCGAGGTTGAGGGTTGGCGCGGCCACGCGCTGATGGGCATGGAGCGCTACCCAGAGGCGCTCGACTGCTACAACCGCCAGCTTGGCTTCGCCGTCTTGCCGGAGCAGGTGAGCCTGGCCGAGGGACACCGGGCGTTCCTGTTTTGCCGGATGAACCGCGGCGAGGAGGCCGTGGCCGCAGTTGACCGGGCCCTCAGCCTTGTGCGCCGGCCGAGCCGCAAAGCCGGGCTGCTGCGGATCCGGACGATGGCCCTGAGCGCCGCGGGCCGCCACGACGACGCCCTGGCAAACGCGGACGTGCGGGTGGCCGCCAACCCGTTCGATGGCGATTGCTTTGTGGATCGCGCCTACACGCTCGTCGCCCTCGGCCGGCACGCCGAGGCGATGACCGCCCTGGAGACCGCGCTCTGGCTCAATCCGGCCTTGGTCAACGTGGACGGTGTCACGTGCGAGATGGAGGAGCTCGGGGAGGATCCGGTCTTCGCGGACGCGTTCAAGGCCCTGATTGCGGCAGCCGAGGTGGCGTACGAAGGCGCCGTGACGCAATTGGACCAAGACGAGGACGAGGAGGCCAGGGACGGCGCCTCCTGACCGAGCCGTCTGGGCCACATCTAACTTGACACCATCGCTGTCGGGTGTATAGTAACGCCATGAGCGAACACACGATCTCCGAGCTGGCAGCCCTCACTGGACTGTCGGTCCGGACGATCCGCTACTACGTTGCGGAGGGGCTGATCCCCTCGTCCGGTATGGAGGGGCCGGGCACCCGGTATCGGGCGGCAACGCTGGCACGGCTGCGGCTCATCGCAAAGCTCAAGGACGCCCATCAGCCCCTGGCCGAGATCCGCAAGCGCCTTCGGGCGATGAGCGATCAAGAGGTCCAGGAGGCGGTGACGTCGGGGGGACCAGGGGGGACGGGGGAGGCCGAGCGGGGGGACTCGGCGCTGGACTACATCCGGTTGGTGCTCAATGAGGGGAAGCACCAACCGGACGCCGCGCCGGCCGCGCCGATAACACCCGCGCCGGACCCGCTCGAGCCATTCGAGCGCTCCCGCTGGGAGCACGTCGTCATCACGCCAGACATTGAAATCCACATCCGGCGGCCCCTTAGCCGCCGCGACATCAAGATGGTTGAGCGCCTTCTGGCGTTCGCCAAACAGCTGCAGGGGGAAGACGCACCATGACAGACAACAAGACAATCACAGCAAAACAGGACCGCCGCCTCGTCCGCGGTGTCCACCACTCCACGCGCTACGTCCTTGTGGAGGTCACGGCGCCGCCGGCCCTCCCGTCCGAGGGGAAGGCCGTTCGGCCCAACGTGAACGTCGCGTTTGTGCTGGACCGCTCGGGCTCCATGGCCGGCCACGCCAAGTTCAATCTCGCCGCGCAGGCCGTCCGCCACGGCATCGAGCGCCTTGAGCCCACGGACCGGTTCTCGGTTGTCGTCTTCGACCACGACATCGATGTTGTCGCAGCGGGCCGCGCAGCATCTCCTGAGGCCAAGGGCGACGCGATCCGTGCGCTCGCAACGATGAGCCCGCGGGGCAACACCAACCTTGGTGAGGGCTACCTTCGCGGTGCCGAGCAGGTGGCGTCCGGACTGGACCGCGACGGCGTGAACCGTGTCCTGCTCCTCACGGACGGCCAGGCCAACACCGGCATCACAGACGCAGGCGAGCTCCAGCGCCACGCGTCGGAGCTGCGCGCCCGTGGCATCAACACCTCCACCTTTGGGGTGGGCCAGGACTTCCAGGAGGCGCTCTTGGGCGGCATGGCCGATGCGGGCGGCGGTGCATTCCGCTTCATCGCCAAGCCTGAGGACATCCCGGGGCTCATCGGCTCCGAGGTGGGCGAGCTCCTTGACGTCACCGCAAAGGACGCAAAGCTCACCGTCAGCGGCCCCGCCGGGCTGCGTGTCGCCTGCCTCTCGCCGTTCCCGGTTGAGCAGGCAGGGGGCGCAACCGTCCTGAGCCTGGGGGACCTGGTTGCGGACCAGGTGATCAGGCTTGTCCTGCGGCTGGGCTTCCCGCTTGGCGAAGCTGGGCGCGAGACGGGCGTGGTGCTTGAGCTTGCGGACCGCGGCGGCCGGCTCGTCGGCAGCGAGACCCTCACCTGGGCCTTCGCGGACGGCGCCGCCAACGACGCCCAGGCCCGGGACAGGGACGTGGATCGTGCGGTTGCCCGCATGTTTGCGGACCGGGCCCTGCGAGACGTGGTGAACGTCAACCGGCGCGGCGACTGGGAGGCGGCCCGCGAGGCGCTGCTGGCCGTGGCCAAGCGGATCCGCTCCTACGCCGGCTCAGACGAGATCCTCCGCGGGATCGCAGAGGAGCTGGATCGCGAGTCCGAGAACTGGTCGCAGATGCGCAGCGAGCTGGAGCGCAAGATGCGCTATTCGTCAAGCAGCTATGCCCTCAAGGAGCGGATGCTCGACGGCTCCGCCACGCGGCGGCCGCGCGGCACAGACCCCAACGCGTGACAGACAGCTGACATGCAGACGTCCGACGCTCCCTTTCGAGAGAGCGTCGGACGCCCGTCGTCCATCTGGCCAACCCAGCGCGTCCTCGCCGGGTCCGCATCGGAGGCCTGCCATGAGTGACCCGAAACAGCCAAAGCCAAAGCCCAAGCCCAAGAAGGAAGAGCGCCAGGAGCCGGATGCGGCGGACCTGGGCATGGTTGCCGTGGACCGCACCCACCGCGAGATGCAGGTTGATGAGCAGTGGACGCTTCGCGAGGAGCGGGGCTTCACGTGGTGGGGCGCGTGGGTGCGCCAGCGCGTGTGGACGGGCCCGGCGCTCTGGTCCATGGGCGAGACGCTGTGGAATGTGCGCGCCAAGACGCCCCTGTTCAGCGGTCTGCCAGACGAGCCGGCCACCTACGAGCTGCTGGGCGAACTGAACAACCTCCAGCCCATGAGCGCCATGGTGTTTGATCCGGAAGACGGGACCATCTCCGCCCGCTGCGGCGTCCTTGTCTACGAGGGCATCTCGGACTGGCTCACGCGGTGGTTCATGACGGCCACCGCGCTCCAGTCGTCAATGGCATGGCTTGCGGGCCGCAGTGATGGAGCCGCGGGCCGCACTCTGGACAGCCAGCCACATCCGGTCTCGGGTCAGCGGATGGACCCGGACGACATGCTCAACATTGCGCTAGTGGATCCGCCGCGGCTCCCCGCGCCCTTCACCCGCACGCACCTGCGCCGGATTGCAAAGGCGCTTGCCGCAGACGGGTACGCAGCTACCGTGACTCCCGGCCGGGACACGCTCATTGCAGACTGCGGCATGGACAAGCAGCGCGCGGCCCTGTGGGGTCTGCGCATGGTGAAGCACCCCGTCCTGGGTTCCTGCGTGGCCACACGGCTGCAGCTCATGACGGATCTTGGGCCGTTGCGTGGGGCGTGGCTTGCCAACGCTCTCAACGCTGCCGAAGTGGCGGACTGGGCCGGGGAGCGCCGGCCGCATGCCCTTGGCTCGTGGCAGTTTGACGGCGGCCGCCTTGTGCACGTCGCGGCCTTTCCAACGCCGCTCATCGGCCGCCTGAACTCGGCTGACACGCTGGGGCTGGCCCGCAACCTCTACGCCTGGGCGATGGTGCGCACGCAGTTTGCGTGGGAGCGGCTGCCGTGGCTGGACGCAACCGCGTCAGCCAAGTACCCCGATGACGCGCCGCTGCCGCAGGACCAGGACGAAGAGGCTTTGGACGGGGACGAAGAGGACGAGGAGGACGAGCCCTTCGTCCCCTTTGCCGAGCGCGACAACGGTCCTGCCAGCCGCAAGGCACGGCCCCGTCCGCCAGTGGCTGTGGCGCACACGCCGGCCCACCTGCTTGTGGACCCCGCTTCAACGGGCGCCTACGCGGAGATTGACGACGCGGTTGCGGCGGCCGAGGACGGGGACACCATCCTGGTCCGGCCCGGCACCTATCGCAAGCCCGTCACCGTGGACAGGGCCGTCACCATTCGCGCGGATGGCCCGGTAGAGGACGTCGTCCTTGAGCCCGTGGGCGGCGAGTGCCTCCTGTTCGCAGCATCTGGTGGACGGGTGGAGGGGCTCACCATCAGGCCTGCGCGAGCGGGCAACGACGGCGCCGCCTACTCGGCCGTTGCGTGGATGGATGTGGAAGGCACCCTCGAGCGCTGCCGCCTGTCGAGCCATCAGGGCGCCACGGCCTTCGTTGTGGGTCCGTCGTCGCTTGCCGCCCTGCGGGACTGCGTCCTCACGGACGGCAGCCAGAACGCGGTCTGGGTGGTTGAGGAAGGGCACGCGGAGCTCACCGGGTGTCGGATTGCGGGCAACCGCTGGCCGTCCATGGCCACCGGGGAGCACACCACCCTGCGCGTCACCAACTGCGAGATTGTGGACAACCTGGATGCGGGTCTTGTTGCACAGGACCGGGCGCTCCTTATTGCGGAGGGCTGCACCATCTCCCGCAACGCTGCCGCCGGGGTCATGCTTGGCCTGGCCGCGCCGGCGTCACGCGTGACGGACTGCACCATCGAGAGCAACCTTGAGCCAGGTGTCCTCATTGGCGGCGGTCATGGCTGCGCCGTGGCAAACAACCGCATCCGGGACAACACAGTGGGCATCGCCATCACCAACGGGGCAACCCCGCGGATTGAGGGCAACAACGTTGAGGGCAACGAAACGGGCATTGGCGTGTCGGGTCGCGGGTCCAACCCCACCGTCGTGGCCAACACCGTTGCGGGCGCCCGGAGGAACGGGGTCCTCGTGTTTAACGAGGCGTCCGGGCGCTTTCAGAAGAACACCGTGTCGGGCGCAGGCGGCTGGGGCGTGTGGGTGGACGATGCGGGGACGCGCCCCTCGTTCACCGGCAACCACGTCTCGGGTTCTGCGGACGCCGGGATCCTGGTCACGGACGGCGCGGGTGGAGAGTTCACCTCCAATGACCTGCGCGGCAACGGCACCGGCTCCTGGGAGCTTGAGGGCGCAGGTGATCTGGTCCGGAACGGGAACCTTGAGGACGCGGGCTCCGGGGGCAACGTGTGGCTTGACGAGCACGATTCTCGGCCCGGAGGCGCACCCGGCCGCATGAACTAGAGGGGGGCCTAACCGTGTTTGGCAACGACGACAAGGGCGGCGGCGACAACCGCAACAACGGCCCAAACCTGGGCTCGTTCCTCTTTGCCATGTACATCTGGCGCGAGATGGAGGCCGGGCGCCTCACGGCCGGTGACATCTTCAAGGTGCTCTTCTGGCTTGCGGCCATCGCCGGCGGGGGACTGCTGGTGATCTGGATCTGGGTGGGTCTCAGCACGCCCCGGTACAACGGCTTGGGTTATCCCAGCGGTCCAGGCCTCGAGTCGCCCGGTGGCTTTGTGCCGGGACTCACGCTGGCGCCCGTGTGGACGCCGCGGCAAACCGCTGCCACCTGGCCCAGCACCGCGCCAACCGCGGTGCCCACGCCCACGCCAAAGCCCACGCCCGCGCCCCACATCGGCACCCGTGTTGCCATGGGTGGCGGCTGGACCGTCCAGGTGGTCAAGGTTGGGCGCTGGGCGCCGTCGTGGTACCACGAGCCCGGCTGGCATCTGATCACCGTGTACGTGAAGGTGTGGATGCCCGAGGAGAGCGTAATCGCGTGCGTCTGGGGCAACAGCTACTCGGTCACCGCGCCGGGCGGAAACCAGTACACGGGCTACGAAGCGCTGGGGCGCGAGCCCAGCCTCTTTGCCTGCGTTGACTACCACCGGCCCACCACTGCCACGGGCTGGCTTACCTTTGAGGTGCGGGACCGCGACGCGAAGGGCCTGATGCTTGACGTCTGCGCATGGGACGCGGACGTGTGCGGGGCGCCCAACGGCATCAAGATCAGCTAGGGGGGAGGGATGGGGATGGATCGCGGCGCACCAAGCGACACCGCCATTGCGGAGCTGCTCGATGCGGCGAACCGCGTTGCCGCAGCCGCCTTCCCCCGCCTTGCCGAAGCCGCAGCCCAGCCTGGCCTCTACGCCTGGTTTGTGGACGTGGAGGGCGCCACGCAGCTGTCGATGGCTCTGGGGCTGCCCGTGGGGTCCGGGCTGATCTACGCGGGACAGGCCGGCGCCGGGACCAGCACCGCCACGCTGCGATCGCGGGTCCGCGGCAACCACCTGGGCGGCACGATTACCGGCTCCACGTTCAGGCTCACGCTGGCCTCGCTGCTGGCGAAGGACCTGGGGCTCGTTGATGCCGGCGGGCGTCGCCTGGCCGCCGAAGGCGAGACGCGCCTGACGACGTGGATGCTGGAACACCTTGCGCTGGCGATCACGCCCGCGCCAAACCGCGCGGCGTTGTCGCACCTTGAGGACGACGTGCTGGCGAGGCTCAACCCGCCGCTGAACTTGCAGGGCATGGCGCCGAGTGCTGTGCGGAACGCGCTGCGGGAATCGAGGCGGAGACCACTGGGGAGGATGAACCGGTGACCACAACCAATCGGGAGACGATCGCGCTCGTCGGCTGCGTGAAGTCAAAGCGCATGGGGACACATGCGGCGCGCGACCTATATACGTCGGCGCTCTTCAGCAAGCGCGTCGCCCATGTGGAGGCGGCAGGCCTTCGCTGGTGGGTGCTATCGGCCAAGTACGGACTGGTTGCGCCGGGCGAGCGGATCCCCAGCTACGACCAGACGCTCAATGCCATGTCCACGCGTGAGCGCGAGGCGTGGGGAGCGCGCGTTGTGGACCAACTCCGGGCGGCAATCGGCGATCTGGTGGGGATCACCTTTGAGATCCATGCCGGCGCCAGATACGTGGACGCGATTGGCATCCGGCTTCGCGACGCTGGCGCATCGATTGAGGTCCCAACGGCCGGGCTGGGTCTTGGCAAGCAGCTTGCCTGGTACGGACAGCGCGTAGGTGGTCGGCCATGAAGCTTGCGGTTTGGAACGTCGAGCGCCTGCCGTCAAGGCCCCGCCGCGACCGCGTGTTGGCAGTCATCGAGAGCGTGGCCGCGGATGTTTGGATCCTGACGGAAACACGCGCCGGCTTCACGCCAGGAACTGACTACAAGGGCTTCTGCTCCGGTACACCCGATGAACCAGAGCGCGCCGGCGAGGTTTGGGCGGCTATCTGGTCGCGCTACCCGATGGACAAGCTGGGTCCAACGTCAGACGCCGCCCGGTCGGTCGCTGCCCTCATCCAACCGCCCACGGGAGCGCCGCTCCTGGTTTACGCGACCGTGCTCCCTTGGGTGGGCAGCCAGTGGCGAGGACGACCCGGAAGGGGCGGTGAGGCCTTCGGCGCTGCGCTCGATGCCCAGGCCGCCGATTGGCTACGCCTTAAGGATGAACACCCCGCCGCCGAGCTGTGTGTTGCGGGTGACCTCAACCAGGACCTGTCGGACCACCACTACTACGGGTC
Organism: uncultured Chloroflexota bacterium; assembly: GCA_903925955.1. Lineage (GTDB taxonomy): Bacteria > Chloroflexota > Limnocylindria > Limnocylindrales > CSP1-4 > CAIXZV01. Next base: position 12,524 of record CAIYHO010000062.1, read on the forward strand.
AACGGCTGGGCGCCAGCAGTTGATCTGCGCACTCGAAAGTGCGGGCCTGCGATCCATGACGGCGTACCCGACCGACCCGGTGCGGGCCGTCGCGCCGGATCGGGCGTCCATCGACCACATCTGCGTCCCGAGGATCTCGAGGCGATGGCGAGACGACGCGCTGGTCGTCTGGCCGCAGAGGCCGGCGCCGGACCGCTTGCTGAGCGATCACTACGGGGTTGCCACGATGTCGACAGAAATCCTCCGGCCAATCACTCCGCTGGCGCCTGGTGCGGAGCATCTCATCCCAGTTGACGACGAAGAGTTGATCCGTCTCCGTTAGTTCACCTTCTGCCTCGCCCGGCGAACCCTCTGGCTCCTCGCTGTCGTCAACTCCCTGCAGGTATTTGATCAGCGCATCTAGGTCCATGGCTGCCCCCAAGCTAAGAGTGAGTGTCTGGCAAGTCTAGAGATTTGGAACACGGTCGATGTACCCCTGGGGCCCGCGATGCGCTGCTCGGCCAGGTCCGCTAGCCGCGGATCCGCACCGTGGCCGGGCGCAGCGTTGTGATTGCGCCGGGCAGCGTCGCCAGCACCGCGCCGACAAACGCGCTCCGATAGCGCAGCGTCTCCACGTTCACGGCAACCTCCCCGTCGCGCACGATCATGTCAAGCGCGTCCTGGACCCAGGCGATGGGCACTGGCTGCCCTTCCGGAGACTTGCCTGTGGCCACGATCACGTTGTCGCCATCGAGCCGGAGGATCCGGTTGGGCTGGCCGCTCAGCGTGTGGATCTCGCGGCCGATCAGGCCGGCCAGGACGGATCGAGCGTCAACACCGTTCACGTCGTGGCTCCGTCTCGCTTCTCGGGGCTGCGCCGGTAGCGCCCCTGGCAGGTCATGCAGTAGGTGGCGCCGGCGAAGCGATCCGGACGTGCGGCGCAGAATTTCACCACCGCAATCGAAACTGCATGACCGCATGAGCCGCAGGCGGCCTGACCATCGGCTGCCGGCGCCGGCTTAGGCATGGGCAAAACACCGGTCACAGTTGCGGCAGCCGCCGATGGCAGGGCGGGCGCTGCTGGCGCGGCGGTCGGGAGCCCAAACCGTGCCGCCCAGTCAAACGTTGCCGGCACGTGCAGCGCGACGAGGGATCGAGCGATCGCCCCCACCGCGTCCGGCCCAACCAACTTGGTGGCAGCCAGCAGGTTGCGCTGGTCCAAGAACCTGTTGATGTGGTTGCGGAACTGCTCCGCCTTCATGACGGTATCGAGCCCGTCCACACGGGCAGCCGCAGCACTGCTCTTAGGCCTGGAGATGCGGGCCCGGTTTGAAATCAGTACCAGGCTGTGGAACGACGGTTGGATAGTGACAAGGCCAAGGCGCTTGGGCAGGGGCACCTGGCCTGACTTGAACACGGCAGCCAAGACGTCGATGTGGCGCCGGTTCTGCTCAATCGGCGACGCGATCCCCGAAGGCCGCCCGCCGAAGAAGCTGACCCACTCGCCGTGCTCGTCAACCGCCACACCATCGCTGAAGTGCTTGCTCTCGACAACCCAGACGTCGAGCAGGTGGTTGATCACCAGGTGGTCAATCTGCGCCACGCGGCCGCCAACCTCAAGCCGCAGGTCATGGATGGTGGCCCAGCGCTGGCTCTGGCCAAGCATGAACTCGATTTCGTAGGCGGCTTCGCGCTCGCCGGTGACGCCCGCGCGGACCATCTTGATTTCGATCTCGATGCGGCGGCGCGTCTCCGCGTCAGCGTCCGGGCGAGCCAGCAGCGCCTCAAGTGCCGCAATCTGCGGCTGCTTGTCATCGGCGCTCTTGATCAGCAAGAAGGTCCCCCCGAACGGCGTAGCTCCCCGCGAGCATACGTCGCGCCAAGTCAGCCTGGGAGTCGCCTACGGGGTCCGGGGCGCACGGATGTGCCAACGCCGGCTGCCGTCCTGAGAGGCGCCCTGGATGAGCCCTGCACGGAGGAGTTCGCGCAGCGGGAGCCCAGGCCGGGACGCGGAATCCGACAGCAAGCCGAGGCGGTCGAGGTGACGCCCGCCCTCCACCGCAGTGATCGTGCGCCAAGACTGCGCCCTCGCATGCTCCTGCAGAGCCGCGTTGATCCTCGCAAGACGGCCGGCAGTCAGACCTCGCGGCGACGCGCGCGGGGCCCGGCGGCTCGCCGAGGCGGAGGCGGAGGAATCGGTCGCCACCCGTGACACTGTGGAACCGGTGATGCCGTGTGCTTTGCGTCCGCCAGGACCAATGCGATTCGCGAACGGCAAGGCGCCGTCATGCCGACGGCCAAAGGCGATGAGCAGGCGGTCCTCAGCGCCCCGAGGATCCGCGGCTGTCGCCCACCAAGCCCGGTACTCACCAAGGCCCGCGAGGGTCTTGAGCCAGTGGCCGCCCGCGTGCGGGCGAGGGTCACCCAGCGGCGTGCGGTAGTACTGGCCAACCCGCCTTGCGATGCTTGTTCCCGCGAGGCCAACATAGACCACGGTCTCGCCCGGGATCCAGAACGA
>CAIYHO010000063.1 GCA_903925955.1 uncultured Chloroflexota bacterium
CTCGTGGAGGCGTTTTCGAGCGCATCTGCTGGTTATGGTCGGGGCGAGAGGATTTGAACCTCCGACCTCATCGTCCCGAACGATGCGCGCTACCAAGCTGCGCCACGCCCCGACCGAGGGCCCACAAGGGGCCGCGCCCCCTGAGGGGCCGGGGAATGATAGCGCATGAGGGACACCGGACCTACGCCCGGTCGCTGATCTCCAGGATCACCGTCTTCGCCTTGCTGCGGTCAAACATTGTCGCCAGCCGGTACTGGATGCCGTACTTGCGCTTGATGAGCGCAAGACCGCGGGCAACATCAACTGGCGCATCCAGCACGCGTGCCTGCGCCGGAACCCACTCGCCCTTCGGCTGGCCGCGCATGTCGGACACGCAGATCTCAACCGTGCCGCTGTTGCGGATGCGCTTCGCCTTGCCCGACGTGTCGGCGGTGTAGACGTAAAGCTTGCCGCCATCGGCCGCCACCCACACCGCCGTGTCCACCGCCACGCCGCTCTTGCGGAACGTGCGGAGCGCGATATAGGACGGGTTGCCGATGGACTGCAGGGACACGGTGGGCATGTACCGAGTCTAGCCGAGCCGCTCCGCGACCACTTGACCTAATTCCGACCTTGCCGCTAGGATATAGGTCACCGAAGGGGAGTACCCCTCCAGAGCGTTGGCGTCATCACGATCCTGCGGGATCCGCTGCGCTCGGCCGGACAACCGGCTGGGGGAGACCGACGGGCTGCCAGTTTCAGCCTGAGGTTGCCCGCTCGTGTCACTTGATCTCGCTCTCTGGATCGGCCTTGGCGTGCTCGTCCTGGGCATGCTCGCGCTTGATCTGTTCGTCTTCCACCGCGCCGCCCACGAGGTGTCGATGCGCGAGGCGGCCATCTGGTCGGCTGTCTGGATCGCCCTTGGTCTTGGCTTCGGCGGCGTCGTCTTCGCCACCCGCGGATCGACGGCGGGCGCCGAGTACCTCGCCGGGTACGTCATCGAGAAGTCGCTCTCAATGGACAACGTGTTCCTGTTTGCGATGCTCTTCTCGGTCTTCGCAGTCCCCGCGGCCTATCAGCACCGCGTGCTGTTCTGGGGCGTTGTGGGCGCCATCGTCTTCCGCGGGCTGTTCATCGGCGCGGGCTCGGCGCTGCTGGAGTCGCTGCACGTTGTGCTCTACGCGTTTGGCCTGCTGCTCCTGGTGACGGGCTGGCGGATGTGGCGCTCCAAGGGCCACGCGGTAAACCCCGAGCGCAACCTGGCCCTTCGGCTGCTGCGCCGCGTGATCCCCGTGACCGACTCGTACCGCGGCCCGAGCTTCCTCGTGCGCGAGGGCGGACGCCTCATGGCGACACCGCTGCTTGCCGTGCTGGTGGTGGTGGAGACGACGGACATCATGTTTGCCATCGACTCGATCCCGGCAATCTTCGCGATCACCACGGACCCGTTCATCGTCCTCTCGTCCAACCTGTTTGCGCTGCTGGGCCTGCGCTCGCTGTACTTCCTGCTTGCGGGCCTGATGAACCGGTTTGTGTACCTCAAGCAAGGTCTGGCGGCGCTCCTGGTGTTTGCCGGCGTGAAGATCCTGCTGGCGGACCTTGTGAAGGTGCCGATCCCCCTGGCGCTAGGCGTGATCCTGGCGATCCTCGGCGTCTCGATTGGCGCATCGCTGTGGTCCACGCGCGGTGGCGCTGGGGCCGCGGTCATGGCAGCCGAGCCGCAAACAGCCGCTCACCCTTGACGCCCGCCCAGACGAGACCGGCGGCGTCCGGCAGCGGCTTGTCCGGGTTGGCCAGCGCCGCAAGCCACGCCCCTGACGACGCCGGATAGCGCGCCGCAAACAGCGCCGCGAGCTCGCGCACGAGCTGTCGATTGCGCCGCGTGGCGCGCACGACGAGCAGGCCCTCGACATGCCAGTCAGGCCCCATCTGGGTGCGCACGCGCTCCACCTTCTCTTCAAGCCCGCGCATGGCGTTGCCGACGTCGTCAAGGAGGTCCCACACCTCGGTGACGGCGATCTCGCGCCGCGCCGGGCGGGTGAGCGATACGTCGATGAACCTGGGCCTGCCGCCCTGGGCCGCGACAAGCGCCTCCGGCAGGGGGTCCCAGCCGCCTGGCGCCGCGTATCGGCCAACAAGCTGCTGGTTGCGCAGGTGGACAAGGTCACGCGGCTGCTCCGAGCCTGCCGCCTCCTCCAGAAACGCGGCGAGCTGCAGGCCAAGCGCGCGGGCGCAGATTGCCCACGTGTCGATGCCGGCGCTGGCGCCATGGCCGGACTCAAGCCGATGGATGGCGGGCTGCGACAGACCGACAAGATTGCCGAGCGCCTGCTGACTCAGGCCCGAGCGCTTGCGCTGCTCCCGGAGCCCCCTGCCAAGGCGGACGGCGAGGTATGTCGCCCGCTGGAGCCCCTCGCGGACGATGGTGGTGGATCTGGGTCGTGCTGCACGGGTTCGCATGTGGTGAGGATGACGAGGACCACTTATCCGCCACTTATCTGGCTGGTGGTGCAACGGGGTGCGCGAACCTGCAACCCTGTCGCCTCATCACCGCTCGTGATAAATGGCAGCACTTTGGCGGGTGGGTGCCTCGTACCGCGCGGAATATCACCAGTCGTGATGCTGGGGCGTCTTAGGGGCGTCTTAGGGGCGGTTTCGAGGCGGTTTCGGGCCGCGCTGGGCACGCGATGGGCAGTTCCGGCGCGAACGAGCGGGCAATTATCACGAGCGGTGATGAAACAACAAACGGCCCCAGGGCCAAAGCCCCAGGGCCGTGAGGTCCCCCCGCGGGGACGCAGAGAGCGGGGGGTTAGTACTGGAACAGCAGCTCGCGGTACTTGGGCAGCGGCCAGAGCTCGTCGGAGACCAGGGTCTCCAGCTCGTCGGCAACGGCCCGCAGCGCGGCCTGCGCCGGGATCACGGAGTCAACAAACGCGTGCGCCTCGGCCTGGAGCGAGTTGGAGCCGTGGGCAGCGTGCTGCGCATGCTCAAGCACCCCGATGGCGTCCACGAGAGCGTCGGTCAGCGAGGCGACCTTCGCGGACACGGCGGCCACGCCACGTGACGCGCCGGCAGCGCCAGCCAGCTCGCCCAGGTACTTCACCGCGGCGGGCAGGATCAGCGTGGTGGCGATGTCGATGGCCGTTGACGCCTCGATGTTGGAGACCTTGACGTAGCGCTCCCAGTTGATCTCGGCGCGCGCCGCAAGCTCTCGCTCCGTGAGCACGCCAAAGCGCGCAAACAGCTCGGCCGCCTTGGGCGTGGACAGCGCCGGGAGCGCGTCCGGGGTGGTCTTGTTGTTGGGCAGCCCGCGGCGGGCGGCCTCGGCGTGCCACTCCTCGGAGTAGCCGTTGCCCTCAAACAGGACCTGCTTGTGGTCGCGGATGATGCCGGAGAGGATTGAGGTGAGACCCGCGAAATCGCCGTGGGCAACCCCGTCAAGCTCGTCCGCCAGCGAGGACAGCGAGTCCGCCACGGCCGTGTTGAGCACGGTCTGCGGCCAGTAGATGGGGGCAGATGAGCCAACCGCGCGGAACTCGAACTTGTTCCCCGTGAAGGCGAACGGCGAGGTCCGGTTGCGGTCCGTGGCGTCCTTCGGCAGCACCGGCAGGGACGTCACGCCCAGCTCCACGTGGCCGCCCTTCTTGGACGCCGACGCGCCGCCGGCCTCCAGCTGCGCCAGCACATCCTCAAGCTGCGAACCCATGAAGATGGACATGATGGCGGGCGGCGCCTCATTGGCGCCCAGGCGATGGTCGTTGCCGGCATCCGCGATGGCGGCGCGCAGCAGGTCCGAATGCACGTTGACGCCGCGGATGACGCCCGCAAGGATCGCAAGGAACTGCGCGTTGGCGTGCGGGTCATGGCCCGGGTCCAGCAGGTTCTCGCCGTCATCGGTGGCCATGGACCAGTTGTTGTGCTTGCCCGAACCATTGACGCCGGCAAACGGCTTTTCGTGCAGCAGACAAACAAATCCGTGCCGCAATGCAACCTTTTGCATCGTATCCATCGTTAATTGATTATGATCGGTCGCAACATTAACGGTGGCAAAAACCGGAGCCAGTTCATACTGCGCCGGGGAAACTTCATTGTGCTGCGTCTTGGCGGAAACGCCGAGCTTCCACAGTTCGACATTCACCTCGTTCATAAAGTTTGCTACACGCTCGTGCAGCGAACCGAAGTAATGGTCTTCCATCTCCTGCCCACGGGGCGATGGAGCGCCAAACAGCGTCCGACCGGCCAACAGCAGATCCAGCCTCTTGTCAAAAAATTTCCGGTCAACCAGGAAATACTCCTGTTCAGGGCCCAGCGTTGCCGCAACCGCGCTGACATCGGTATTTCCTAAAGCCTTCAACACACGAACCGCCTGTTTGCTCAGGGCTTCCATTGAACGCAAAAGCGGCGTTTTCTTGTCCAGTGCCACGCCCGTATAACTGCAGAATGCCGACGGAATGTACAGGATGATATTCTTGCCGTTCTCACGAACAAAGGCCGGCGATGTAATGTCCCACGCCGTATAGCCGCGGGCTTCAAA
>CAIYHO010000064.1 GCA_903925955.1 uncultured Chloroflexota bacterium
AAACTCCGACGCGATGGCCGGCAGGTGCAGCGCCGCGTTGGTGGAGCCGCCCGAGGCGGACACGGACGCCACCGCGTTCTCCAGCGAGTTGCGCGTGACGATGTGCGACGGGCGGATGTCGTGGTGGACCAGGGTCATCACTAGCTCACCGCAGGCTCGGGCCGCCTCGTCCTTCTTGGGGTCTTCCGCCGGGATCCCGTTGAGGCCGGCCGGCGACAGGCCGATGAACTCCATGACCGTGGCCATGGTGTTGGCCGTGAACTGGCCGCCGCAGGCACCCGCGCCGGGGCAGGCGCCGTTTTCGGCCTCGTAGAGGTCTTCCAGCGTGATCTTGCCCGCGCGGTACGCGCCAATCGCCTCAAACACGGACACCACGTCCGCGGGCTGGCCCTTGTAGGTGCCCGGCATGATCGTGCCGTTGTAGAGGATGAGGCCCGGGATATCCAGACGGCCCAGCGCCATGGCCGCAGCCGGGATGGTCTTGTCACAGCCAACCAGGCAGACGATCCCGTCGAACAGGTGGCCCCGCGCCACAAGCTCGATGGAGTCAGCGATGACCTCGCGCGAGATGAGGGACGCCTTCATGCCCTCGGTGCCCATGGACACGCCGTCGCTCACCGAGATGGTGCCAAACTCCATCGGCGTGCCGCCGGCGGCGCGGATGCCCTGCTTGACAAACTCAGCCAGCCGACGCTGGTTGATGTTGCAGGGCATCGTCTCGATCCAGGTGGTGGCGACGCCGATGATGGGCTGCGCGAGATCGTCATCCGTGAAGCCCACGGCCTTGAGCATGGCGCGTGCCGCCGCGCGATCCGGCCCATCGGTGAGCGCGTGGCTGTGGCGCTTGCCCGGGTCGGTGGGGCGGCTGTAGGGGAGCGGTCGATCGGCGGCCATCGGTTCTCCGGCGGGTCGGCTTGTGTCTGCTTGCGGGGTAGCCGCAAGTATCGCCCGTGTTGCGCGGTTGCGGCGCTGTCGCCTGCTGAGTCACCAGTGAATGAAACCCGGGGTGCTGGTGCGGCGGTCGCGCGCCGAATCGCGACTTCGGCCGTCGAGCTGCGCAGGCGGAGTCAGCCCGTGAGTCAGGGGCGACTCAGCGAGCTGCTGTGCCGCTAGACGCCCTGCGCGTCAACCCAGCGGTCAACGATGGCCGCCAGCACCGGCAGCGGCACCGCACCGCTCCCCAGCACCGCGTCGTGGAAGCCGCGGATGTCGAACCGATCGCCAAGTCGCGCACGAGCGGACGCCCGCAGTCGCAGGATCTCCATCTGCCCGGTCTTGTAGGCGAGCGCCTGGCCGGGGATGGCGATGTAGCGGTCCACCTCGTTGGCGATGTTGTTCACGCCAAGCGCCGTGTGCTCCGTCATGAAGGTGATCGCCTGATCCCGCGACCAGCCCATCACGTGCATCCCGGTGTCCACCACCAGCCGGGCGGCGCGCCATGCGTCATACGAGGCCACGCCAATGTGGTCCAGATCGCCCGTATACAGGCCCATCTCGCCGGCTAGCCGCTCCGAGTAGAGCCCCCAGCCCTCGATGTACGCGGTTGTGCCCATGTGGCGCCGGAACTCGGGGACATCGGGGAGTTCCTGCGCAATGGCAATCTGCAGGTGGTGCCCGGGGATGGACTCGTGGTAGGCCAGCGCCTCTGCCTCATACCGCGGCCGGGTGGCAGGCTCCGAGGTGTTCACGTAGTACTGGCCGGGGCGCGAGCCGTCCTCCGCGGGGCCGCGGTAGTACGCGATGGGCGAGTGCGCCTCCTCATGCGCCGGGATCTGCTCGATGACGCAGAGCGCCTGCGGCAGTCGCCCAAACCAGGCGGGGATGGCGGCCGTCGCGGCATCCAGCGAGGATGCGGCCTTTGCGAATACTTCCCCACGCGTACCGAAGTGCAGGGCCACGTCGCCACGCAGGGCCGCAAGCGTGGCCGCCAGCCCGCTGGTCCCCAGGAGGCGGGCGCCAGACTCCACCAGCTCGGCATCGATCCGCTCAATCTCGGCCAGCCCCGTGGCGTGGAGCGTCTCGGGCTCCAGGTCAAGCGAGGTGTGGTACCGGACGAGGCGGCGATAGTCGGCAGCGCCACCTTCGACATGGCCGATGCCGGGCGCCGATGCGGGCCGTGCGGCGGGCCGGATCTCATCGACGAGCAGCGCGTGCAGCCGATGCAGGGCCGGTCCGACACGCTGGGTCACGGATGCCGTGAGGGCTGCGGCGAACTGCTCGCGCTCCGTGAGCGTCCATCCGTCAAGGTCCGCCAGCCCCGCGAGCGGTGCAAGCAGCGGCCAGTCCTCGATGGGCTCAGCCAGCAGGTCCCCAAGGATCGCAACCGCGCGGTCCACGGTTGGCGCGGAGGCCACGCGACCAGCCGCGAGCGCGGCCCGAAGCCTGTCGATGGAGGCGTCCACATACGGCGCCATCGCGCGCCAGCGGGCCACCATCGCGTCGCCGTCTTCGGGCGTCTCAAGCCGCTGGTAGTCCGGCAGGCTGAGCAGCGAGGTGGGCAGGCCATCCATGTGGTCCACGTTCCACTCGGCGAGGCCGCAGTCCAGGGCGGCAATCTCGGCGGTCAGCGTCTCGCGCAGCGCGGCCAGCGTGACGGCGTCGGTGGCGTCCAGATCGTGGAGCTCCTGCTCGGCGGCGGCAAACGCCTCAACCTTGTCAAGCGCCAACGCGTACCGCGCCCTGGCCGCGGCGCGGCCGGCCAAGCTCGGGTCGTCAAGCTGGTCGTCGTAGCCGCGGAGGCCAATCGAGGTTGCCAGCGTGGGGTTGATGTCGAGGATCGTCCTCCACGTGGTTGCCGCGAGCGCGGCGAGGTACAGGTGCGCAGCGCGCGAAGCAGAGATGGGATCAGGCACGTTGGTCACCTCCTGGGTCGCCGCTCTGGCTTGTCAGTGGATGCAGACGCCGGTGCTCACGGCCTTCGTCCGGCCGATGGCAGGGGTCACGCTTGCCGCCACGGACGTTGCGGTCAGCGCGTAGCCCACCGCGGGGTCCGTCTTGGACTGGGCAAAGACCAGACCGCCGATAGACCCGTTGGCAAGCACCAGCGGGCCGCCGGAGTCGCCCGGCTCAATGGCCGCGCGCAGCTCCAGGATCACGCGGTCAACTCGGGCCTTGCCGTAGATGTCGCGTCCGGTGGCGGTGTAAGAGCCCGAGACGCCGGCGGGCGTGATGACCATGGGTCCGCCCCCCGGGAAGCCGATGGACGCAGCCGTTGTGCCACGCTCGGGATCCGTTGCCGCAAACTTCAGGACCGCTCCGGTCAGCTTGGGCACGTACAGGACGGCGACGTCGAGCTTCGGGTCAAAGGCGACGGTGGTGGCCGAGTAGCTCTTTGAGCCCAGCTTGACCTCGGTCACCGTGGCGCCGGCAACGACGTGCGCGTTGGTGACCATGTAGTGCGCGGCGATGATCAGGCCGGTCCCGGTGACCTCCGCCGTGCACGCCTGACTGACGATCCGCCCAGTGCTGGGGATTGCTGACGCGGCGATCTTCTGCGCCTGGATCGTGGTGGGCGTGTCCACTGGGGCAAGCGGGATGGGCTCCAGACCCACAAAGACCGCCGGCAGCCCGGAGCTGTCGAGGATGCCCGCAACCTGGCCGATGATGTCGGCGGCGGGCGGCAGGTAATGGTCCAGATAGCGCAGGACGGCCGACTGGCTGGCCGCGCGGCCACAGGCGGGGATGGGCCCAGCAGCGAGCAGGCCGCCCGAAAGCCAGATGATGAGCAGCGCCTGCGCCGCACCGAGGAGGCCGCCTGCGATCCGGTCGGCGCTGTTGAGCAGCGTGCGCGCAACCGTGCCGGCTGCCGCCCTGCCGACGGCTGAACCCAGCGCCTCGCCCAGCACCACGGAGCCGAGGATGGCGCCCAGCACCACAAGTGCCCGCGGCAGCGGCTCAAGGCTGATGGTGATCTCCACCAGCCACGGCGCGAGGTTGAGGGTGATGATGAGACCGCCGATTGCCCCGGCGATGCCGCCGATCTGGGGCAGCGCGCCCGTCCTTGTCCCCGCGATGACCGCGGCAATGAGGATGAACAGCGCAAGGAGGTCAAAGAGGCTGAGCGGCAGGTTCACGCCCCGAGTATGGGCGAGATTGGGCGCCCGCGCGGGTTTGGGTCCGGGTAACCCTAGCCCTTGACCTCCACCTTCACGGCGGGGGCGTCGCCCGTGGCGGTGATGGTGTACGTGCCGGGGTCAACCTTGCCCAGGTCCACGATGGTGGCCTTGTACATGGCCATCTCGACGCAGGCCACGTTCTGGCCCTTGCTGCCCTCGGTCACGGTGAGCTTGAAGGTGTTCCCGTCGCGGGCGACGGTGACGCCGGCGAGGACCGAGCACGGCTCCACACCGCTCCACCACGAGACCCGCACGGACAGGTTGGCGCCGTTGACGCCGGGCTCCAGCTTTGTGGCGTTGACGGCGTGGATGCCCTGGAGGCCGGCGACTGGGTTGACGATGGTGGCCTGCGGGTCCGGGACCTGGCCGCCGCCACCGCCGCCGTTGTTGGGCGGGCTTGTGACCACGCCGGTGCCGGGATCGCCCGGGGCCGAACCGCCACTGCTGCTGCCGCCGCTACCGCTGCCCCCCGAGCCCGAGCCCGAGCCCGAGCCGGCGCTGCCGCCATCCCCCGGGACCAGCCCGCCCGGATCAGTTCCTGGCGAGGACGGCGCTCCGCCGTTAGCCCCGCCGCCGTTAGCGCCGCCGCCGGCGGGGACGGGCGTGGGGTCGCCGTTGCCGATGGGCAAGGTAGTGATGGGCGGCGCGGCGCTGGGCGCTGCGGGCGTGGACACAGGCCCAGGCGCGGACCCGCTGCACGCTGCCAGGGCGAACGCCAGCGCGAGGCCAGCCGCAAGGCGCGTTGTTGAGGTCTTCATGCCCGCCAGACGACCAGTGCGCGGATCAGGTTCCCGCCGCACCGGCGGCTCGTCAGCCCGCAGCCGCGAACCTCGTATCCACTCGTGCCGGATGCGCCGCCTCCCAGGCCTCGATGTCGGCGTCCTTGGCAAGGACATAGCCAATCTCGTCGGTGCCTGCGAGCAGCATCATCTTGGAGAACTGGTCAATGTCGAAGTCAACCGTGGAGCCGTCCGGCAGCAGGATGCCCTGCTCGTTGAGGTCCACGCGCAGTTCGGCATCGGGATTGGCTTCGGCCATCGCAAAGAGGGCCTTGTGCGTCTCCGGGTCCACCTCGATGGGCAGGACGCCGTTCTTGAGCGCGTTGCTCTTGAAGATGTCCGCAAAGGACGTGGAGAGGATGGCTTGGATGCCCCAGGATCGGAGCGCCCAGGGCGCGTGCTCCCGGGAGGACCCGGTGCCGAAGTTGCCCCCGACAAGCAGGATCTTGCGACCGGCGTTCTCCGGGCGGTCAATGATGAACAGCGGGTCCTTCTTGGTGCCGTCCTCGTTGAACCGGTAGTCGCGGAAGAGCGCCTCGGCCAGACCTTCCTTGTCGGTGACCTTGAGGTACCGCGCAGGGACAATCTGGTCCGTGTCGACGTTTTCGGCCGGCAGCGGGATGAGCTTTGAGCTAAAGGAGCGGAAGCCCTCGGTCACGATCAGTACCCTCCGCCAACGGTGACAAGGCTCTCGATGCCGGGCACCCCGCGCGGGTCCGTGACCACGCCGGTGATTGCCGAGGCGGCCGCGGTGAGCGGCGAGGCCAGGAACGTGCGGCCACCCTTGCCCTGGCGACCCTCGAAGTTGCGGTTGGACGTGCTGATTGCGTACTGCCCGGGGGTCAGCTGATCCCCGTTCATGGCGATGCACATGGAGCAGCCGGCCTCGCGCCACTCGGCGCCCGCGGCCAGGAAGATCTTGTCGAGCCCCTCGCGCTCCGCCTGGACCTTCACCGGCTGGCTGCCGGGGACAATCATCACGCGGGTGCCCTTGTGGACCGTGCGGTCCTTGAGGACGCTGGCGGCGAGGCGCAGGTCGCTGATGCGGCTGTTGGTGCAGGACCCGATGAACACAACATCCACGGGCTGGCCGGCGATGGGCTGACCCGGCTGGAGGCCCATGTACTCAAGGGCCCGCTCGAGGCCGCGGCGTCCGGCGGCATCCTCTGCGTCTTCGGGGCGCGGCACGCGGCCGCTCACGGCAATCCCCATGCCGGGGTTGTTGCCCCAGGTGACCATCGGCTCAAGCTCGGCCGCGTTGAGCACGATGGACTTGTCAAAGGTGGCGCCGTCGTCCGTGGGCAGCGTGCGCCAGTAGGCAACCGCCTTGTCCCAGTCAGCGCCCTGCGGCGCGTGCTTGCGCCCCTTGAGGTACGCAAACGTGGTCTCGTCCGGGGCGACGAGGCCCGCTCGCGCGCCACCCTCGATGCTCATGTTGCAGACGGTCATCCGCTGCTCCATGTTGAGGCTGGTGATGCCCTCGCCGCGGAACTCAAAGACGTGGCCGGTGCCGCCGCCGATGCCGATCCGCGCGATCAGGGCCAGGATGATGTCCTTGGCGCTGACGCCTGCGCCCAGACGCCCGTCCACGCGGACTTCGTAGGTCTTGGGCGTGCGCTGGAGCAGGGTCTGCGTGGCGAGGACCATCTCCACTTCGCTTGTCCCGATGCCAAACGCCAGTGCGCCAAACGCGCCATGCGTGGCCGTGTGGGAGTCGCCGCAGACGATGGTCATGCCGGGCTGCGTCAGGCCAAGTTCCGGGCCGATGACGTGGACGATGCCCTGCGTGTCGCTGCCAAAGGCGTGGATGGGGATGTTGAATTCGGCGCAGTTGGTCTCAAGCTGCTTGATCTGCGCGGCCGCCTGCATGTCCACCATTGGCAGACCACGGGGCGTGGTGGGTGTGCCGTGGTCTGCGGTGGCAACCGTCTTGTCCGGACGGCGGGCCTTGATGCCCCTGGTGCGGAGGCCCGTGAAGGCCTGGGGGCTGGTGACCTCGTGGACAAGGTGCAGGTCGACGGCGAGGACGGCCGGTGCACCCGGGTCCTGCGCGACGACATGCTCGTCCCAGATCTTCTCGACGAGCGTGCGCGGGTTGGTCATCGTGGCGTATCTGCTCTGCTGCGGCGTTCGGGGGTGCAAGGGTAGCAAGGGCCAGCGTCACCGGCCGGGGATCAGTCTTGTTCGCGCGCCTTCGATGACCGCCCAGATCATCGCCGGACCCGGCCAGGGCGCCGTGCCGCGGAGCGCGGCGAGCGCGTCATCGGGGTGCGCGGGGTAGGCGACCCGCAGCTGGCGCTCGAATTCGCTTGCCGTTGCCTGCGTAGCCCTGGTGCGGCGCACGATGAGGGCGCTGCTGATCGTGGGCTCGTCGCCCAGCTGCGCCCAGCCGTCCCACGACGGCAGCGATGCCGCCTTTGCCTGCTGCCAGCGCACCAGCAGCTCCACGCGATTGAGCTCCGACTGGATCTCGTGCGCGACGATCACGTGCTCCTTGCGGTCATGCAGCGCCAGATCTATCCAGCCCCGGTCCGGCCTGTGAACGCGCACCTCCGTGAACGGCCCCCACCTTGGGTGGCGCTCTTCGAGGATCACCTCCAGGATCCTCCCCTGGTGCCGGTCCCGCACCTGCGGCCCCGTTGTGGGGAAGAACTTGGCCGAGATGTCCGCGCCCAGCACGGCGCCCAGCCGCGCATAGGTCTCCAGCGTTGGGTCCACGCGGCCGGCCAGAATGTCGCTGACGGTGCTCTGCGGGAGACCGCTTGCCGATGCGAGCAGCCGCTGCGAGATGCCGGCGTCGCTGACCATGCGCTGGAGTTCCTCAATCAGCGATCGGCGCAGCTGTTCAGCCCGCTTGTCGGCCGATAGTTGGAGGTTCGTACGCGTCATGCGCGTAGCGAACCACAGGCCACTTATCCGCCGCTTATCTGGGGCCTCGCGGACTGCCAGCCCCGGCGTGATCGGTGGCACCGATCGATTCCCGGTGTCGGAGGCGCGAGTGATCGGTCCCACCGATCAATCTGACGGGGAATTGGCCCCGGAAGGCCCCGGCGGCGTCGTTTTGATCGGTGGCACCGATCACCTGAGGTGTCCATGCGCGAAATCGATCGGTGGCACCGAACACGGGGCAGGCGGGTGCGCAGGCGGGGGC
>CAIYHO010000065.1 GCA_903925955.1 uncultured Chloroflexota bacterium
CGCTGGCCGAGGGCTGCGCCGACGGGACGTGGGTTGGCTCGGTGGGGGCCGGCGTTGGCGTTGCCGGCGCACAGGCCGCCAGGCTCACCACCACGCCTGCTGCCAAGACAGCGCCGACAATCCGCCCCGAAATCTGCATGGCGCGATCCTACGCGCCGGGACTCGCGCCAGAACGGGCGGGCCGCAGCGCGGGACGGGCTACTTGCCGCGAAGCTGCCAGGACTTGCCCTCGGTGACCACCGACGGCGCGTAGACCACCTCGACGTCGTGCATGTCGGCGATGGTGCGGGCGCCCAGCGCCGCCATCGACTGGCGGAGCGCGCCCATCAGGTTCTGCGTGCCATCGGTGACGTGCGAGGGGCCGTTGAGGATCTGGTCCAGCGGGCCAACGGTGCCCACCTTGATCCGCGTGCCGCGCGGCAGCACCGGCGAGGGCGCGGCCATGCCCCAGTTGGTGCCGTGGCCGGGGGCTTCCGCGGCGCGGGCAAGCGGCGAGCCAAGCATCACCACGTCAGCGCCGGTGGCGATGGCCTTGGCGATGTCGCCGCCCTTCTTCATGCCGCCATCCGCAACAACCGGCACGTAGCGCCCGGTCTCGGCGAAGTACACGTCACGCGCCGCCACCACATCCGCAACGGCTGTGACCTGCGGGATGCCGATGCCCAGGACCTCGCGCGTAGTGCATGCGGCGCCGGGACCCACGCCCACAAACACGGCCGCTGCGCCCTGCTCCATGAGCTGGAACGCGGCATCTGCGTTGGTGGTGTTGCCCACGGCAACCGGGATGGGCATGGAGCGGACGAAGTCAGCCAGTGAGAGCGGCGTGTAGCCGCTGGCGATGTGGCGGGCGGAACTCACCTGGCTCTGGACGAGGAACAGGTCCGCGCCGTGCTCCGCGCAGGCGTGGCCAAACTTCTGGGCAACGCCGGGCGTGGCCGAGAAGGCGGCCTTGGAGCCTGCCGCGTGGAGTTCTGCGATGCGGCGGGCGATCAGCTCCTCGCGAATGGGCGCCTTGTAGGCCTCGGCGAGGACGTCCTGGATCTCGTCGTCGGGCGCGGCGGCGATGCGGCCCAGCACGGCAGACGGGTCGTCATAGCGAAACTGGACGCCCTCAAGGTTGAGGAAGGACAGACCGCCAAGCCTGGCCAACTCGCCGCTGAGACGCACGTCTGCCACGGCGTCCATGGCGGCAGCAAGCACGGGGATCTGAAGGTGGATGCCGCAGAAGTCCTGCGCCAGGACAACGTCAGCCGGATCCACGGTGTCTGTGCCCGGGGCAAGTGAGACGTCCTCAAAGCCGTACGTCTGGCGGATGGCGTCCACCTTCGAGCGGAAGACCCGGCGGTTGGCCAGCGTCTCGGTCATCGCGTCCTCCGGTGGTGTGCCTGCACCTGCAATCGGGCGCCTCCGTGCGTCCGCACAGTCTACCCGGCTAGCGCGCGGGGTCATACTGGACACGATGCAGCGACCGGACCCTGCAAGCGCGAGGTTGGCCATGAGCAAGGACAAGAAGCACAAGGGCGAAGCCGAAGACGGCGCCAAGCCCAACGGCATGGACGTCACGCTCAACCGCGTGCTGGGAGAACCGGCCGATCCGCCGCCGCCCGCCCCGCCTGCGCCCGCGCCCATGTCCACCAAGCGCTACCTCGAGGAGCTTGCGAAGCTCCAGGTAGAACTGGCCAAGCTCCAGGAGTGGGTCCACGCGCGCGGACTGAAGGTTGTGGTCCTGTTTGAGGGCCGGGACGCAGCGGGCAAGGGCGGCGCCATCAAGACGATCACCCTGGCGCTGAACCCCCGGATTGCTCGGGTGGTGGCGCTGCCGGCACCCACGGAGCGCGAGCGCACGCAGTGGTATTTCCAGCGCTACGTGGCAAACCTGCCAGCGGCGGGCGAGATCGTGCTGCTGGATCGCTCCTGGTACAACCGCGCAGGCGTTGAGCGGGTGATGGGCTTCGCTACCACCGAAGAAGTGGAGGAGTTCTACCGATCCTGCCCCGAGTTTGAGCGGATGCTGGTCCGCTCCGGGATCATCGTGGTCAAGTACTGGTTCTCGGTGAGCGACACGGAGCAGGAGCGCCGGTTCCAGGCGCGCATCAAGGACCCCACAAAGCGCTGGAAGCTCTCGCCAATGGACCTGCAGAGCCGGGCCCGATGGATCGAGTACTCCATGGCCAAGGACGAGATGTTCCGCCACACGGACATCAAGCAGGCGCCCTGGTACGTGGTCAACGCCGACGACAAGAAGCGCGCCCGCCTCAACGTGATCAGCCACCTGCTCTCGCTGGTACCGTACGAGGACCTGACGCCGGAGCCGATTGTGCTGCCGCCGCGGGAGCCTGACCGCGGCTACGTCCGCCCGCCGATGGACGAGCAGACGTTCATCCCGGAAGTCTTCTAGACGCTCCTAGGCGATCGGCTCGCGGGCGATCCGGTGACCTTCCGGATCTAGCGCAAACCAGCGTGCCCGTGCCGGATCGCCGGCCAGCATCACCACGCGCCGCACGGACTCCGTGTACGCCGGCCAGATGGCAAGGTCAGGCACCTCGGCTGACGCGGCCCAGCGCATCGCGTCGTGCTCGTGGGACATGGCCACCACGGCCTCCGAACGGACCCGCACGGCAAAGACCATCGACAACCCAACGGCGTCGGCGGTCTCGTTGTAGAGCGGCAGGATCTGGTCGAGGTCGTAGAACGCCTCAATGTCGGCCGGGCCAAGACCGGTCTCCTCGGCCACTTCGCGCAGCGCCGTCATCGGCACCCGCTCATCGGCCTCCACGCGGCCGGTCACGCACTGCCAGAGCCCTGGGAAGGTGCGATGCGGAGCACGGCGGATCAGCAGGAGTTCCACATTGCCCCTGCGGGGGTGGACGCGAAAGACCCAACACTCAACGATGCCTGGGCGAAGACTCATGGCGGGCTCGCCTCCAGGCGCTGGCGCTCGGCGCGCTCTAGGTTCTCAAGTTGCTCGAGATGCATCAGGTCGTGGACGCCGGCAAACAGCAGCCACTCGCCGCACCGAAGCCGCCCAACCAGCGGGTGCTCCAGTGGGCATGGCTCTTCCTCGTGGCCGGCGATCTGGCGTCCAGCCCGCTCGATGACGCGCTGCGACGTGGCGAGCCGCCGAAGGAGTGTCTCCCGCGTGGCATCGGCCGCACCCGGCACGCTCGGCACCACCGCGGCGGCATCGGCCGGCCAGCGTCCGGACGCGGCGAGTCCGCCGGCCATCGCCAACCCCGCCCGCGCCTCTGCCGTGTGGCCCAGCGCCTGCGCCACGTTCCAGTCGCCCTCGCCGCCCGGCAAGGCAAAGGCAGCGACAGGAAGCGACGCCACCACCGAGGCCAGCGCGTCTGCCACGGCGGCCAGCTGCGCGACCACCAACTCAGCGGAACCAAGCCCAGCGCGACGCCGAACCTCGCGGCGGACCGAGATGAAGCGACCGTCCTCGATGCCGCGCCACGCAGCGACGATGTCGGGAGCCGATATCTCCAGCGCCTCGAGGCGCAAACCCATGACCGTGGCGGTGCCCGTGCCCTGCGGGTCTAGGGCAGCAACTGGCGGAGCGCGAACAGCACGTTGGCTGGGCGCTCGGCGAGGCGGCGCATGTACCAGGGGTACCAGGCGGCGCCATAGGCAATCAGCGTCTGGACCCGGTATCCGGAGCGTGAGAGGGCCCGCTGTTCCCGTGCCCGGATGCCAAACAGCATCGTCACTTCAAAGGCGTCCTTGGGGATGCCGGCCGCTGCCGCGTGCGACGCGATCTGCTGCACCAGCTCCACGTCGTGCGTGCCAAGGCCAATGCGCAGCGGCCGTGTTCGGCCCTCCCGCAGCAGCGTCACGGCCACGCCAAGGTAGTTGGCGTCCACTTCGCGCTTTGACTTGAAGGCAATCGTCTTGGGCTCGTCGTAGGCGCCCTTCACCAGGCGGATGGCCGGGTTGATGGGGAGCAGGCGCTCCACGTCCTTCGCCGTGCGCCGCAGGTACGCCTGGAGGCAGATGCCGGTCCGCGGGTGGGTGGCGCGCAGACGCTGGTACAGATCCAGCGTCCGGTCAACGTACGAGCTGTCCTCCATGTCGATCCAGAGGTACGAGCCCTGCGCTTCGGCGGCCGTGGCCAGGGTGACCAGGTGCGTAAAGCAGGCGTCCTCGTCCACATCAAGGCCAAGCTGCGTGGGCTTGACGCTGATCTCGCCGTCAATCTCGGCGGTCTTGATCCCGGCCAGGAGCGCCGTGTAGTTCTCAACGGTCTGCTGCGCCTGGGCAAGCTCCGTGATGTTCTCACCAAGCTTGGTGTACATCGTGCCGATGCCCAGGACCTGCAGGTCAACGGCTGCGTTCAGTGCGTCATCGATGGTGTCGCCGGGCATAAACCGCCGAACGGCCTTCTGCATAAACGGCAGCCGCGGCATGTGGTCGCGCATCCACTGGTTGCGGGCACACCAGAGCAGGATCTTGCGCAGGACGGCGTTCACAGTCTCTCGAAGCGCTCCACAGGCAGGACGAACACAGTTGCGCCGCCCACCTCAACCTCGAGGGGGTACGGCATAAAGAACTCGCCGGGCTCCATGATGGGCGGCATGGGGTTCACAATCTGGGTCCGCGGGCGACAGGTGTCGCGCACAAGGGCCATCACCTCGTCCACGTCCTCGTCCTCCACGCCAACCATGACGGTGGCGTTGGACTTCTTGAGGAACCCGCCCGAGGAGTTCAGGCGCGTGGCGCGGTGCTCAGCGGCAAGGAGGGCATCCACGAGGGTGCCGGCGTCCTCGCTCCCGACAATGCAGACGACGAGCTTCACTCCCGGAGTCTAACCGGTTGAGGGCCGCAGGACGACACGCGATCTGCCGTTTGGCCGGTGTACGATGCCGCGGCCTCACCAATGGCGTATTCCGCCCCCACGGCGAGCAGCTGGGAGGATCTCGTGACGGACAGCACCAGGAGCGCCGGTGCACTTGCTGTGCTTTCGGCGGGGGCTGCAGCGCTTGCGCGCGCCGCCGATCTGGACACCGCGTTAGCCGTCATCGTGGAAGCGGGCGCATCTGCAGTTGGCGCGTCCGCGGCTGCCGTGTTTGCGCTGGAACCCGATGGCACAAACCTTGAGCTGCTGCTGACCGTGGGCATGACGGCCGCCGAAGCAAGCGCATTTGCGGAGACCGTTGCCGGCGACCCAGAACACCCGATCAACCTGGCGGCACTGGACCGCACCGGCACGCTTGGTCGCGTTGCGGTTGGGCCCGACGGCGGGCCGATGACCGGCGTGGATCTGCCGCTGGTGGTGGCGTCGGGTGGCGGGGTAGAAACCTGCGTGGGCGTCCTGACCCTTGGCTGGACGGGCCCGCACGACGTGGACACCGCGCAGGAGACGCTGCTCATTGGTGTGGCCGATCTGGCGGCTGCTGCGCTCGCGGCGTTCAGGCTGTCCTCGCTGGCCACCGAAGAGGCCGACTGGACCGAGCGAACCGCTCACGCCGATGCGCTGACCGGGCTGCCCAACGAGCGGGTGGCGCGCCGGGTGCTGGACCTGGAGCTGGCGCGGGCCCAGCGTCAGGGGACCGAGGTGTCCGTGGCCATCCTGGACGTGGACGGGTTCCGCGCGCTGAACGAGCGTGCGGGCTCGCGCGCTGGCGATGTGGTTCTGCGGCGCGTGGCGGCCGTGCTTGCGGAGAGCGTGCGGATCGTGGACACGATTGCTCGCGCCGGCGGTGACGAGTTCCTGCTGGTGGCGCCTGGCGTCGCCGGTGGCACAACGATCGCCCGCCGGGTGCGCGACGGCGTGGCTGCGCTGGACGCGGTGGGCGGGGCGCCCATCTCGGTGAGCACCGGGATTGCGCGGTTCCCGCACGATGGAGCCGACGCCGAGACGCTGCTGGCCGCTGCCCGGGCCGCGCTGGACGGCTCCGGCCGGAACGCGTCAATCGCCGAGGCCGGCTGACCGCTCAGCAGCCGCTCGACGGGTGGCTTGACCCGCGCGCCGCGCGCCCCGACGCCACTCGCCGCTTGACCCAGCTGTGACTCACCGGACGGGTTGGCGGGTCGTGTCCCGTGGAGTGGTGGACTTTGGGCGATCCGTCGTGATCGTCAGCGACAGTATCGGCGGCGTCCGTCAGGAC
>CAIYHO010000066.1 GCA_903925955.1 uncultured Chloroflexota bacterium
CCCGGCGACGACCCCCGCGGCGGCAGCCGCGACGTTGGCCGGCCGCAGGATCACCACGGCCCAGGCGCCCCGCAGAACTCGAAAGTCCAACCGCGACTTCGCGGCTCGAACTACGCGGGCAGGGGCTCGCCTTGAACCACCGGTGACTCACGTCGACCGCCCACCCACCTCTCGGGGCCCGGCGCGTGACGCCATTGACCCGCTGCGTCAGACTGTCGCCATGGAGACCCTGCCGCCGCCGATGCCCGCTGATGAGGCTCTCGCCCGCCTCGCCGTGTCCCGCGCTGCGTTTGCCGCGCTACTCCCGCGCGTGGAGGCGGGAGGACCCTGGCCGCTCGCCCCGGATTTCGGCAACGGCCCCGAGGCAAGTTGGGGTCCCCGCGAAGTC
Organism: uncultured Chloroflexota bacterium; assembly: GCA_903925955.1. GTDB lineage: Bacteria > Chloroflexota > Limnocylindria > Limnocylindrales > CSP1-4 > CAIXZV01. The sequence continues at coordinate 389 of CAIYHO010000066.1, forward strand.
CTTGCGCACACCAGCGAGATGCTCGGCTTCTGGTACGGCGAGTTCGCGCGCATCATCGAGGCTGGCCGCGCGGCCAGCGACGGGCTCTTGTTTGGCCGCATGGCCGAGGACGCGGTCCGCATCGCCCTGATTGACCGGGACCGTCGCTACACGGTGGCCGACCTGTTTGAGCGGATCAACGACGGCATTGCCCGCTGGGAGCGCACGGTCGCCGCGCAAGCGGCCGGCAACCCAGAGGCCGGCGCAGCCATGGGCAGCCACCCGCGCCCGGGCACGATGAGCGCTGACCAGCTCCGTGACCGGATGGTCGTGACGCACCTTGAGGGCCACATCGCCCAGCTGGAGCAGAGCCTCGCAGGCGCCTAGCGGCGTCACGAAACCGCAAGGATCACCCCGGCAATCTGCGGGGCATGAAGACCACCGACAGCCGCCGCGAGACCCGGTCCCGGAACGCCAAGCAACCGGAGCCCCGTGGCGTGACTCCCGCGTGGCGCTGGCTGGATCGGGATGCGACCATGAACCCGGCGCGGCTCGTGCAGCGCTAGCCAACGGACGACGGAGACGACACGATGCGCGTGCTGGTAGCCGAGGATGATGAGGGCCTCCGCGAGGTCCTGGTTCTTGGGCTCACCGACGCCGGCTACCAGGTTGACGCGGTTGAGCGTGGCGACGACGCCATCGACCAGCTCCGCTGGTATGAGTACGACGTGGCCGTGATCGACTGGCGGATGCCCGGCAAAGAGGGCATCGACGTGGTGGCGTGGGCGCGCAAGCACGACCGGCCCACCGCGCTGCTGATGCTCACCGCCCGCGACACCCCGGCGGACCGCATCCGCGGCCTGGACACGGGCGCTGACGACTACCTGGTTAAGCCGTTTGACTTTGGCGAGCTCCTCGCCCGCGTCCGCGCCCTGCAGCGCCGCCCGCGCGGCGTGGACGCCCCCGTGCTCAAGCTTGGCCGCCTGGAACTTGACCCCTTGACGCGCGAAGTCCGCGCCGGCGGCCGAGACCTGGGCCTCACCGGGACCGAACACCGGATCCTTGAGCTGCTGATGCGCCGCTCGCCCGCGGTGGTGGACCGCAAGGCGATCGCCGCGCACGCCTGGCAGGACGAGACGGAGCCGCTGGGCTCCAACGCCATCGACGTCCAGCTGTCGCGCCTGCGTTCCAAGATCGTCAATGCCGGCATCCGCATCGTGACCGTGCGCGGCGCAGGCTATCGCGCCGAGGCGGAGACATCGTGAACATGACGCACGTGCCGGCCGTCCGCCGCCAGTCCATCCGCGTGGCGCTTGCCGCAACCGCGGTGGTGGCGATCGGGTATCTCGTGGTTGCCGCGGGCGTCGTCGCGTTTGCCACAGGCGTCCTCACCGCGCAGGGGGACCAGCGGCTGGTTGAGTCCTTTGACCGTCTGCCGCACGACGGTGGTGGCGGTGGCGGCAACATTGGCCCCGTGGATCCCGGGCGAGACCCCGGCCGCCCGTTTGGCCCCGTCTTTCTCGCCTGGACCATCCAGCCCGACGGCTCCGTTGTGGCAAGCGCGTCCACGCCCGAGCTGCCCGCTGAGCTTCGCACCGTGTCCAACCCGCGGTCCGCTGTGATTGCCGGCACACCGGTCCGCATCGCCGGCCATGCCGTGGGCAAGTCCTACGTGGTGGTGGCGCAGGCGATCGACCAGGTGGTCGATACCCAGAGGACCGTGGTGCTGGGCGAGCTGCTGATTGCGCCGTTCCTGCTGAGTCTTGTGTTCTTCGGCGCAGTTGTCGTTGGCCGCCGCGTGGCAGCGCCCATCGAGACCGCCCGCCGCAGGCAGCTTGAATTCACCGCGGACGCCTCGCACGAGCTCCGGACGCCGCTCTCGGTGATTGAGGCGCACACATCGCTGGCCCTGTCCGCCCAGCGCGATGCCGCCTGGTACCGCAACGCCTTCACCAAGGTGGAGCGCGAGTCAACGCGCATGCGCCGCCTCCTTGAGGACATGCTCTGGCTGGCCCGATTTGATGCCGCTGCCGCGCCGAGCGCGTCTGGGCCAATTGACCTGGGCACGCTGGCGACGCAAGCGGTGGACCGGTTTGCCGCCGTCGCAGAGACGCGCCGCCTGACGCTCACCGTGCATTCGGCGCCGTCCGGCGCGGTGATCGCGGCGCCCGCGGATCTGGTGGATCGACTGATTGGCGTGTTGGTGGACAACGCCTGCAAGTACGCGCCCGACGGCGGGTCCGTGAGCGTCACGGTTGCCGCTGAGGCCGCCCGCGTGTCCTTCACCGTTGACGACTCCGGGCCGGGCATCCCGCCCGACGAGCGCGAGCGCGTGTTTGACCGCTTCCACCGCTCCGTCACCACGTCGTCCGAGGCGGGCGGGGCTGGCCTGGGCCTCGCGATCGGCGACGCCATCGTCCGTGCCACGGGCGGCCGCTGGACGGTGGGGGAGTCGCCCTCGGGTGGCGCCCGGTTCACGGTGAGCTGGAGCCGCGCCCCTCTGGGCTAGACCCCTGCCGGGCCACTCGGCCGCAGCCGCCAGATCGACCGGGTCAAGTTTGGCGCCGCCACAAGGATGATGGCGAAGGCGACGATGACCGAGAGCAGCGCGAGCGGGATGCCCGTCGCCACAACCATGTTCAGCGATCCGGTGGAGAGCGCGCCGTAGAGCAGCGCCGCCACAACGGCACCGCTGGGCCGCCGGCCTCCGAGCAGGGCGAGCGCAATGGCGGTGTACCCCATGCCGCCCTCCGGTCCGCCCGGCGAGCCCCACGCGGGCCCCAGGACAAAGAGCGCGCTGCCCATCCCCACCAGCCCGCCGGACAGCGCCATCGCCAGCACCACGGTTCGGCCGGGCCGGATGCCGGCCACGCGTGCAGCCGTGCCGCTGAAGCCCGCTGTCCGGATCTCAAAACCAAGGGTGGTGCGGAACAGCAGCCACGACACCACCGCGGCCATCGCGAGTGCGATGACGAAGCCATAGTCCAGGCGGATCGTTGGCAGACCAAGGAGCCGCGGGACCGCGGGGAGCGACGTTGGCGGGGAGATTGCGATCATGCCGCCGATGAGGAACGCGAGGTTCCCCGCAATGCCGTTGAGCATGAGGGTGGTGATCACCTCGTGTGCGCCGGTCCGCGCTTTGAGGAGGCCCGGGACAAACCCGTACGCGCCGCCCGCGACGATCCCGCCCGCCACCGCAGCCACCAGCGCGAGCGGTGGCGGCAGGTGTCCTGCGACAAGCGTGGCCGCGATCGAGGCGCCCAGACCGCCCATGAGGAACTGCCCGTCCACGCCCAGGTTGAACAGCCCGGCGCGGAACGACACGGTGAGGCCAAGCCCGGCGAAGATGAAGGGCGTTGCGTTGAGCAGGGTCTCGGAGATGGGCCGGACCGCCAGGACGATGTCGTGGGTGGTCCCGCTCCTGAAAGCTGTGGCGACGCGGCCCGGGTCCCCGATTGCCCCGGTGAACATCGCCGCGTAGCCCTTGAACAGGTCTGCGAGCGCGCCGCCGATGGCCGCAAGGGGATCACTGCCGACCTGCCCCATGTGCTTGAAGTCCGTCAGCACGATGATCACCGCGCCCAAGAGGAGCGCCGTGAGCAGGGCGAGGGCCGGAAGACGTGCGCGACGGAGCTCGTCGCGGATGTGGTGCATGTCGCCAGTGTCGCTGGTGCGTCAGCGCTCTGGGACCGGATCCCCCACATCGTCCGTGATGGCCCTCTCGCTTCGTAACGGAGCCGAAAGGGTCCGGACGGGAAACTCCGGGCATGGACACGAACACCGCCCCCAACCCGACCCCGTTCAACCCCCAGGACAGCCTCCTGCCGGCG
>CAIYHO010000067.1 GCA_903925955.1 uncultured Chloroflexota bacterium
GCGGCTCGCTCTCGGAGACTACCGCCGCGAAGATCTGCAAGGTGATGGACCTGGCGATGAAGGTTGGGGCGCCGGTCATCGGGCTCAACGACTCGGGCGGTGCGAGGATCCAGGAGGGCGTTGCCTCGCTTGGCGGCTATGCGGAGATCTTCCTGCGCAACGTCATGGCATCGGGCGTGGTCCCTCAGATCTCCGTGGTTCTTGGACCCTGCGCGGGTGGCGCGGTCTACTCGCCGGCGATGACGGACTTCACCGTGATGGTGGAGGGGACCAGCTACATGTTTGTCACGGGGCCCAACGTGGTGAAGGCCGTGACGCATGAGGAGGTTGACTCGGAGGCGCTGGGCGGCGCGACGGTCCACACCGCGCGCAGCGGTGTCGCCCATCTGGCCGCGCACGATGAAGCAGAGGCGATGGACCACGTCCGGCGCCTGCTGGCCCATCTGCCCCAGAACAATCTGTCCGATGCGCCGGTGGTGGTGTCGAGCGACCCGCGCGACCGGCAGGACCCGGAGCTGGACGAGGTGGTCCCGGCGGACCCCAGCAAGCCCTATGACATGCACGACGTGCTGCGGCGCATCGTGGACAACGGGGACTTCTTTGAGATCCAGCCGGCGTGGGCGGGGAACATCCTCATTGGGTTTGCTCGCGTTGGCGGCCGACCTGTGGGGATTGTGGCCCAGCAACCGGCCGTGCTCGCGGGCGCGCTCGACATCGATGCGTCGGTGAAGGCGGCTCGCTTTGTGCGCACCTGCGATGCGTTCAACGTCCCGCTGCTCACGTTTGTAGATGTGCCGGGGTTCCTGCCCGGGGTGGGGCAGGAGCACGGCGGGATCATCAAGCACGGCGCCAAGCTGTTGTACGCGTACTGCGAGGCCACGGTCCCCAAGGTGACCGTGATCACGCGCAAGGCCTATGGCGGTGCGTACGATGTCATGAGCAGCAAGCACATCCGCGGCGATCTCAACTTCGCGTGGCCCACGGCCGAGATTGCGGTGATGGGCGCGGAGGGCGCGGTCAACATCATCTTCAAGGACGCCATCGACAAGGCTGACGATCCGCTCGCCGAACGCAAGCGTCTTGTCGCCGAGTACGAGGCGGAGTTCAGCAATCCATACGTTGCCGCTTCGCGTGGCTACATCGATGAGGTGATCCTTCCGCATGAGACGCGCCCCAGGCTCGTCCGAGCGCTGGAGATCCTTCAGGACAAGCGGGACACAAACCCCCGGAAGAAGCATGGCAACATCCCGCTCTGAGCCGAGGTCAGCTGTGTCTTTGCGTAAAGACGCCGGAGAGGGGAGCAAGCAATGACCGTTGAGCCGCCGCCGTTCCGGCGTGTGCTGGTTGCCAACCGCGGCGAGATTGCGGTGCGGATCATCCGGGCCTGTCACGAGATGGGCATGGAGGCGGTCGCCGTCTACAGCGACGCGGACGCGTTGGCCGCGCATGTGCGTCTGGCGGACGCGGCGGTGCGTCTGGGCCCGCCGCCTCCGTCGGAGAGCTACCTGCGGATTGACGCCGTGGTGGAGGCGGCGCTGTCCACCGGCTGCCAGGCGGTCCATCCGGGCTACGGGTTCCTTGCCGAGCGGGCCGCCTTTGCCCGGGCCGTTGAGGCAGCAGGGCTTGTCTTTGTGGGGCCGTCATCCGAGGCCATCGACGCGCTGGGCGACAAGCTCCACGCCCGCCGGCTTGCGGCCCGGGTGGATGTTCCGTCCGTCCCGGGGACCCTTGAGCCCGCGCCGGTGGACCACCCGGACCAGGTGGCGGAGATCATCGCCACCGCAAAGCGCATCGGCTTCCCGCTGCTGGTCAAGGCCGCGGCGGGCGGCGGCGGTCGCGGGATGCGCCGGGTCACCCGCCCCGAGGACCTTCCGGCTGCCCTTGTGTCCGGCAGCGGGGAGGCGGCGTCGGCGTTTGGCGACGGCTCGGTCTACCTGGAGCGGGAGATCCTCCCGGCCCGCCACATCGAAGTCCAGCTCCTTGCCGATGCCTACGGCAAGGTGGTTGCCCTGGGGGAGCGGGACTGTTCCCTCCAGCGCCGCCACCAGAAACTGGTTGAAGAGGCACCCGCGCCGGGTCTCACCGAGGCGCAGCGCCGACACCTCCATGGGCTGGCCATCCGGCTTGGGGAGGCCGCCGGGCTCCGCAACGCCGCCACCTGCGAGTTTCTCTACGACCCCGATGGCAACTTCTGGTTCCTTGAGGTCAACACGCGACTCCAGGTGGAGCACGGCGTCACGGAGCTGGTGGCCGGGGTGGATATCGTCCGCGAGCAGTTCCGGATCGCGGGCGGCGCCCCGCTGAGCGCCGAGGTACTGGCGGCAGGGGAGCGCGCTGCCACCCCGTCGTCGCATTCGATTGAGGTCCGCATCGCCGCTGAGGACCCGTCGCGGGCCTTTGCGCCAACCCCAGGTCGGGTTGGGCGCTGGACCATGCCGTCCGGGCCAGGCGTCCGGGTGGACACCGCCATCGAGGCCGGTGACCGCGTTCCGCCGGACTACGACAACCTCATCGCCAAACTCATGGTCCATGCGCCGGACCGCGATGCAGCAATCGACCGGCTA
>CAIYHO010000068.1 GCA_903925955.1 uncultured Chloroflexota bacterium
ATCTCCAGCTCAGTGTCGCGGACCTCGGCGCCCTCATCGGACGACCAGGCGCCAGACGCGGCGGACGACGCGGTGGACGCTGCGGCGGCGGCTGGCACCGCCTGCTGAGCGGCGGCTGGCTCAGCGGCCGCGTGCTGAGCGGCGGCCGGCGCGACACTCAGGCGGGCGTTGAGGAGCGCATCGCGCGCTGCCGCCGCCGTGTCTCGCGCGTTGGCGACGGCATCGCGCTCCAGGGCCGCCTTCTCTCGCTCAAGAGCCAGCGACTCGCGCTCCAAGGCGTACTTCTCGCGCAATTCCGCGGCGTGGCGCTCCCGCGCCTCGGCCACCTCGGCCCGCAAGACCGCAGCCCTATACAGGGCTTCGGCCGTCTCGGCGCGAGCCATCGTCGCCTGGTGCACCTTGAGGAGCTTTGACTTCTTCATTGCCTGTTGATCGCCCCCAGGATTGCCGCACGGCATGGTGACACCAGTCGCACGGTGCTTGGCGATTATCGCGGGCCAGCGCCGTCAGTCAACCCGGCAACGGTGCGTATTGGCACCACAGAACGGCCCGGGACTCCGCGACGAGCCATGCCGCCGATGTGGCGACAGTGGCCTCGATGACCAAAGTCAGTGGTTGGCCCGCTGACGGCTTGCCGACCCCGGCCCCGGCCCCGGCCCCGACCCCGGTCCAGCGTCGAGCGCCTCGCGGACCTTCGCCGCGAGATCGTCACCCGAAAAGGGCTTCTGGAGAAAGTGGACGCTCTCGTCAAGGACGCCATGATGCGCAATGACGTCGGCTGTATAGCCCGACATGAACAGCCGCGCCAGGTCCGGATAGAGCGTGAGGAGGCTCCGCGCCAGATCCCTGCCGTTCATCTCGGGCATCACAACGTCGGTGATCAGCAGGTTGATGTTGCCTGCGTTCTCGCGTGCCAGGCGGATCGCCTCGCCCGGCGTCGCCGCGGCGATGACCCTGTAGCCCAGCCGCTGCAGCATCACCACGCCCAGGCGCAGGATCGCGGGCTCGTCCTCGACAAGCAGAATGGTCTCGCTGCCGCGGTGCCCAGCGTGCGGTTGCGGCCGCTCCGCAGGACGTGCCGGACGCTCGCCGTGACGCGGCAGGTAGACCGCCAGCGTGGTCCCTTCGCTCGGCGCGCTGGTCACCGTGATGAAGCCCTCGCTCTGCGTGACGATGCCGTACACCGTGGCCAGGCCCAGCCCTGTGCCGTGGCCGGCCTCCTTGGTGGTGAAGAAGGGCTCGAAGACGCGGGCAATCGTCTCGGCATCCATGCCGCGGCCGTTGTCGCGCACCGTCAGCACCACGTAGTCGCCAGGCCGGGCATCCGGTCGGGTGGCGCAAAACACGGCGTCAAGCGTGCAGTTGGCCGTCTCAATGGTGATTGAGCCCGTCTCGCCAACGGCATCGCGGGCGTTGACGACCAGATTGGTCACCACCTGCTGAACCTGCGACGGGTCCACACGCACGGGCCAGAGGCCAGCGCCCGGCTGCCAGGCGAGCTCGATGCCTTCGCCGATGAGGCGCCGCAGCAGGTCGAGCATTGCGCCCATCGCAGCGTTGAGATCAAGGATCTGGGGCGCGACCGTGGTCCGGCGCGCAAACGCGAGGAGTTGGCGCGTCAGGTCCGCCGAGTACCGCGCCGCGCTCTGGATCTCGAGGAGTTCCGTGCTCACAGGGTGTGTCGTGCCGAGTTCCTCAAGGGCAAGCTCCGTGTTGCCGAGGATCGCGCCGAGCATGTTGTTGAAGTCATGGGCGACACCGCCCGCGAGACGGCCAACCGACTCCATCTTCTGTGCCTGCTGGAGCTGCACCTGCAGGTTGGCATTGTCCGCTTCGGCCAGCTTGCGCTCGGTGATGTCGCGCGAGGTCTCGGCAATCCCAACCACTCGGCCGTCGCGATCGTGGATGGGGTTCATGACCAGTTCTGCGAAGCGGACCTGACCGTCCGGCATGGGCATCGCCACTTCGCGGACAACGGTGCGGTCCGACATGATGACGTCCATGTGGATCGCGGCGAGCTCCGCGAAACGATCCTGGGGCAGACCCACTTCGGGGGGCGTGCGGCCGATGATCTGCTCCTCACCCAATCCCAGCGCCTGGCAGAAGCGCCGGTTTGCGCTGGTGAAGCGGCCCTGGAGGTCGAAGCTGTAGATCGAGTCCTCGCTCGAATCACGAACCAACCGCAGTTGTTCTTGGCTTGCCCTGAGCGCCTCCTCTGACGCCTGGCGCTCGCTGATGTCGCGGACGGCCACGATGAGCACACGCCGATCGTGCCACTCGGCATTGCGGGCGGTGAGATCCACGGGAAACACGGTCCCGTCCTTCTTGCGGTGGAGGCGCAGCGGGATCCTCACGACCTGATCATCGGCTGTCGCTGCTTCGCGGGTTCGGCGGGCGGTCTCGTCGGGCTCCGCCGACACGTCGCTGTCGGTCATGGCCAGCAGTTCGGCGTGGCTGTAGCCGTACAGCGCCGATGCCATGGCATTGGCATCAAGGATCCGGGTTGTCGCCATATCGATCACGAACACCGCATCCGACGCCGATTCGAACAGCGCGCGATACCGGTCCTCGCTGTCGCGCAGCGACGCCTCCGCGCGCTTCTGCTCGGTCAGGTCGCGCGCAATGCCAAACAGCCCCACCACCTTCCCGTTGTCGTCGAAGACCGGGCCCGAGGTTGCGAGATACGTCGTGGGGCCGGCGACCGTCTGGAGGACCTCCTCGTACGTCACAACGCGTCCGCCGTCCATGACCTCGCGGTCGTGGGCCATGACCGCTGCGGCCTGGTTGGCTGGGAAGAGAAAGGTGTCGTCCTTGCCGATGACGTCAGAGGCCTGCTTGCCGGTGGCCCGGGCGGCCTCGCTGTTGAAGAGCAGATAGCGGCCCTCGGCGTCCTTCACGTAGAACGCATCCGAGGATGCCTCGAGGTAGATGTGGCGCAGGGAGCGATCCAGCCCCTCAATGCCCGACGCCGGCTGGGACGGCGCTGCACCAGGTCCCGCAGTCGCGGGGCTGAGCGAGAAGGTCATGATGCTGCCGAGGTACGACTTCCGCTCACCCGCGCTGCTTGGGGCTGCCGCAAGCGCCGCCAGGAGATACAGACCGCCCAGATACTGCGCAAACCACCCCGCCCAGCTGATGGGGCTGCCGACGGAGCTCTCGATGAGGATGGCCGCGAGGCCAACGCAGACCAGGGTGAGGGCCAGCGCGTACCAATAGAGAAATGGCTCCTTGGTTCTGATGCTCGTGCCAAAGAAGACCAGCGCGGCAACACCAAACAGCCCGGTTGCCGTCCCCAGGACATCCTGGCGAACCGCGGTGTGACCCATGTCCAGGATAGAGAACGGCGCTATGGCGCCATTGAGTGCGGCGGCGGTCAGCAGACCCACAACGATCACGGCTGCCAGATACCCGCCAGCCGCAACCCGCGTTCTTTGCGCAGCCGCAATGGTTGGTGAAGGGCCAGCCAAGAGGAGCACGGCGGCCGCGAAGAAGATGATGGCCGCGGCAAGGGAGCCCGTGTTGTGAATGGCCACGGTGAGGTTTGCGCCGTCCGGGAGTTCCCGCACAAGCGCGCCACAGGCCACCGCCAACCCAAAGACCAGGGACCCGCAGCCCAGCAGGTAGATCTGCACCTGACCGCGGGCCGAGAAGGTGCGCAGGGCAACAGACGCGACGACGAGG
>CAIYHO010000069.1 GCA_903925955.1 uncultured Chloroflexota bacterium
CAGCAATACACGCTTGTCGTGAAGTGACCTGGGCCGGCCCGGCGCGGCTCGTGAGTGAACGCCCCGTGTCGCTCCATCACCGCTCGTGATAATCGCCAGCTAGTTCCTGCTCGCGCCGCGTCTTCGCGGGCTGGCTGGCGGTCCCGCCCGCCCGAAGCCGCCCTCAAGGGCCCGCCGCATCACGAGCGGTGATATTCGGGGCGGTTGGAGCGCCCGTACACCCTGCTGCGCCGCCGGCGGGTGGCGCGACCGCGCGAATTGCTGGCGATTATCACGAGCGGTGATGCGTCGGCAGGCGCGGCAGGGATCGTCGCCCGCACCGCCGCGCACCGCCCGCCTAGCCGCTCACCCCGTGAGTCATCGCGAGCTCGCGAGACCTATTCGGCTCACCCCGTGAGCCATCGGAGCCCGGCAGACCGCCAGCACCCCACCTCGAGCGCCGTATGGCTCACCCCGTGAGCCCGGGATCTGGAAGGCTCACCCCGTGAGCCGCAGGGCGGGTGGCCAGCCGCCCGCCCGCTCAGCCGCCCGCGCCGCCGCGCTCAGCCCCTAGCGCGCGGTGCCCAGCGCCTCGGCCAGCCGGATCTCCACCATCAGGTCGCCGGCCAGACGCTCCAGGCCCTGACGGACCGCGGCCACATCCACGTTCTCGGGGATGAACACGCGAACGTGAGCGTGGAACATGTGGTCGCCCGAGTGCGCGGCGGCGCGGCGATCCGTGTCCAGCTCCTCAACGTTGATGCGGTGCCGCGCCAGCAGCGCCGAAATCTCATGCACGAGGCCCGGGCGGTCCACGCCCAACAGCTCAATCTCCATCGCGTGCTGCCGGGTGACCTCAACGGGCGCACTCCGCTCCACGATGACGTGCAGACCGCTGCCCTCGAGACGGCCAAGCGCCTCCTCAAGCGCGGCCGCCTGGTCGTCGGCAACCTCCACGCACAGAACGCCCGCGAACTTGCCCGCGAGGTGCGCCATGCGGCTCTCCAGCCAGTTGCCGCCGTGGGCAGCAACAACGTCAGCCACGGAGTCCACAATGCCGGGATGGTCCGGCCCGATGAGGGTGAGCACAAGGTCGATCATTGGCGCATCGTAGCGCCTGACCTACGGCACGGACAGGATTGCTCTACGCACACGGCCCCCTATCATCGGCGTGCAATGAGCAGCATTCGACCGTTCCGCGCCCTCCGGCCTGAGCCGGCCCATGCGGCCCTCGTGTCGGCCGTCCCGTATGACGTTGTGAACGCGGCCGAGGCCGCGGCGCTCGCCGACGGCAACCCTCTGAGCTACCTGCGCGTGTCGCGTGCAGAGATTGAGCTGCCGCCGGACACAAACCCGTACGCGGGGGCCGTGTACACGAAGGCGGCGGCCAACTTCGCACGGCTTCGCGCCGCGGCTCCGCTGGTCGTTGAGGCAGCTCCAACGCTGTACTTCTATCGGCTCCGGATGGGCAGCCACACCCAGACGGGCATCGCTGCCACGTTCTCCGTGGAGGAGTACGAGCAGGGCGTCATCGTCAAGCACGAGAAGACGCGCAAGGACAAGGAAGACGACCGGACGGCCCACATTGTGGAACTCCGGGCGCAGACCGGCCCCGTCTTCCTCACCTATCCGGCAAACGCGGCTGTCGATGCGCTTGTGGCCAAGGCGACCGAGGGCGCTGCCGCGCGAGCGCCGCTCTTCGATTTCACGGCGCCAGACGGCGTCCGCCACTCCATCTGGACGGCCACCGATGACGAGGACGCCGTGATCGCCGCGGCCTTTGCAGGCATCCCGGCGCTGTACATCGCCGATGGCCACCACCGTGCAGCCAGCGCGATGCGCGCGCGCCAGGCGCTCGGCGAAGGCGAAGCCGACTGGTTCCTCGCGGTTGCCTTTCCGCATGACCAGATGCAGATCCTGCCGTACCACCGCATCGTGAAGGACCTCAACGGCTACACGGCGGCCCAGCTGCTCAACGCCATCCGGGCCAACGGCGTGGACGTCTGCGAGAACCCCGACGCTCCGTCGGGCGTGGGCGAGGTGGCCATGTATCTGGACGGCGTCTGGCGCTGCCTCTGCCTCGCCCCGGCTGCCGCGGATGCCACACCTGCCGACCGGCTGGACGTCTCGCGCCTGTATGACCAGGTGCTGGCGCCGCTTCTGGGCATTGGGGATCTGCGGACCGACAAGCGCATCGACTTCGTTGGCGGCATTCGTGGGCCCCAGGCCCTGGCGGAGGCCGTGGACACCGGCCGGGCGGCCGTGGCATTTGCCATGTACCCAACCTCCATCGGCGACTTGATGACCATCGCCGACGCGGGCGGGATCATGCCGCCCAAGTCCACCTGGTTTGAGCCGAAGCTCCGCGACGGCCTCCTCGTCCACCTGATCTAACGCAGCGACTAGACGGAGCCAGCCATGAAGGTGCTCATCGCCGACCAGTTTGAGCAGTCCGGCCGGGACGGGCTTGCGGCCGCCGGGTGCGACGTGGTGTTTGATCCAAACCTGTCGGGCGACACGCTGGGCGCGGCGCTGCGCGAGACCGGGGCCGAGGCGCTGATCGTCCGCTCCACCAAGGTCACCGCTGACATGCTCGACGGCGGCCATCTGGCGCTGATCGTCCGCGCCGGTGCGGGCTACAACACCATCGACGTGGCGGCCGCATCGGCCCGCGGCATCTACGTGTCCAACTGCCCGGGCAAGAACGCGGTGGCGGTGGCGGAGCTGACGCTGGGCCTGATCCTGGCGCTGGACCGCCGGATCGCCGACAACGTCAGCACCCTGCGCGAAGGCCGCTGGGACAAGAAGACGTTCAGCAAGGGCGCCGGGCTCAAGGGCCGCACGCTAGGCCTGCTTGGCTTTGGCTCCATCGCCCAGGCGGTTGCCCGTCGCGCGCAGGCATTTGGCATGGACATCGTGATCTGGACGCGCAGCTTTGAGGACGGCGCTCCAGTTGACTTCGCCGCATACGGCCTCGACCCGAACGGCCGCGAGTCCAAGGTGACCGCCGTGCGCACACCGGGCGAGGTGGCGGATGCCGCGGACATCCTCTCAATCCACGTCGCGCTTGGCTCGGGCACGCGCGGTCTTGTGGATGCGGCGATGATCGCGCGCCTTCGCGACGGGGCGATGCTCATCAACACCTCACGCGCCGAGGTGGTGGAGCACGAGGCGCTGGCCACGGCAGTCCGCGAGCGCAGGATCCGCGTTGGCCTTGACGTGTATCCGGACGAGCCCGCCGTGGCCCAGGGCGAGTACAGCCACGAGCTTCTGGGGCTGCCCGGCGTCTACGGCACGCACCACATCGGCGCATCCACAGAGCAGGCGCAGGAGGCGATTGCCGCGGAGACCGTGCGCATCGTCCGCGCGTTCAAGGAGACAGGGCGCGTGCCCAACGTGGTCAACCTTGCGCGCCAGTCCCCGGCCACGCACATGCTGGTGGTGCGCCATCGGGACCGCCCGGGCGTCCTTGCCCACATCTTTGAGCAGCTCCACGATGCGGGCATCAACGTCCAGGAGACCGAGAACATCGTCTTCGAGGGCGCCGAGGCCGCCATCGCCCGGATCAACCTTGACCACGCGCCGTCCCCGGAGCTTGTCCTCGCCATCACGCAGGGCAATGAGCACGTGCTCAGCACCCAGCTTGTTGCCCTGTAGCCTTCCACCAACACCCGCAGGAGACGCCCCGTGACCAACCGGATCTACAACTTCTCAGCTGGCCCCGCCGTCCTGCCCCTCTCGGTACTGGAGAAGGCGCAGCGAGACCTCATCGCCCTGCCTGGCGTGGGCATGTCCGTGATGGAGATCAGCCACCGATCCGCGCCGTTTGAGGCCATCATCGGCAAGGCGGAGGCGGACATCCGCGCGCTGGCCGGGATCCCGGACAACTACAAGGTCCTGTTCCTCCAGGGCGGCGCCACCACGCAGTTCTCCATGGTGCCGCTGAACCTGCTCACGGAGGGGCGGACCGCCGACTACGTCATGACCGGCTCCTGGGCGACGAAGGCCCTCAAGGAGGCCAAGCGCGTTGGGGCCACCCACGAGACGGGCTCCACGGCGGACACCGGCTACAACCGGATCCCGGGCGACGCCGAGCTTGCGTTCACGCAGGACGCCGCCTACGTGCACATGACCTCGAACAACACCATCGAGGGCACCGAGTGGCACCGCCTGCCGCAGATCCCCGATGGCGTGCCGCTCATTGCGGACGCATCCTCGGACATCTTCAGCGGGCCAATCGACATCTCAAAGTTTGGCCTGATCTACGCCGGGGCGCAGAAGAACCTTGGGCCGTCGGGCGTGACGTTGGTGATCATCCGCGAGGATCTCCTGGCGCGTTCGCCCAAGAGCCTCCACACGATGCTCAACTACAACATCCACGCCGACAACGGCTCGCTGTACAACACGCCGCCGGCCTTTGGCATCTACGTCCTGGGCCTGGTGATCGAGTGGCTGCTGGAGCACGGCGGCCTCCCGGGCATCGCCGCGGTCAACGAGCGCAAGGCGGGCAAGCTCTACGCCGAGCTTGACCGGACGGGCTTCTGGCGGCCAACCGCTCAGAAGGACAGCCGCTCCCTGATGAACGTCACGTTCCGCCTCGGCACCGAGGACCTGGAGAAGCAGTTCATCAAGGAGGCCACCGCGGCCAACTTTGACGGGCTCAAGGGCCACCGCGATGTCGGCGGTATGCGCGCGTCGATCTACAACGCGTTCCCCGAGCGCGGCGTGGACGACCTGATCGCGTTCATGCAGGAGTTTGAGCGCCGCAACGGCTAGCGGCTCCGGGGCGGGGGGCCGGCGCTCCACTCCACGGAGCCTTGACCCACCACAGACTCAAGGGGCGGTACTCCGTGCTGGGCTCCAACGTGGAAACGGCACATTCGGCGCCGAACCACGCACGCCGGGTGCTCCCCTGACCCAGGGCTGACTCAGGACGCCCGCGGGCTAGACGCGGGGCGCCGGTCGAGCCAGTTTGCGCGCCACCGGATCGATGTACGTGCAGGGCACCACGCTCACGCACTTGCCGCAGACCTCGGCCAAGTCGTGCTGCGGGTGTACCGCGGCGTTCTCCAGGCAGAGCGCGTAGCAGGCATGGCGGTCGTAGCTGCCCTCGAGGGTCAGCGCCGCCACCGGGCAGTTGTCCACGCACTCGGTGCATGACCGGTCCAGCGTGTAGAGACAGGCTGGCTGTGCAGACCGCGGTGTGGCGTCAAGCGGCGCCGTGGTCACCAGCGTCCCCAGGCGCCCGGCACTCCCGGCCGCGGTGATCAGCATCTGGTGCAGCCCAAACTGGCCAAGCCCGGCGATGTACGCCACGTGCTTGTGGGACCAGTCGCTCATGAGCATCTCTTTGTCGAAGTTGGCCGTGGCCGGCTGGACCGCGGCGTCAAAGCCGCGCGCTCGCAGACCGTCGGCCAAGCGCCGACTCACCACGCCAACCAGCGCGTTCGTCTCCACGTAGGCCGCGGCCCACGGCTCCGACGCGTGCCGATGGGGCCGGTTGCTGCGCGGCACGTCACGCTCAAACGGCAGAAACCAGGCGATCACAGACCGGGCGCCGGGCAGCAGCTCCTCAGGTGTGAGGTGCGTGGCGCGCACGATCTGCTTGAGCTGCGGAAAGAGCGGATCGTCCGCGCTTGCGTAGGCCACCAAGGGCGCACGCCAGCGGGTGATGGCGCCCTCGCGCGCCTGTGCCTCTGCGACCGCCGCCGCAATCTCCTGCTCGATCCACGTCTTCATGCGTGGATCATATTTCGACGGGGATAGCGATTCAGGGCAGGCGCGGGATGATGAAGGGCGTCGTTGCCTTGTACGCCGAGTACGCGTCGCCAAACCGCTCGACCAGCTCGGCCTCCTCCGCGCGCCTCAGGTACACGAGCAGGATCCCCGCAAGGGAGAGGACGAGGGCGATACCCGCCCTGGTCCGGGCGGCGATGGCAATCCCCAGGTACGCGAGGATGGCGCCCAGTGTCATCGGGTTGCGGCAGAAGCGATACGGCCCGCCAGTGAGCAGCTCCTGCGTGGGCATCATCGGCAGCGGCGTGCCCCGCCCGCGATCCATCTGGGTCAGGACGGTCCAGAGCCCGATCGCAAACCCGGCTGCCGACACCAGCGCCCCGGCAAGGCGTCCGCCACGGCCGAGGCGGATCGGCCCCTGTCCGAGCAGGCGATCAAAGCGCGGGCCAAGCCCGGCGACGACGAACGGGAGCAACCCCAGGAACACCGGGGCAACGAGGAGCATGGTCACAATCCTCGAGGACTCCGTGTGCTCCGTCCGTTGCCAACGCTGGTAGCGGGACATGCATGCCTCCAGTCTCGGACTGCATGCTGACGATCGCGGCCCCCCCGTGCGAGAGGCATGGGGCCCAAACTACCCCGACAAAGCGCGGGGGCTGCGGCAACTAGCTCGCCTGGACGCGGACGCCCTTCGGTCGGCCGATCTTGGCCGAGAGCGCCTCACCCAGACCGATGGCCACGACACCCACGGCGAGGTGCCCAACCTGGATGGCGATGCGCGGCAGCGCGGTGATGGACTCCTGCGTCATGCCAAAGACCGGCAGGACCAGGGCCCACGCGATCGCGACAAACGGGAGCACCGGCACGCCAGCGCGCAACCCAAGGGCCGCGAGCACGAGCAGGCTGACCATGACCACAAGGCCGGCCAGCATGTGGATGGGGCGCACGGAGACAGCCATGTCGGGGCTGACCCAGATGAGGACGCCGAGCACCAGGGTTGCGAGACCGGCGATGCGGACGCCCTGGCTGCCGATGGGAAGTGCGGACATGTCGTGTACTCCTCTGTGTGGTGCGTTGCGGATGGAGGCCGCTGACCGTCAGCGACCGCTTGGTGTTGTTGTGGATGGCGACGGCGTGGCCGCCTCTACACGCTGCAGAATGGCCGTCAGCTCGTGGCGCACGTGGACGAACTCCTCCACGGAGCCCGCGATGCACGATCCAATCACCGCGGGCACATGGCGTGCGTCCGCCCGGAGCGCACGGCCGGCGTCGGTGAGGCCGATGCGGACCGAGCGCTCGTCATCTGCTGAGCGCGTCCGCGTGATGAGACCGGCGGTCTCGAGACGCTTCAGCAGCGGCGAGAGGGTCCCGCTGTCAAGCCACAGTCGTTCGCCAAGATGCCCAACGCTGGCTGACTGCTCCTCCCAGAGAACCAGCATCGCGAGGTACTGCGGGTAGGTCAGCCCCAGCGCGCCCAGGATGGGCCGATAGCGGTCGTTGAGCGCGCGGTGAAGACGGCCAACCAGGAAGCAGAGCTGGTTGTCCAGCAGGAGCGCCGAATCCTCGAGTACCTCCAGGCGCGCCCG
>CAIYHO010000070.1 GCA_903925955.1 uncultured Chloroflexota bacterium
GGACGCCGCCGATACTGTCGCTGACGATCACGACGGATCGCCCAAAGTCCACCACTCCACGGGACACGACCCGGACGCTGCACGGATGCACCCGCCCTGAGTCAGGCGCGGGTCAAGACGCCGGGGCGCCGGGGCGCCGGACCCACGGGCGCAGGCCGCGCGACGCCTCCAACCGCTGCCCGGGCCGACTACCCGCTTCCGGCGCAACGCACGAGGCGCCCCGCCTACTTCACCGCGTCGATCGCCGCGAGCACCTTGGCCACATCGAGCGCGCCACTGAAGCGCCCAACCTCCTTGTTGCCCGAGCGGATGATCACCGCCGGCGCCTTGGTCAGCTGGATTGCCTGACCCTGCGAGGTCTCGGCGGTCACCTGCGCAGCGATTGCCGCATCGCTCAGACAGGTGTTCAGCGCAATGATGTCCAACCCCAACCGTGCGCCCAGGCGAAGCAGGTTGTGCGTGACGTAGATCCCCATGCCCGGGCCCTGTGCGGACACCGAAAGCACGTCGTGGACAAGCCACGCCGGGCCGTTTTGGTTGGCCGTGCAACGGACCATCGTGGCCGCAGCGACAGACTCGGCACCGTTGAGCGCCAGGTCGTGTAGTTCAAGACGCACCTTGCCCGCGGCAATCCGGGTCCGCAGCTCCGGCTCAAGGTTGCTGGCCACAGCCGCCATATCGGTGAGCTGGTAGTCGGTCCAGAGCTGGACGGTGACCGGCGCGGTCTGGGACCCAGCCTCGCGGGCAGCGGTGACAGTGCCAGTCCACGGGTCTCCGGACGGCGACGGCGCAGGGATCGGGGCGGGCGTTGTACCAGCCGCGGCCGCAGCCGCAGACGCATCAAGCGAGGCGAGGAACGCGGGAATGTCGGTGATGCCAACAAGGCGCTGTCCTGCGACATCGACCGTGGGCGTGGAGCGCACGCCCGAGTGCACGCCAGCCGACGTGTCGGCAAGGACTGCGATGAACATGTCGTCGCGGGCGATGCACGTGGCGAAGGCCGAACTGTTGAGCCCCACCGAGGCGGCAATCGCTGCCAGCTTCTCGGGCGCAAAGGCCCCCTGGTTCTCGCCGGCCTGCGCCGCGTAGACGGCGTCATGCATCGGCCAGTAGAGCGACTGCTCGCCGGCGCACCGGACGGCGATGGCGGCGTCAAGCGACTCGGCGCCGATGAACGCGTAGTCCTTGTGCTCAACCGCCACGGTCCCGTCCGCGATACGCGTCGCCAGCTGCGGCAAGATGGTGACGGCGAACTTGGAGCAGAACGGGCACTGGAAGTCCGCCCAATAGCTGATCCGCACCTTCGCGTCCGCCCGGCCCAGGAGCGCACCGTCCGACGGCAGGCCGGCGTACCACGCCGTCTCCGCACCCGGCGAGGCAGCCAAACCTGATGGCGCAGGCGAGGCCCCCGAACCGGCCGGAGCCGTGACGCGTCCAACGCCAACGCCAGCCCCAAACGCCAGGACGATGGCGAGCGCGATTGTGGCGATGCCAGCGAGGCGGTTCTGGGTCTGGCGACTGCTGCTGCGGCGATCGGCAGTTGGCTGGGGCGGGCCACCCTCGCCAAACGCCGGCACAAACGGCACAGGCGGAACAAACGGCGCCCAGGGGGCGGGTTCGGACAGAACGTCGGTGGTGGGCTCGGTGGGTTCAGCGGGTTCGGTGAACGCAGCGGGCTCCGGGGAGTGCTCGGTCCGCTCGGGGGTGGGTTCAGTTGGCTGCATCGCGACATGGTGCCCGATGCGCCCAGACGGTGCGCGGCCACAGGTCCGCCGCGCTCCGGCGTCTGGCTCTGGGCGCGCCCGGCCCCGCGCGTCCCGCGCCCGGCGTATCCCGCGCCTATCCCGCGTCTTGACCCACGCCTGACTCAGGGCGGGTGCATCCGTGCTGCGTCCGCGCGCCGAATCGTCGCTTTGGCGTGCGAGCTGAGCACAAGGGGTTGCCCCCTGAGTCTGTGGCGGGTCAGCGGCGAGCGGAGCCCGGGTCAGCGGCGAGCGGAGCCCGGAGAGCGGATGCCGCTTCATACTGGCGCCATGACCGACGCCAACGAGCAACGGGGTCCCGCGCCGGACGACGTCGCCGAGTGCCGCCGGTGGACAAGCCTGCTGGAGCTCACCGGTGCGCTCGCGGAGCCACTGACGCCCGAAGAGATTGCACGCCACGTGCTTGGCGCAGCATTCGATGTGCTGGGCGCCGGCCGCTCCACGGTGAGTGTGGCGGAGCCTGACGGACGATCGCTGCGCCTGCTCGCGACCCGCTCGCCCGACGAGTCGTCAGCAGGCTGGGCCACCATTCCGCTCGATGGCAATGTTCCGGCCGCCGTCGCCGTCCGCACGGGTCAGATGGTCGTCCACGCGTCAGCGGTGGATCGAGCACGCGAATTCCCAGGCCTTGCCCAGGCGGGACGCCCTGACCCGGTGGCGGAAGCATCGGCCGCCGTCCCGATGGTGCTCGAAGGCCACCCCGTCGGCGTCCTGCTGCTCAGCTGGGACACGGAGCGGCAGATCAGCGACGTGGAGCGCGCGTTCCTGCGGATGCTGGCCGCCCAAGCGGCCCAGGCGCTCGAGCGGGCGCGCCTGCTTGCAGCCGTCAGCGATCGCGATGAGCGCCTGCAGTTGGCCCTGGCCGCATCACGGACGTGGCTCTGGGAGATGGATATCGCTACCGAGCGGCTCGAGTGGATGCCCGAGGCCGGCCCCGGGCCGGGCGTTGTGGCCGCAACACTGGCAACCGCACGCGAGTGGCTGGCGCTGATTGATCCGGCCGGCGGCGGTGGCATCCGTGACGCCTACACCGCGGCGCTCCGGGGCACGGCGCCGCTTGATGTCGAGGTCAAGATGGATCTCCCCGATGGCACCGGACGCTGGTTTGCCGCCTATGGACGCGCCATCTCTGACGAGGCCGGGCGCCCGGTCCGCGTGGTGGGCAGCGCGCGCGACATCACCGAGAGGAAGTTTGCCGAACTGGAGCAAGACCGGCGGCTTGCCACCAGAACCGAGTCGGCGCGCCTGCGCGAGGCCTTTGTCGCGGTGGTCTCCCATGAACTCCGCACGCCCATCACCACCATCTTCGGCGGCACCCGCGTCCTCGCATCTCGCTGGCGCACGATGGACGGCGAGGCGCGCGACACGCTGCTTGCCGATGTTGCCGACGAGGCGGACCGCCTCTATCGGCTCACCGAGGACATCATCGTCCTCACCCGCGCTGAGCACGGGCCGCTTGATGCTGGCGACGAGCCGGTCCACGTGGGGCGAGCGCTCAACCGGGCCCTTGTGGGTCTGCGCGCCCGCCAGCCGGGAGCGCTGATCGAGGTGGCGATCCCCGCAGACCTGCCTGTGGTGCGCGGCGACGAGACGTATCTCGAGCACGTGCTCCGAAACCTGATGGACAACGCCGCGAAGTACGGCGGCCCGGGCACCACCGTTTGCGTGAGCGCCGAGGTTGGCGACCCTGCCGAGCCCGGCGCAGAAGCCGATCTGGGCGCCGGACCCGGCGCCGACATGCTGGTGATCCGCGTGGAGGACCAGGGCCCAGGCATCAACGAGGCCGAGGCCGAGGAGTTGTTCGGTCTGTTCTACCGCTCGGCGACCGTGGCGGGCAGCGCGCCCGGCGCCGGCATCGGCCTGTTTGTCTGCCGTCGGCTGGTGGAGGCGATGGGCGGCTCCATCATCGGCGGCAACCGGCACGGTGGGGGCGCCGTGTTCACCGTGCGTCTGCCACTCCACGGGTCCGATACCGAGTCCTGACCCAAGCGGACCAAGCCGCAACCCGGGCCAACCTGTGCCCTCTGGTAACCTGCCGTTCAGACCCATTGATCTATGCCATTTGGACGGTGATGCCATGAAAGTCGGCGTCGCTAGAGAGTCTGCGGCCGGGGAACGGCGCGTCGCTCTGGTGCCCGAAGCGCTCGGCAAGCTAACAGCTGCCGGGCTTGAGATCCTTGTCGAGACCGGCGCAGGAGCCGGTGCGGCAATCCCCGATCAGGCGTTTACAGACGCCGGCGCGCGGATTGTCAGCACCGATGCCCTGTACACCGAGAGCGACGTGATCCTCCGGGTCCAGAAGCCCACAGGAGCCGAGGTTGGCAAGCTGCGTTCCGGGCAGGCCGTTGTCGGCCTGCTCCAGCCGCTGCTTGATCCCGCGCTCATGGAGATGCTCGCGAAGGCGGGCGTCACGTCGGTGAGCCTGGACGCCATTCCGCGCACGCTGTCACGCGCGCAGACAATGGACGCCCTGTCGTCGCAGGCGAACGTCGGCGGCTACAAGGCCGTGCTGATCGCCGCCAACACGTATGGGCGCTACTTCCCGCTGCTGACTACTGCCGCCGGCACCGCGAAGCCCGCCAACGTGCTGATCCTTGGCATCGGCGTTGCAGGCCTGCAGGCCATCGGCACCGCCAAGCGCCTTGGCGCCGTGGTGTCGGCGTACGACGTGCGCCCTGAAACCGCGGAGCAGGCCGAGAGCCTCGGCGCCAAGTTCGTCAAGCTCAAGACCTCCATCGACGCCACGGGTGCCGGCGGCTATGCCCGCGCCCTCACGGCCGATGAGCAGGCAGCCCAGCAGGCCGAGCTCAACGGCGTCATCGCCACCCAGGACATCGTGATCACCACGGCGCAGATCCCGGGGCGCAAGCCGCCGGTCCTCGTGACGGCGGACGCCGTGCGCGGCATGCGCTCGGGCTCGGTGATCGTGGACATGGCCGCCAGCACCCTGGGCGGCAACTGCGAGCTCAGCCAGGCCGGCCAGACCATCACCACCGACAACGGCGTGGTCATCGTGTCGCCGGAGAACCTGCCGGCCTCGATGCCGTCGTCCGCGTCACAGTTCTACGCGCGCAACATCTCAAACCTGCTGCTCAACATGGTCAAGGAGGGCGCTCTCCTCCTGGACTTCGAGGAGGAGGTCACCAAGGCCACCGTGATCACTCATGGCGGCGCCGTTGTCAGCGAGGCCGTGGCCAAGCTGCTCATGCCCGCGGGAGGCAACGCGTGAACGGAGACACCGCGGTCACCAGCATGCCCATCGACCTTGCGTTCACGATCTTCGTGCTTGCGATCATGTGCGGTGTGGCGGTCATCTCCAAGGTTCCGGCAACCCTGCACACGCCGCTGATGTCGGGCGCCAACTCCATCCACGGCATCGTGCTGGTGGGCGCCATGATCATCGCGGTGACCGCCGATAACCCCGTGTCCTACGTCATCTCGTTCCTGGCCGTCGCCTTTGCCACGCTCAACGTGGTGGGCGGCTACGTGGTCACGGACCGCATGCTGCAGATGTTCCGGAAGCGGCCTGCAGCGCCCAAGGCCGCAGCGCCCAAGGCCGACAAGGCCAGCAAGGCGGAGGGCTAACCGTGGACCTCACTCCCCTTGACGCCATCGTCCGGCTGATCTGGCTTGCCGGCGCCGTTGGCTTTGTCATTGGCCTGTCCCAGATGAACTCGCCCGCCACGGCGCGCACCGGCAACCTGATCTCAGCATCCGGCATGGCCATGGCCATCGGCGCCACCGCGCTCTACCTGCTGGTGAGGCCCGGTTCCACGTTCAACATGACCGGCTGGATCATCATCCTGGTCGGGATTGCCGTTGGCGGCGGCTACGGGCTCTACTCCGCCCGCACCGTGAAGATGACCGCGATGCCCCAGCTGGTGTCGCTCTTCAACGCGGTGGGCGGCGGGGCGGCTGCGCTCATCGCCATTGACGAGTACCTGCGTCACCAGGGCACGGTCCCGGGTCTGCAGGAGAACGTCGCCACGGTCCTCGACATCGCCATCGGCTCCATCACCTTCACGGGCTCGCTCATCGCGTCCGGCAAGCTCATGGGTCTGCGGATCACCCCGTCTCGACCGGTGATGATCCCCGGCGGCCGCCTTGTGACCATCGTGCTGGCTGTGGTTGCCATCGCCGGCGCGGGCTACCTCTTCACCGGCAACTACAACGTGGCCGTGATGGTGGCCATCCTTGCCGCATCGCTGATCTTCGGCATCACGCTTGCGATGCCCATCGGCGGCGCGGACATGCCCGTCGTCATCTCGCTGCTCAACTCGTTCACCGGCACGGCAGTGGCGATGGCCGGCTTCGTGCTGAACAACCCTGTGCTGATCATCGCGGGCGCCCTCGTGGGCGCATCGGGCGCCATCCTCACCAAGCTCATGGCCGACGCCATGAACCGCTCGATCCTGAACATCATGATCGGCGGCTTTGGCGGCGGGGACTCGACCGTTTCCTCGGTGGGCGCGGGTGGCCCCGGCGGCTCGGTCCGCGAGGTGTCGCTTGACGATGCGGCCATCCAGCTGGCGTATGCGAGCTCCGTCATCGTGGTGCCGGGCTACGGCCTGGCGGTTGCGCAGGCGCAGCACGCGTGCCGCGAACTGGCCGACATCCTCGAGCACCGCGGCGTTGAGGTCCGGTACGCCATTCACCCGGTGGCAGGCCGCATGCCCGGGCACATGAACGTGCTCCTGGCCGAGGCCAATGTCCCCTACCCCCAGCTCTGGGAGATGGAGGACATCAACCCGGAGTTCAACCGGTGCGACGTGGCGCTGGTCATCGGCGCAAACGACGTCACCAACCCGGCCGCGCGCCGGCCCGGCTCGCCCGTGTCGGGCATGCCCATCCTGGACGTGGACCACGCCAAGTCGATCATCGTGATGAAGCGGTCGATGGGCCGCGGCTATGCCGGGATCGACAACGAGCTCTACGTCAACCCCAAGACCGGGATGCTCTTCAAGGACGCGAAGGCGGGCCTTGCCGAGCTCATCGCGGCGGTGAAGGGCCTCTAGCCCTTCGGTCGTCCTCCGGGCCCCCGGCGGCGCCCCGTATTCACGCCTGACTTGGAATCGAGGGCGACATACGGAGCTCGGACCCGGAACCCGCGGTTCGCGGCCCGGGCTCAGCACGGCGGGGCGCCGTCTGAGTCATACGTGAATACCGGCCCCGGCGGATCACTCCGCTGGGGCCGTCTGATTCGGGGCCGAGGCGCCAACGCGAGGTCGCTGGACTTGGACTTGGGCTTGGGCTTACGCCGGACTTGACCCACGCCAGACTCAGGACGGACGCCGGCGTGCAGGGCTCTCGCGACAGAACGCAGCATTGGCATCCGAGGTCTGCACCAGGACCCGCCCCTTGAGTCAGAGCTGGGTCAAGGGGCTGCAAAGGGCCTGCAAAGGGCTGCGCTGGGAACGCGCGGGTGGATGATCCGCGCCTACGTGGTCACCCCGCAGATGATCGCCCTGGCCGTTCAGCAGGATCCAGGTCCTGATCAACGAGCGCGAGGGTGACGTGATCGCCCAGGCTGGCGTCATCGTCCAGTGGGTTGGCGGGTTCTACCGCTGGACCACCCGCGTCAGCGCCTACGCCATGCTGCTCACTGCCGCGTACCCGCCGTTCAGCCTGGACTGATCTCGGGGCAAACGGCGGCGGCACACACAGAACGGCCCCGGCGGAGCAATCCACCGGGGCCGCGTCGATTCGCGTCGGGGCAGGGGTGAGCCGTTACGGCGTGACCGGCGCCTCGCCAAACCGAGGCGTCGCGGCTGGGTGGCCCGCCGAGGACGGCTGCACTCCGGTCTTGGCCGGCGCCGTGACGAGGGGGACAGCCCCCATGGGCACCCAGGTGGCCGTCGTGTCGAAGATCCCGAAGTTCGTCGCGTAGTTGAAGACCACCTGCAGCGCAACCACCGCATGACCGCCCTCCGTCGGCGTGTCCATCGAGAGCGCGACGCAGCCGAGGCTTGTGTAGTGCGTGGTGTCCTGCCCGAATCCAACGGGTCCGCCCCACAGCCCGCCAACGGCATAGACGTAGGCGACCACCAGGTCAACATGCGCGGCAACGGTTGGGTTCATGCAGATGTTGACTGCACCCAGGGCATAGCGGAACCCAAATTCGGAGACCGGTGCGACAAGGTCGAGCTGGAGGACCAGGGATCCGGCGCTTGGCGAGGTGACGTTGAGGACGTTTGCGCTGTTCACGATGGTGCCAAAGCTGCCGGCGTCGTTCCGGGCCCACGCGGACGGCCCGTAGACCTGGGTGATGGGGAAGGGCTTCAGGAAGTTCTCGCTGGAGTATCCGTCCAGTTTGTCCGCGTTGAGGTTGGCCACCTTGACCGAGCTGTTGACCTTCAACGGCGGCGCGGTGAGCTTGGTGGTGATCTGGATGCCGGCGCCGTTGCCCGTCTGGGTCACCTGCAGCAGACGCGTGCTCGTGGCGCCCTTGAGCGTGGAGACGGTGTTGACCGTGTTGGTCCTGCCAAGGTTGAACAGCGCGCCCAAACCGGTGCCGGCCGCGGCAGGGCCCACGGACACGACGGCAAGGGCGGCAAGGGTGCCAAGGGCGGCAAGCAGGCGTAGACGCCGGGCGCGACGGGATGCGGACATAAGAGACTCCCTCTCCACACCGCGCAACGTGCGGCCTCGTCCCTACCCCTGAGCCGCGAAGCCTACGCGATCGGAAGCCCCGCGTTCGACTGGCAGCGGAACGGCCAGCCAAACCGGTAGGCTGGGGTCATGCCGCCGCGCACCCGGTCAGCCGGGCAGTCAGAGACCCCGCCGCCGCCCGTCTGGCCGCGCCCAGCCAAGATCGCCTTCATCGGCAGCCACGGGATCCGCAAGACCTCGGCGCTGCTGGCGTTTGCGGCCGAGGTGCAGCGAGCAGGCCGCTCCGTGGAGCTGGGGCGCGAGGTGGTGCGCGACAACCCGCTGGGGATCAACGAGGGCGCCACGGGCGAGGCGCAGCTCTGGGTGCTGGTCTCGCAGATCCGCCAAGAGCTGGAACTGGCCCGCAAGGCCGACATCCTCGCCACGGACCGCGGCGTGATGGACAACTACGCGTACTACCTGCGCTCCTGCGGCGGTCGCGACGAGTACGACGCGGAGTCGCTGGTCCGGCGCTGGTGCCGCACGTATGACCTTGTGGTGCGGCTGCTGCCGGACGTGGCGCTCCAGGCGGACGGGGTGCGCTCCACCAGCGACGCCTTCCGCGACGAAGTGGAGGCGATCCTGGACCGCGTCCTCCCGACGCTCGTGCCCGCGGACCGGCTGCTGACGCTGCAGGCCTCCGCGATCACCAGCCGCTTTGACTGGTTCGCCGTGCTGGCGCGTCTGGCCGCCTCCATTGGCGCGACGCTGCCCCAGCCGGACCTCTGGCGCTAGCGCCGTTCGGCGCGCCGGAGGGTGGCGCCGCTGGAGTGCTAGGTGCAAGTACTTCCAATCACGCGGAAGTAGATATGGGCACGCGGTCGTCAGGGCGCGCTGAGCTGCGTCGCCGGCGTCGTGGTGGGCTCCAGCACCACCGTCACGATGCCAAGAATCACCGACTGGGCCGCCGCCGAGAAGCCGGCCGTGACCTGCATCTGGACCGACGTCAGGCTGGTGAGCACGTTGGAGGCGTAGGCGGGGTTGACCGCGTAGTACGGACACCCCCACCCGGTGTGGCCGGTGCCGTCATCAACGAGCAGGGAGGTGTTCCCCATGCTGTTGTCGTACTCCAACATCGCGATCTCAGGGATGCCGGCGCCAGCGAACGCCGAGTAGCAGATCTGCACGCCGTCAACGCGCATCGCGCTGCCGCCCACGCTGGTGGGGATCACCACCGGGAGGATCATGGTGACCAGGCCAGCGGCGGAACTTGTCACCAGGGCGCCTGAGCTCTGGTACGAGACCGTCCCCACCCCGGACAGCCCATTCTCGCGCCACCCAAACCCGCTCTGGCTGACCTGCGTCTGCCCGGCTGCCGGCACGAAGTCCGAAGCGTGCCGGCCGTCGAGCTTGTCCGCATTGAGGTTGGCCACGAGCGCCGAGGAGCTGACCTTCAGCGGTGGCGTGGCGGCCTTGGTGGTGATGGAGATCCCGGCGCCCGTCCCCTTGTTGGTGACCTGCAGGAGCGGCTTGGTGGTGGTGCCGGAAAGCGTGGTGGTGCCGCTGTAGACGTTGGACTTGCCGAGATTGAAGAGCGCGCCCAGACCGGATCCCGCGGCGGCTGGACCGACGGCGACGACGGCAAGGACGGCAACCGCCGCAACTGCGGCGACGAGGCGAAGCCGACGCGTGCGGCTGGTGGCGGGCACAGACATCAGGAACCCCTGGAGCACACCGCGTGACGTGCGGGCCCGTCCCTACCCCGGAGCCGCGAAGCCTACCAGCCCTCGCCGTCGGCCGACCGCGAAACCCGCATGCAGGGCTGCCGCCGCGTGCCACCGGGCGGCGCACCTGCACGGCGGCGGCACAAACGATTCGGGCACCGCGCAGTTGGACTTCCTGGCGCAACGCGGCGGCGGAGCGCCGTTCGGCGCGCCGCCTACCAGCCCTCGCCGTCTGCCACCCGCGCCGCAACCTCCAGCACCGCTGTGGCGGCGCCGGTCGTGGCGTCCAGCGTGATCCGCAGGGTTGCCTTGCCCCGCTCACCGGCGACATCCCAGGTGGCGGTTGTCACGCCATCACCGGCTGTCGGCAGACCCAGCGTCATCGCCCCAAGTCTTGGTGATGGCGCAGCCAGGGTCGGCGCCGCCGACGCAACCAGCGCGGACGACGGGTCCAGCACTGCCGCCACGTCCAGCGTCTGAACGCGCGGTGCCGCCTCGGGAGTGATGAGGATGGTCAGACGCAGCCAGCCGCGCTGGCCCCGAAGCCACCACGTCCGCTCGGCAGGCGACGAGGGCGCTGCATCGCGGGACGGTTCCGGGCGGAACGGGCCGCCCACGGACGCGACCGCCTGTGCCACCTCGGCGGCACGCCAGGCGCGGGGAGCATCCAGATCCATGTTCATGGCAAGGATGCGGTCTGCCAGCGCATCGTCCCAGCCCAGGACCAAGCGCTCGGCGTCGGCCACAAGGGTCGCCATGGCGGGCACGGCCCGGACGCGGCGGCGTGGCGCCACATCGGCGCGGACGAGACCCATCAGCGCGTCCGCGACTACCGGGCGAACCGGGGCGTAGCGAAGGTTGCCCAGACCGATGACGCCCAGACCGCTGGCTGGATGCCACGTCATGTAGGAGCCAAAGCCGGGGTAACCGCCGGCATGGCCGATGATGGTGCCGAGGTCCGGATCCAGGATCACCATCAGGCCAAAGCCGTAGCCGCCGGCGAAGACGCCCGGCGCCTGATCCGGCGCATGGGCGCGAACCTCCGGCGGAATGGCGCGCTGAACCTGCTGCATCTCGCGGCGCGAAGCACGCCGTAGCGGGTGGGCACCCGGTGCGTCCGGACCCTCGGGGTCGCTCCGAGCCGGGAACGCGTCGAGGAACCCGGCCACCCAGCGCGACAGGTCCCGCACCGTGGAGAACACGCCGCCCATCGATGCCAGCGCGCCGTATTGATCGGTTGGCGCGTCAAGGCCTTCGGGGGTGTGGACGCCGTCGCGGAACACGTGGCCGTGGGCCAGACGCGCCTCGGGCAGGCCCGACGCCAGATACGCCGTGGAGTGCATCCCCAGCGGGCGCAGCAGCCGGTCGCGGACAACTTCTCGATACTCGGCACCGGCGGCGTTGGTGATGACGCGGCCGAGGATCCCATAGCCAAGGTTGCTGTACTCAAACGCCGTGCCAGGCGGCCAGGCAAAGGTTGGCCCGGCGGCCAGCAGCGCGGCGAACGCGTCCAGTGGCAAGCCCTGCTGGCGGTCGCCCCAGGGATCGTCCGTGGCCAGACCCGCCGACATCGCCAACAGCTGGCGGATGGTGATGGGCCCAGCGTCCGCCACCGGCGAGCGCCAATCGCGCAACTCGGGCACGTGGTCCCCAACCGGGTCGTCCAGCCGGAGCCGGCCCTCGTCACGCAGCAGCAGCACGGTGGACGCGGTGAAGGACTTTGTCATCGAGGCGATGCGGAAGACGGTGTCCGCGTCCGGCCGGCGGTCCTCGTCCGCGCGCGCCGTCCCCAGCCCGCGCTCGTGCACCAGGACGCCGTCGCGCACCACACCCCACGCCACGCCCGGGACGTGCGCCGTCTCGGTCAGCCAGTTGAAGCGCGCATCGAGCGCAACCAGTTCGTCGTCAAATGCGGTCATTCCCAATCAGGCTCCAAGCAGTGCCAGCGGCACGACAGCTACCCCATCAGTGCGGCGGCGATACGCCTCCGGTCCGGTTGAGATGACGACGGTATCGACCATCCGATCGCCCAACCGTTCGCGAAGCCAACGCAGGTGCTTTGTGTCCTCGTCGGTGATGACCTGGCTGAGCTTGACCTCAACAGCGAGCACGCGCCCATCCTCGCCCTCGACGATGAGGTCCACCTCACGCTCGCCCCGGTGGGTACGGAAGTGGAACACGCTCGCGTCGTTGGCCGCCTGCGCGAAAACCCGAACGGAGAGGCAGGCGAGGGACTCGAAGAGCGCCGCGAGCAGCGTCCCCTCGCGCGCGATCCGCGGCCCCACATCCTGTCCACCCAACAGCGCGCCGGCGCTGACGTTGAGCAGCCGCGCGGCCAGCGCCGGATCAGCGAGGTGGTGCTTTGGTGGACCCGACAGGCGCGCGATGTAGCTCGACGTTGGCGCCCATGCCGGCAGGGGCTCGACGATTCGCAGGGCCTCAAGCACGTCGTTGTAAGGGGCGACGGTTGTCCTGGCCGGCTTCATCCCCTCCCCACTGGTCGCGGCGGCGCGGATCGATTCGAAGGAGGCCGTGGTGGAGGTGGCCGCGGCATACGCGGTCATCCAGCGGCGCAGGGCGGCTGGGTTGCGCACGACGCGGCCGAGATCGGCGAAGTCGCGCGTGACGATCCGGTCGATGTAACCGCTGATCTCGGCCCGACGCACGGCCTTGGCCATACCGCGCAGGCCGGGGAACCCCGACGCCACGATCTCGTCGGTGTATCCCTCGAGGCCAACATCGGTCCGGCCCTCGATGGTCTGCCCATCGGCTGCGAGCAAACCGGCGAGGCTGACCGTTGGGACTGCCAAGCCGCGCTCAGGGAGGGTCATCGGCCGCAGGTGGACGCTCACGATCCGGCCTGCGCCCGAATGGGTTGGGGCGCCCGTTGTTGCAGCAGAGCCGGTGAGCAGGAAGCGTCCCGGGGCGCGGTCCTCGTCCACTGCGGCGCGGACGATGTCCCAACTATCCGGAAAGCGCTGCCACTCGTCGATGAGGGTGGGCGGCGCCCCACGAGTGAGGCGGTCCGGGTTGGCTCGAACGATCTCGAGCTCGGCTCGCCGGTCCAAGCGGATCACCGTTGTGGCCCGGCGCAGAGCGGTCTCGGTCTTGCCAACGGCCTTGGCGCCTTCAATCGAGATTGCTGCGGCCCCGCCCAGAAGGTGGTCGATCTGTGTCTCGGCGATGCGCCTGCGGTACTCCACCGGATCCTCCGGGCAGCCATACGCTACCGTTGCGTGATATCAAACGCTCCATCTACGCGACATCATACGCTACTGCTGCGCGTCTTCGGTCGGGGCCAGGATCGCCGGCTCATGCGGCGTCCTCCGAGAACACGACGCGCGTCCACGCCTCGGGCATGTGCGTGTCAAAGCGGCCGTGCGGCGTCCAGACCCAGGCGGGATGCGGCAGGACTTCGCGGCCGCCAATCTCAAGGCGCTGAAACCGGCCAAAGAACAGGCGCCACTCGTCGCCGGGCTTTGGCGGCAGCGATCGGCCGTTGGCCAGGTGCGTCATGCCCGCCCACGGCAGCGTGATGTCGGCAGTCCAGCCGCGGTCGATATCGGTGTCGTCGTTCAGCGTCCCGTCCAGCGTCACGGAAGCCCGGAGCCCCGGGAAGTCCCAGGAGCGGAAGGCCCAGCGCGGACCACGGGCATGGCTGCCACGCCAGAACGTTGGGCCGCTGCGGTCGTCATCGCCGGCAAAGGAGAGCGCGCGCTTCGCCAGCAGGTCGAATTCGGGCAGGTCGAACCGCGTCCCCGGACCAAAGGCGTCCTGCCAGATAAAGAACACCTCGTAGACGGTGCCCGCGGCGTTGATCTCAAACTCGTAATAGCAGTCGCCGCCGTCGATGAAGACCTCGAGGTCGTTCTCAAGGAACACGAGGCCGTCGCGCTCGCGGACGTCCGCGTGCAGAAACGGCTCCTCCGCCCAGAAGCGGATGTGGAGTGCCTCGTCGTCCCAGAGCGCCGCGGCCCGTGTGTCCCAGAAGCCCGGCGCGCCGCTGACCATGTCGGCGAAGCGCGGCGAACGCTCGGCGGCGGCCCAGTCGCGTACAGGCCCGGTCCGGCGGACGGGGTATGGGGCCGATGCGCCGGACAGCGAGCTCACGCCTCGGGCTCCACCAGCTCCAGACGGATGCGCTTGTTGATGCGGCCCTTGGACTCGTACCCGGTGACGCGGATGCCGCCCACCTCGCGCGTGTTGGCCACGTGCGTGCCGCCATCGGCCTGGAGGTCCAGACCCACGATCTCGACGGTGCGGATCTGCTCGATGCCTTCGGGCAGCAGGTTGATCTTGGTGCGGATGAGGTCAGGGATGGCAAACGCCTCGGCGCGCGGCAGCACGTTGACGCGGATGTCGCGCCCGGTCCGCAGTTCCACGTTGACCTTGGCCTCAATCTCGCCCACGAGGTCGCCCGACATCGTCTCAAACTCAAAGTCCATGCGCCCGGTGCCGGGCTCCATGTTGCCGCCCGTGACCAGGGCCCCGTAGTCGCGCCAGACCACGCCGCACAGCGCGTGGAGCGCCGTGTGGGTGCGCATCAGCGCGTAGCGGCGGGCCCACTCGAGGTCAATGCTGACGAGGTCGCCGGCTTTGGGCAGCTCGCCGTCGCCCTCGCCATCGGCGGGCACGACGAGCTCGTGGACAATCTCGCCGCCCACCTTGCGGGCCGCGGCCACGGTCCAGCTGCGGCCATCCGCGGTACGCAGGATGACGCCGCGGTCCGACGGCTGGCCGCCGCCGCCGGGATAGAACGTGGTGGCGCCCAGGACGACAAGCGGCCTGCCGTCCGCGTCCGAGACAGCGAGCACCCGGGTCTCGAGGGCCCGCGCGTAGCTGTCGCGGTAGCAGACCTCGTCAACCCGGGGCGTCATGACGTCAGCCGCCCACCTTGAGCTTGCCCGTCATGTTGGGGTGGACGGAGCACACGAAGGTGTAGTCACCGGCCGGCAGCGGATCCACCGTGTAGGTGGCCTGAATGGGCCCGGTGACAAGGTCGCCCTTGAACCTCTCCATGCTCATGGAGTCCTTGATGGCGATGTTGTGCGGGATGCCAGCGTCCTTGTTGTCAAACGCGATCGTGAACTTGGTGTCGGCAGGCGCGGCGATCTCCGTCTGCTCAAACGCGACGTTGACCGCGGAGACGGTGATGGCCGAGGCGTCAGCCGACGGCGCGGCGCTGGCGGCATCACTCGGGGCTGCGCTGGCGGCGCCGGACGGCGCGGGCGTGACGGCGGGGGCGGGCGTGGGCGGAGCAAACGTCCAGGCCGCGGACGTGGGGAAACATCCGGCCGTGGTCAGGGCAAGGGCGGCGACGGCAAGGAGGAGCAAGGTGCGGCGCATGAAGACCTCAGGGCGAGCAGCGTGGAATGGCCCGAATCTACCCAATGCAGGCCAGACGTGCCGCCGCGAGCCTAGCGGCCCTTCGGCGCTCCCGTACCCCCGGCGGACTCGAGCCCCAGCCGGATGGCCACGGACGCCGCCTCCACACGACCCGACACGCCCAGCTTGGACAGGATGTTGCCCACGTGGACGCCAACCGTCTTCTGGCTGATGAACAGGCGGTCGCCAATCTCGCGGTTGGTCCGACCCTGGGCAATCAGCGCCAGCACCTCAAGCTCACGCCGCGACAGGCCAAACGTGTCAGGCGGCGCGACGGGGGTCATCGCGGGCACGGTTGCCGCGCGCTGGTGCAGGCGCGCCGTGTCGTCCACGGGCTCCGGCTCCACGGCCCGGATCACGCGGGGAGGCGGGGCAGGCCTGGCCAGCAGCTCGTCAACCTCGGGTGGCAGCTGGATCAGCGCCCGTCGCCCAAGCTCCGAAAGCCTGCGCAGCAGCGGACGCGCGCCAAGGCCCATGGCCAAATCCACCGCCGTCTGCAGCGGCTCGCGCGCATCGGCACGGACCAGCCGGGCATCGGTTCGGTCGCGGGCGCCACCGGGGCCGGCAATTGCGCCCCCAAGAAACGCCTCGGCCTGGCGCCATCGGGCCCGGGCCTCGCGGTATGGATCCCCCACGGCGTGCCAGCGGTCTGCCACCGCAGCCCAGATTGCGGGATCGTCACGGCCGTGGAGCCGGGCGTGGAAGGCGCGTGCCTGCGCCAGACATGCCTCGGGCTCACTGGTTCCCAAGCCGGTCGCTGAGTCTCGGGTGCGCGCAACAGCGCGCTCGGCCTGGGCCAACATCGCGTTTGCGCGCTCCCGGGCTGCGGCCACATCGCCAATCCGCCTCCGCTCAAGCGCGTTTGTGACCACGGCGGCCTCCACCTCCATCGCCGAGGCCGCCATCCGCGCCACCAGGACCCAGTCCTCGGTGTCCGCCAGACGCGCCCAGCCGCGTTCAGCCGCACGGCGCGCATCGGTGAGGTCGCCACTCCAGAGGGCATAGGACGCTGTGGCCATGTAGGCCGGAATGGCGAACTGAAGGTCGCCGCCGCTCTCAAGCTCCACGAGGATCCGGCCCAGAAGACGGCCCGCCTCCTCGCCCGCCTCCGCCTCGATCTCGATGATGGCGAGGTTCAGGACCGCGTTGACAAACGGGACCCCCGCTGGACTCCAGTCAAACGCGCGCAGGCTCAGCTCTCGCGCCTCATGCCAGCGGCCAATCTCCAAGAGCACGCCCGCCACGTTGCTTGCAAGGAGGCTGCCGTACACGGCGTCGAGATCGTTTTCACGGGCCCAGGCAATGGCCGCAAACGTCTCCTCAACGGCTTCGGCGGGGCGGCCCAACAACTCCAAGACCGCGGTGAGGTTGGCGGTTGCACGCCAGCGCTCTTCCGCCAGACCCAGCTCGCGCGTCCGGTCAAGGACCTCGCGCAGCAGCGGCAGCGCCCTCTCCGGCTGATCACCCCAGCCGTGAACAACGGCCAGCGTCGTGCGCGCGTGCAGCGCCTCCGGCTCGGCGGCATCGCCCACGGCAGCGGCGACGGCGAGAGCTCTGCTTGCGGCCTTCTCCGCCTCACAAAAGGAGCCTGCGATCATCCGCTCCTGTGCCAGCAGCGCAAGGATCCGCGCAAGCTCCACGGTGGGCTTCGACGGGGCGCTCTCCACCGCGCGCCGGAACGCGGCAGTGGCACCCGCAGCATCGCCGGCAGCTAGCCGATACCGCCCAAGCCGCGACTCAAGCGTTGCCCAGGAGAGCCGTTCCGTGCGCTCGCCAATCACCGACAACGCGCTCTCCGCCCATGCAACTGCACGTGACGGGCGCATCGAGGCGTACGCGGCCTCGGCAGCCTGCTGGGCGAGCATTGCGGGCGAGTCAGGGCCATCAGCGGCGGTGGCGGCCGGCGCGACGGATAGGCCAAGGCCCATCTCAAACGCAGCAAGGGCGTCGTGCGGGGCGACAAGACGCATCGCCGCACGACCGGCCTCAATGGCCGCCGCGCGGGCCTGCGCCGGCCGGTAGGCAATCCGCCAGTGCGTGGCGGCAACGATGGGGATGTCCGCGAAGGCGCGTGCCATGGCGGCCC
>CAIYHO010000071.1 GCA_903925955.1 uncultured Chloroflexota bacterium
CAGCCCCCTGCGCTGGGGCCTCCCGAACCTCCTGACGGTCCAGGACGGGCATGCCTGGCTGCCAGCGCTCGTCGTCCACGGGTTGAGTCTAGCGTCAGGCTGCTGCGTGGCCCATTGCACCCCCGGTTACGCTTTGGCCATGCAGCAGTTGTTCACCCTCCAGCGCGCCTCCCATGCCTCGCCCCTGGCCATGGGTTCCTTGCTCGTCGTCAACGCCATCCCGCTTGTGGGCGTGCTGTTCTTGGGCTGGGACCTCGCCACGATTGTGGCCACGTACTGGCTGGAGAACGGCGTGGTTGGGCTGTTTGCCATTGGGCGGATTGCCACCGCGTCAGGCACCAGCGTTCTGAGCTCGGCGGTTGCGGCGGCAACGGCGTCCCGGGTTGGCGGGCTGGAGCGCCTCTTCCTCGTGCCGTTCTTCTGCGTGCACTACGGCATGTTCTGGGCGATCCACGGGGTGTTTGTGTGGTTGGCACTGCCGGCGATGTTTGCGGGCTTCGGCGGCGGGGACCCCTTCGCCCCCATGGGCCCGGACGCAGGCGTCGTCCTGGTGATGGGCGTGCCGCTGCTGCTGAGCCACGGGGCGTCGTTTGTCTTCAACTGGCTGGGCGGCGGCGAATACCGGGCGTCCACGCCCTCGGCCGAGATGGCGGCGCCGTACGTCCGCGTGGTGGTCCTCCACCTGACCATCATCTTCGGCGCGTTTGCGGTGGCCTTCCTTGGGGCGCCGATCTGGGCGATGGTGGTGATGGTGGCGCTCAAGACCGCCGTGGACGTGGCGGCGCATCTGGCAGAACGTCGCCGCGCAGGGGTGCGCATGGTCTTGGCGGGCGCTCCGACGGGGGCACCGCCGGCGGTCTGAACGGGCGGCCGGGGCCGATGCGCCGGGTCCGCGACGCCGGCGGTCTGAACGGGCGGCCGGGGCCGATGCGCCGGGTCCGCGACGCCGGCGATCTGAACGGGCGGCCGGGGCCAAAGCACACGCGTATGCACTCCATGGTTGGCCACAGGCGATGGACGGGCCTAGCGCCGGGCCTACGCCGCCGCTGGCCCCAGAAGCAGCCCGCGAACAGCCCGAAGTCCGCCCCCGCAAACATGCGTTGACTGCGGCGCGCGATACGGGCGATCCGGGGACCGTCCCCAGGCACCGTCAACCGATCCGGGATGGCGGCAAAGGCGCTTGTGCGCACCTATGCGCCGGGGCCAAACATGGGGTGCATACGCCCCGGGATTAGGGCGGGACGGGCCGCAGGGGCGGGACCCCGGCGCGCCGCCGGCGGTCTGAACGGGCGGCGGCCAACCGCTGGCTCACCGGGTGAGTCATCGGGCGCAGGACGCCACCGGGTGGGTCATCTACGTCTCGACACGAAGCCCAAACGGCCTCCCGGGCACGAATGGCTCACGGGGTGATCCACCGGATGCTGGCGTGCGCCCGATGACCCACGGCGTGAGCAGCGGCACCACAAGGGCGCCCGAGCTGGCTGCCCCAGACGCGCCCCGTGATTGCGGCGGGGCGGGCCGCAGGGGCGGGGCGCCGGCGCGCCGCAGCGGCGCCCGAGCCGCAGTCTTAGACCAGCGGATCCTCGTTTGAGGGATCCTCAAGGACCGCATCGGTCTGCTCGTCGCGTCGCGTCCGAAGCGCCTCCGCCAACACGGGATCCGACAAGGCCAGGATCTGCGCCGCCAGCAGCGCCGCGTTCTCCCCGTTGCCGATGGCCACCGTGGCCACCGGGATCCCCCGCGGCATCTGGACAATGGAGAGCAGCGAGTCCAGCCCGCCAAGGTGCTGCGTGGGAATGGGCACGCCAATCACCGGGAGCAGTGTTTTCGCGGCCAGCATCCCCGGCAGGTGCGCGGCGCCGCCGGCCCCCGCCACAATCACCCGGATCCCGCGCGCGCCAGCCGTCTCGGCGTAGAGGAAGAGGTGGTCCGGCGTCCGGTGCGCGGACACCACCCGCAGCTCGCAGGGGACGCCCAGCTCCTCAAGCACCTCGCGGGTGCGCTCAAGGATGGGGAAGTCTGACCGGCTTCCACCGACGATGCCAACCTTCGGCGCCGGACCAGCCGTCTCGCCCATGGTGTCAGTCCTTCCAGTGGAGCGCGGCCCGCGCCTGGCGAGCCCGCGCAAGGGCCGAATCGTCGTTGACGCCGGCCACGGTGATATGCCCCATCTTGCGCCGGTCAAACACTTGGCGCTTGCCGTAGACGTGGACCTTGACGCGCGGGTCCGCAAGCGCAACCTCAAGCCCGCCAAGGCGAGCCGGGCGATCAGGCCCGGTCCCAAGCAGGTTCACCATCGCGGCTGACCCGTGCGGTGCCGCAGAGCCCAGCGGCAGCCCCAGGATGGCGCGCAGGTGCTGCTCAAACTGCGACGTGGCAGCGCCCTCGATGGTCCAGTGGCCACTGTTGTGCACCCGGGGGGCAAGCTCGTTGATCATCAGCCCGCCGCCGCGCAGCGCAAACAGCTCCACGGTGATCACCCCCACCGCGTCCAGCCCGCGGGCAACCGCGGCGGCAATGGAGCACGCGGCGGCGGCCACCAGCGGGTCAATGGGCGCGGGCGCCACGGTCTCGGCCAGCACGCCCGCGTCGTGCACGTTGCGCGCCACCGGGAACGCCAAGACCCGCCCGTCGCGGTCACGGGCGCAGACCACGGAGAGCTCCGCCTCGTAGTCAATCTCGGCTTCGGCCAGCAGCGGGCGCCCA
>CAIYHO010000072.1 GCA_903925955.1 uncultured Chloroflexota bacterium
CAGTCCCAGTCTGGGTGATCGTCCTCTCAGACCACCTACCGATCGTCGCCTTGGTGAGCCGTTACCCCACCAACGAGCTAATCGGACGCAGGCCCCTCCCGAAGCGCCTTGCGGCTTTGATGACGTGAACGAACACGTCGCCACATGCGGTATTAGCCACCCTTTCGGGCAGTTATCCCCCACTTCGGGGCAGGTCACCTACGCGTTACTCAGCCGTTCGCCACTATCGAGCAAGCTCGATCGTTCGACTTGCATGTCTCATGCACGCCGCCAGCGTTTATCCTGAGCCAGGATCAAACTCTCCGTGAAACTCAACCTTGCGGCTGAGTCAAATCTCAAGCTTGGTCCAGGCACGTTCTCGTGCTGAAGTTCCTACCACTCTTCAGTTGTTAAGGTGCTGCGCCCGGCCTTGCACCGCCCGGAGCGCGGACTGCGCATAATGCCGCAGTTCGCTCCCCGTGTCAAGCGGGGTGTCGGGTGGTCACCACCGTTGTGGCTGACCGGCGTGCCTCGGATTTGTGAGGCGCGAGGCGGCATATTAGGGTGCGTTGGCCAGCCTTGTCAAACGGATCTGCGCAAGCGCGTCGCCAGCCTTGGGCTGGGATCAGATGGGCCCCTCAGCCACCAGCATCACAAACGCTCCGCCAGCCAACCAGCACAGGATTGCGAGTTCGGCTGAGCCGTGAGCGCCGACAGGGCCGATCGCGATAAGCCAGACCACGGCGCCCACAAGGACGGCGCCGAACGGCTTGACCAGACGCAACAACAGCTCGAAGACGAGTTCGCGCATCAGAGGGCCCGTCTTCCCTGGAGCGCCCGGATGAGGGTCACATCGTCGGCGTACTCCAGATCGCCACCGACGGGGAGTCCGCGCGCAATGCGCGTCACGCTGCCAACCTTGCCCTCGAGGAGCTCGCCCAGGTACATCGCTGTTGCCTCGCCCTCAAGCGTTGGGTTGGTAGCCATGATCACCTCGCTGATGGGCGAGCCGGCTGCAACCGCTTCGTCAGCCCTGGCGATGAGCTCGCGAACGCGCAAGCGATCGGGGCCGATGCCGTCGATGGGGCTGATGGCCCCATGGAGGACGTGGTATCGGCCGCGGAACTCGCCCGTGCGCTCTATGGCGAGCACGTCAAGCGGCTCCTCCACCACGCACATGTGGCCGTCATCGC
Source organism: uncultured Chloroflexota bacterium (assembly GCA_903925955.1). GTDB lineage: Bacteria > Chloroflexota > Limnocylindria > Limnocylindrales > CSP1-4 > CAIXZV01. The sequence continues at coordinate 1,173 of CAIYHO010000072.1, forward strand.
GCGCGGGGTCCCGGCAGATTGCACAGAGTGGGGCGTCGCTGATGTTGAAGCACCGCTCGCAGAAGACAACCTCGTCCCGGACCGCAATGAGGGCACGCGCCAAGGTGCGCGCCTCCGCATCGGGCGCCCGGAGCAAGTGGTACGTGAGGCGCTGGGCGGTCTTGGGCCCAATGCCGGGGAGCCGTGCAAACGCCTCCACCAAACGGGCGACAGGCTCGATGACGTGCGATGCCATGGACGGGAGCCTAGAACATGCCTGGGATGCGCAGGCCCGCGGTCACGGCGCCCATTCGCTGCTCTTCAAGCGCCTGAGCCGCCTTCAGGCCCTCGTTGACCGCCGTCATCACGAGGTCCTGCAGCATCTCCACGTCGTCGGGGTCCACTGCCGACCTGTCGATCACGAGGCCCACGAGGGCTCGCTTGCCCGTCACGGTGGCCTTGACGACGCCGCCGCCGGCACTCGCCTCCACTGTGGTGGTCTCAAGCTCCTCCTGGATCCGCGCCATCTGCTGCTGCATCTGCAGAAGCATCTTCTGAGGGTTCATGCCCATGCGTGCGGGTCCTCCGGTCTGTCGTTGTGAGGCGGTTCGTGATGAACGTCTTGGATGGTAGACCCCGGGCGGTCAGCTGACGTCGGCCACGTCCGCGAAGTCGTCGGCAAAGATCCTCTTGGCCTCTGCAAGGATGCGCGCCTCATCGTCGCCAACCGGGACCGGTGGCACCAGATCGAGGTTTGTGGCGACACAGCGCACGCCAACCGAGCGGCCCAGAAACTCGCCGATGCCCTCCTCGAGGTTGGGCTTGCGCCGCTCGGCGACATCCTTGAGGAACCCCTGCTCCTCCGGAAAGCCGAGGGTGACGACGTTGCCCTCCACTGACACCGGGCGACACGCCACGATGAGTGCCCGAATGGCAGGGTTGGCGCCGATGATCGCGACGACTTCGCCCCAGCCCTGGCGGAGGCGCTCAAGGTCCTCCTCGGGCGTGACCGGCGCCACAGGCGGCGTGGGGACCGGAACGGGCACGGAAGTTGCCGTGAGGACTGCAACTGGCGCGGGCGGCTCGGCCGCGGGCGGTTCGGCCGCGGGCGGCTCGGCGGTCTCGGCGGGCGGTTCGGCCGCAATGGCTGCGGGCGGCTTGGGGGATGGCGCGGGCAGCGCTGCGGGCGCCGCGACTGCCGCCGCCACGGGCACCGACATGGCGGCCGCCGCAGCCGGTGATCCGGCAATGGCAAACAGCGTCAGCTCCAGCTGGAGGCGCAGGCCACCAGAACCAAGCCGCTGGGGATCAATGGCAGCGAGCCTGCGCGCCGCATCGATGACCGCAGGGCTGGGCGGCTTGCCGTCGCCGAGGTCGGCCAACATCCGCTCGCGCAACGCCTCGACCGCCTGATCCAGGAAGACGCGAAGATCCCGGCCGCGCTCCTCCAGCCGGTCGAGAGTCCCGATGCCCGCGGCGGCGTCGCCCGCCACGAGGGCCACGAGGAAGTTGCGGACAGCCTCACCGTCCGCGAGGCCCAGAAGGTCGCGGACCGTAGAGGCGTCGATGGCGTCCGAGGTGGACGAGAGCAGCTGGTCCAGGATCGACTCGGCGTCGCGCATCCCGCCCGCGGCCAGGCGCGCAATGATCCGGATCGCCTCGGGCTCAACCATGCGCCCATCTGACGAGAGGATCCGCTCAAGCTTGCCGGTGATCTCGGCCACCGTGAGCTTGCGGACATCAAACCGCTGTAGGCGCGACAGGATTGCCGGGGGGAAGTCCTGCGGGTGTGTCGAGGCGAACATGAAGACGACAAAGTCCGGCGGTTCTTCCAGCGATTTGAGGAGCGCGTTCCAGCCTTCCTTGGTGATCTGGTGCGCCTCATCGAGGATGTAGACCTTCCGGCGCAGCTCAGCAGGCGCGTAGGCGATGCGCTCGCGCAACTCCCGGATGGTGTCGATGCCGCGGTTTGATGCGGCGTCGATCTCCACCAGATCCATCGCGCGGCCTTCACGGATTGACACGCAGGGGCCGCATCGGTCACAGGGGTCCGCGGTGGGGCCAAGGTCCTGGCAGTTGAGCGCCTTGGCCAAGATCCGGGCCAGCGACGTCTTGCCCGTTCCGCGCGGGCCGGTGAACAGCATCGCGTGCGACACCCGCCCGGTCAGGACGGCGTTGCGCAGCGTGGAGACGACCGCCTCCTGCCCGACGATCTCAGAGAACGTCTGGGCTCGCCATCGGCGGTAGAGGGCCTGATGGGGCATCGCCGACGTCATCGGTTGCTCCTGCGGCACGAGGCGGGGGGGGCGGGAAGATGGGGCTACGTCCAACGGGCCCGGGGGCCGGCGGTGTCCGCGGCTCAGGCCAGGCCGATCCGCGGCACCCGGCGACCTTCGCTTTGTGCTGCTTCCTTCCGGACCTGACACAGTTCGCGCGTCGCCGCTGCGCGGGACCCGGCCCTCAACGCCGCGGACACCGCCGGCACTCGGGAACGCCGACGCTCTGAGAGAACTGGCGGAGAGGGCGGGATTTGAACCCGCGATGGGTTGCCCCATACCGCATTTCCAGTGCGGCGCCCTAGGCCACTAGGCGACCTCTCCGCGGGCGACCGCCACCGCCCCGGGCGCACGATCGACCACGTTGATCGCCCGGTTCCCGCGGGGGTGGCGGAGAGGGTGGGATTCGAAACCACGGTGCTTGCGCACACCGCTTTTCGAGAGCGGCACCATCAACCACTCGGACACCTCTCCGCGCGAGAGACTACCAGAGCAGCGTCGACGCTCGGCCCGAGCGGCGTCAGATGGCGGCGTCGAGGGAACGAAGCCGGGGCGATCAGTCGAGGGC
>CAIYHO010000073.1 GCA_903925955.1 uncultured Chloroflexota bacterium
CAAGGGCGAGATCCTGGGCCTGGTGGGCCTGGTGGGATCCGGCCGCACGGAGCTGGTGCGGGCCCTCTTCGGGGCTGACAAGGTTGCCAAGAAGAGCGTCTACCTCGACGGCAAGCCGGTTGAGATCCACAACCCCAAGGACGCCATCAACCTCGGCATCGCCATGGTGCCCGAGGACCGCAAACTCCAGGGCCTCCTGCTCGGCTTTTCCGTGGAGCAGAACATCTCGCTTGCGGTGCTGGCCCGGCTGGCCAAGAGCGGCTTCATTGATGCCAAGGAGGAAGCCGCGGTGGCTGATCGCCACATCACGGCGCTCAGCATCAAGACCCCAACGAGCAGAACGAGGATCCGGTCGCTGTCCGGCGGCAACCAGCAGAAGGCAATCCTTGGCCGGTGGCTCGAGATGCATCCGCGGGTCCTGATCCTGGACGAGCCCACCAAGGGCATCGACGTGGGCGCCAAGTACGAGATCTACCTGCTGATGAAGAAGATTGTTGAGGATGGGGGTTCGATCATTCTGATCTCGTCTGAGCTCCCGGAGGTCCTCCACATGAGCAACCGGGTCAACACCATCTGTGATGGCCGGATAAACGGCGAGTTTGATCCGGCCGTGGCGTCGGCGGACGAGATCATGGCGAAGGCCTTCGAGTTCGCATGAGCGCAGCCACCAAGCCCGCTGAGGGCCGGACCACCCTGCAGGCCATCTTCGCCTTCCTGAAGAACAACCCCATCTTTGTGGCAATCGCCGTCCTGGCAATTGTCACCTCGGTGCGGGAGCCAAAGTTCCTCACCACCGAGAACCTTGACAACATCGTCCGCCAGTTTGGCGTCCTGATCTTTGCCGCCCTCGGGATGACGTTCGTCATCATGGCGGGGTTCATTGACCTCTCCATCGGCGGCATCATCTCGCTTGTGGCCGTGGTCACGGTCACGCTGATCGACAAGGTGGGCCAGGGTCCCGCCATCCTGATCGGCCTCTCGGTTGGCCTTGGATGCGGGCTCCTCAACAGCGCGCTGATCCTCACCTCCGGAGCCCTCACGCAGGCTGAGTCGCTCTTCATCACCTACGGCATGAGCCTGGTGTTTGGCGCGGTGGCCCTGATGTACACGCAGGGTGTGACGCAGTTCCTCACCTACTCGTCGTCAGACATCTCAATCTTCAATGCGATCAACTCGGGCGGGTTCGGACCCCTGTCGGTGTCCGCGATCATGTTCATCGTTGCGCTGGGGATCCTCTACACCATCGAGCGCCGCACGTATATGGGGCGGGCGGTTGTGCTCACCGGCGGCAACAAGGTGGCCGCGCGACTAGCCGGCATCCCGATCAGTCGCTCAATCGTGCTGATCTACGGGGTCTCCGGGCTGATGTCGGCCATCGGGGCCGTGGTCCTCGTGTCGCGCGTGACCCTTGCTGACCCAACGATGGGAGGCCCGTGGATGACGCAGGCGATCCTCGCGGTTGTGGTGGGCGGGACCGCGTTGATCGGCGGGCGAGGGAGCGTCCTCTGGACGGTCTTCGGCGCACTGCTGCTGATCTTGCTCAACAACTGCCTCAACCTCTGGGAAGTCTCGTCGTACGTCCAGTTCATGCTCAGAGGCGTGATCCTGATCCTGGCCATCTGGCTGGACACCGCGAAGCAGAACTCGGTGAGCAAGTAGCCATGCGTGACGTCACTCGATCCCTGAAATCGGTCCTCGCCCTGCAGAAGGCGTTCCTCGCGATCCTTCTGGTGCTGATCGCGATGGCCGTGTTCAACCTGTTCCCGGCCACCAACTCGCAGTTCTTCTCCCAGCCCAACTTCATCGACCTCCTGAAGTCAAGCTCCATCGTCCTGATCCTTGCCATGGGCGAGACCGTGGTCCTGATCGCGGCAGGCGTGGATCTCTCCATCGGCGGGATGATGGCGCTCGCGGGCGTGGTCGTCCTCCAGATGATCAACGGCGGCGTGCCGATACCCGCCGCGATCCTGCTCACGCTCCTGCTTGGCCTCGTGGTTGGCGCGATCAACGCGTTCATCTCGGTGTACCAGAAGGCGGAGCCGTTCATCATCACGCTGGGCATGGGCATCGCCCTCACCGGCATTGGCCAGCACCTCACCAACGCGCATCCCGTCACAAGCTCGGTTCAGGATTTCGCAAACATTGCAAACTTTGAGATCCTGGGGCCGGTGCCAATCCTCGTGGTGTTCATGCTCGTGGTGGTGGGCGCCATCTACTGGATGCTGCGGACAACGTCGTTTGGGCGGAACGTGTACGCCGTGGGTGGCGATTACGATGTTGCCAAGTACTCCGGCATCAACGTGTTGCGGACCAAGGCGGCCACGTACCTCATCTGCGCGTTTACCGCGAGCCTGGCCGGCATCATGCTGGCATCGCAGCTCAACTCGGCAAGCTCTATCGCCGGCGACAACACGCCCCTGTACGTCGTCTGCGCGGTTGTTGTGGGCGGCACCTCGGTGGCCGGCGGCGTGGGCGGCGCAATCAAGTCCGCGATTGGGCTGATCCTGCTGGGTCTTCTGACCAACGCGTTCCAGATGCTCCGGATTGACTCGCTGGTCTCGTACCTGCCGCAGGGACTCCTGGGCGTGATCATCGTGTCCATCCTGTGGCTGGACAGCTACGGGCGGAAGCGCCGGCGCGAAGCCGTCTAACCTCTCACCTCTGACCGGGCGGGTGCCGATGTGCCCGTCCGGTTTTTGTTTGCCTCGCGATGGCGGCGCGGTCACTTTGGTCCACCATTCAGCGACCAGAGGTAGTGGCGCGCGCGGCCCCCTCGCACTACGGTGACAACCGTCGCCAGCGTTGCGTCACTCCCGTCCCCCCTTCTTTGCGTACCTCGGCCCGCGCCCAGACCGCGGACCGCAACCGGTTTGGTGAAAGGCTTACGCGCCATGACCTCGCAGACCGATGGATCCATCATCACCACCGATATCGCCATCATTGGCAGCGGTATGGGCGGGGGCACGCTGGCCTACGCCCTGCGCAACCGCGGCGCCAAGGTGCTGATCATCGAGCGCGGTGGCTATCTGCCGCGCGAGCCCGAGAACTGGAGCCCAACGGCGGTCTTCGCTGACCTGCGGTACAAGACCACTGAGGAGTTTCTCGACGGGCGCGGACGGCCGTTCCGACCGGGGATCTTCTACGGGGTTGGCGGCAACACCAAGTCCTACGGAGCGGCGTTGCCGCGTCTGCGCCGCCAGGACTTTGGGGTGATCGAGACGGGCGAGGGCGTGTCACCCGCGTGGCCCATCACCTACGAGGATCTTGAGCCGTACTACGGGCAGGCGGAGCGCATGTTCGCGGTGCATGGCTCCGCGGACCTCGACCCAACCGAGCCGCCCCGCTCCACGCCCTATCCGTTCCCGCCCGTCGCTCACGAGCCGGTGATTGCGGAGCTTGCCGACAACCTCGCGGGACAGGGGCTGCACCCCTATCCAATGCAGCTTGGGATCGACATCCGCGAGGGCGGCGCGTGCGTTCGGTGCGCCACGTGTGACGGCTTCCCGTGCCAGCTCCTGGCCAAGAGTGACGCCGAGACGTGCGCCGTCACCCCGGCCCTCGAGTCGGACGACGTCAGCCTCATGACAAACGCCCGGGCCCTGCTCCTGCGGACTGACCCAACCGGGCGCAGGATCACCGGCATCGAGATTGACCACAACGGCCAGCGCCGCGTCGTGGTGGCCAAGACCTACGTGCTTGCGACCAGCGCAATCAACTCGGCCGCGATGCTCCTCCGCTCGGCGACCGATCGCCATCCTCGCGGTCTCGCCAATTCGTCAGGCCTCGTTGGGCGAGGGCTCATGAAGCACCAGAACACCGCGCTCATGGCCGTTGGCCCCAAGCGCAATCCCGTCGTCTTCCAGAAGACGCTCGCCATGAACGACTGGTATCTGGGCGACGGCAAGTCCCACCTGCCGCTGGGCAACGCCCAGATGCTTGGCAAGCTGCAGCCCGGCATGCTGGCCATGTCCGTGCCGTTTGTGCCGCAGCGTGCGCTGGCCGAGGTTGCGGGTCGCAGCATCGATTGGCTCGCCATGTCCGAGGACCTGCCGGATCCCGACAACCGCGTCACCCTGGACGCGTCCGGGAGGATCGTGATGCGCTGGCAGCCCAACAACACGATTGGGCACAAGAAGCTCGTCAAGGCCCTCTCGTCGGCGATGCGGAGGGCGGGCTACCCGCTGATCCAGTCGCGCGCCTTCGACTACGGGATGATCGCCCATCAGTGCGGCACGCTCCGCTTTGGCGATGACCCGGCCACCTCGGTCCTGGACCCGCTCTGCAGGACGCACGACGTTGACAACCTCTACGTGATGGACGCGTCGTTCATGCCGTCGTCCGGCGCCCAGAACCCGGCGCTGACCATCGCTGCACAGGCGCTTCGTGTGGCCGAGAAGGCCAACTTCAACTGACCGTTCTGATCCGTCCATCGTTCTTCCCTGCGTAACCCCGCACCGCGTCCCCGGAGGCATCGGATGAGCCAGCGCTATACCCATATCGTCGTTGGAGCCGGCGCCGCCGGCTGCGTGGTGGCCTCGCGTCTGAGCGAGGAGGCCGCCAACCGCGTCCTCCTGCTTGAGGCGGGCGGGCCCGACAACAACCCGCTCATCCACATGCCCGCAGGCTTCACCAAGCTCACCAGCCCGGATGTCAACTGGGGCTTCTCCACGGTTGAGCAGCCCCAGCTCAACAACCGGCGGATGCACTACCCGCAGGGCCGCACCCTTGGCGGCAGCACGTCCATCAACGCGATGATCTACATCCGCGGCCATCGCCTGGACTACGACGAGTGGCGCGATCTGGGCAACGAGGGCTGGGGCTACGACGGCGTCCTGCCGTACTTCCGCAAGTCTGAGAACAACGAGCGGCTGGCCAACGAGTTCCACGGCACCGGCGGTCCGCTCAACGTCACCGAGCAGGTCTCGCACAACCCCATCTCCAAGGGGTTTGTGCGCTCCGTGCAGACCCTTGGGGTCCCGTTCACGCATGACTTCAACGGGGCGGAGCAGGACGGCGTGGGGTACTACGACGTCACGCAGCGGAACGTGCGGCGCGAGAGCTCGGCCACGGCCTTCCTCCGGCCCGCCCGCGATCGCAAGAACCTGACCGTGGAGACCCACGCCACCACAACGCGGGTGCTGGTTGAAGGCGGCCGGGCGGTGGGTGTCCAGTATCTGCACAACGGCAAGCCAACCGAAGCCCGCGTTGAGGCAGGCGGCGAGGTTGTGCTCTCAGGCGGCGCCGTCAACTCGCCGCGCCTGCTGCTCCTCTCGGGTATCGGGCCCGCCGATGAGCTGCGCGCGCTGGGCATTGATGTGGCGCACGACCTGCCGGGCGTGGGCAAGAACTTCCAGGACCACATGGACGTGTACCTCACGGCGGAGACGGCCCCTGTGAGCTACAACGGCGAGGACCGCTGGGACAAGGCGGTGCGCCACGGGGTCCAGTACCTGCTCTACAAGACGGGGCCGGTGACCGCGTGCGTGGCGGAGGCCGGCGCCTTCCTGCGCTCCTCAAGCGACGTCCGCTCGCCCGACATCCAGATCCACTGCCTCCCGGCCTATGTTGTTGATCACGGCCGGATGAAGATCAAGGGCCACGGCGTCACCATCAACTCGTGCAACCTGCGGCCCCGCAGCATCGGATCGGTCACCTTGCGGTCGGCGGACCCGATGGCCGAGCCCGCCATCGACCCGGCGTTCCTCCAGGACCCGTACGACTGGAAGATCTCCATGGAGGGGTTTGAGCGCGGCCGCGAGATCCTCAACGCCCCGGCCTTCAAGGACCTGATCCGCAGCGAGCGCCTGCCCGGCAAGGACGTCAAGACCGAGCAGGGTGTCCGCGAGTACATCAAGCAGTGGTCCAAGACGGACTACCACCCGGTTGGCTCGTGCAAGATGGGCAGCGACCCGATGGCCGTGGTGGACACCCAGCTGCGCGTGCACGGCATGGGCGGGCTGCGCGTCATCGACGCATCCATCATGCCCACGCTGATCTCCGGGAACACCCAGGCGCCCTCGATCATGGTTGGCGAGAAGGGGGCGGCAATCATGCGTGCAGGCAAGCTTGTCTGACCGTTCCGGCAACCAAGCACCACCAGGGAGAAACTTGATGCCCGCACTCCGTTGGGGACTGATCGGCGCGAGTGACGTCGCCGCCACGCGCATGATCCCGGCGATGCGCCGGACGGGCCACGTGGTTGCCGCCGTGGGCGACCCCACCCCGGAATGGGCGGCAACGTACGCCGCAAAGAACGACATCCCCGCGTCGGGCTCGGTTGAGGAGCTTGTTGCGCGTGACGATGTGGACGCGGTCTACATCAGCACGAAGAACGAGTTCCACCGCGAGCACACGCTGCTGGCGGCCGCCGCCGGCAAGCACGTCCTCTGCGAGAAGCCGCTGGCCCTGTCCGTTGAGGATGGCCAGCAGATGATCGACGCCTGCGCGGCGGCGGGCGTGGTCCTGGGAACCAACCACCACCTTCCCGGCTGCGACACGCACCGGACCATCCGGGAGCTGGTCCATGCCGGGGCCATCGGGCGGCTCCTGTCAATCCGGGTCTTCCACGCCGTGATGCTGCCGCCGAGGCTGCAGGGCTGGCGTCTGGCCAGCAAGGCCGGCGGCGGTGTGGCGCTGGATGTGACGTGTCATGACGCCGCGGTCATCAACCCGCTCGTTGGCGAGCTTCCGGTTGACCTCGTGGCCCTCGCCACCAAGCAGGGGTCCTGGGAGGCGGCTGCCGAGGACGCCCTGATGTCCACGATGCGCTACGCGAACGGCGTGCTGGTGCAGACGCACGACGCGTTCACGGTTGCCTACGCGCCCACCGGGATCCACGTGATCGGGGAGGACGGCGCCATCCTCGCCACCAACGTGATGACCCAGGAGCCCATCGGCACCGTGGTCCTGCGTGACGCGGCGGGCGAGCGCGAGATTGACATCCCCAACCGGCGCGACCTCTACGAGATCAACGTGTCCGGGTTTGCCGCCGCTGTCCGCGGTGAGGCTGCGGGCCCTGTGGTGAGCGGTCTTGACGGGCTGCGCGCGGCCCAGGTTGCGCTGGCCGTGAGGCTGGCCGCGGAAACGGGGGAGCGCGTCGTCCTCTAGCGCCGGCAACGGCCGAAACCGGTCCGGGGTGCATGGTACGGTGGCGCACCTGAGCCCCTCCCGGAGTACGGTCGAGCCGATGGATCGAGAGGCGATCTGCCGCTACCTCGCGGCCACAAACATCGAGCATGCAACGCTGCAGTTCTGCGAGCGGTTTGACGAGAAGAGCCGCATCTGGAACTTCAGCAAGCACTCGCACCCGTTCTTCGAGCTGATCTTCTTCCTCGAGGGCAGGGCGAACATCGACGCCGGCGACGAGTCCGTTGACGTGCTGGGCTTTGACGTGTTGGTCTATCCGCCAGGGCTGGAGCACGCCGAACATCTTGACCTGCGCCACCGCCAGGAGATCATCTGCCTCTGGGCGGACACCGGGCCCACGGGATCGTTTGATCACGCGATCAAGCTGATGGACGAGCACGGCACCATGCGATCCCTGTTTGAGATGGTGTACGACGAGTTCACGGCCAACCGCCCGTTCTCGCCCGACCTGATCTCCTGCTACCTGCAGGCGATCTTCCTCCAGGTGCGACAGCACTTCTCGGAGCCATCCCGCGACGCCAGCACCCTTGTGGAACGGTGCCTTGGGTACATCCATGAGCACTACGCACGCGACTTTGACATTGACGAGCTTGCGGGCCAGGTTGCCGTCAGCCCCAGCTATCTGTTCCGGCTCTTCAAGAAGAAGATGCACGTCACCCCGATGCACTATCGAAACATCGTCCGCATCGACAAGGCGAAGCTCCTCCTCGCCGATCAGGCCCTCACCGTGGACGACGTTGCCCAGCGCGTTGGGTACGAGGACTCCAAGTACTTCTCACGCGTGTTCCGCGATCTTGCGGGCCTGTCGCCCAGCGCCTACCGCAAGGAGCGACGCTAGCCCCCGCTAGCGTGGCGCGCATCGCTGCCGCCGGTCAGTTCTCTCCACCATCCGGCAATCCAGATGGGTTCCGGCACATCCGGGCGATGGGTACTCTGTGGTCACTCTAGGAGCAATGTAGATGACCTTGGTTGTACGGCCCTTCAGCGAGCAGGTTGCCGCGTCGGCACAGACCCAGCCCACGCCGCGTATCAGCGCGCTCAAGGAGCGGATGCTGGACGAGCCGCGGTTCTTGTCGATTGAGCAGGCGCTGATCATCACGGACGTCTATCAGGCGCACGAGGGCGAGAGCGCCGCGGTCAAGCGGGCACTGTCGCTCGCCGAGGCGATGCGCCGGATCGAGATCCACGTGGATCCGGACGAGCTGATTGTGGGCAACCGGACCACAGGCGTCCGCGCCGGGGTTGTGTTCCCGGAGGCCGGGATCAGCTGGATTGACCGCGAGCTGGACGCCATGTCCACGCGGCCCCAGGACAAGTTCAACGTCCGCCCAGAGGACGCCGCCACGTTCCGCGAGCGGATCCTCCCGTACTGGCAGGGCAAGACCCTGGAGGACACGCTCCGCGCCGAGGACGGGCCGCTCCTTGACGCCATCACCCGGGTGGTCAAGATCAATCAGAAGGACCACGCCCAGGGCCACATCTGTCCGGACACGGCCAAGTGGATCCGCCTTGGGCCGGCCGGCATCCGGGCAGAGGCTGCGGCACAGGCTGCCACCGCCACGCCGGACCAGCGCGAGTTCTACAACTCGGTGCTCATCGTCCTGGACGCCGCGATGGACTTCATGCGTCGGTACGCAGACCTCGCAAGCGAGATGGCCACGGCAGCAGACTCGCCGGAGCGGGCGGCAAACCTGCGCGAGACCGCCCGGATCTGCACCAAGCTGAGCCTTGGCGGCGCGGAGACATTCCACGAGGCGGTCCAAGCGCTGTGGTTCCTGTTTGCGCTGCTACACCTTGAGAGCAACGCCTCCTCGTTCTCCCCCGGACGCGCTGACCAGTACCTGTACCCGTACTACCGCGGCGACATCGAGGCCGGCCGGCTGGACCGGGCAGGCGCCCTTGAGCTGGTCGAGGCGCTCTGGCTGAAGTTCAACCAGATCGTCTACCTGCGCAACTCGCACTCGGCGTCGTTCTTCGCGGGCTTTCCCATTGGCTTCAACGTTGCCCTTGGCGGCCGCGACGAGGCGGGACGCGACGAGTCAAACGACCTCTCGTTCCTGTTCCTTGAGGCGCAGGGCCACATCCTCCTGCCGCAGCCAAACCTGTCGGCCCGTCTGCACGAGCACACGCCGGACGCGCTCCTTGACGAGTGCACCCGCGTGGTGGGTCTGGGATCGGGGATGCCGCAGGTCTTCAACGACGAGTCCATCATCCCGGCCCTTGAGGCGCAGGGCATCGCCCCGGCTGACGCGGTCAACTACGCAATCGTTGGCTGCGTGGAGCTCACCACCCACGGGAACACCCTTGGGTGGTCGGACGCCGCGATGTTCAACCTTGTGAAGGCGCTTGAGCTGGCGATGAATGACGGCAAGTGCCTCATCACGGGTGCGCAGCTTGGGCCGAAGACCGGGTACCTCACGGACTTTGCAGCCTTTGAGGATCTCGAGAAGGCCTTCGCCGTCCAGATCAACTACTTCTTCGAGAAGATGATCGACGCCTGCGAGAAGGTTGAGGAGATCCACCAGCGCCTGTTGCCGTCGGCGCTCCTCTCCTCGGTCATCGACGACTGTCTTGACCGCGGCATGGACGTGACCCGCGGTGGCGCCCACTACAACCTCTCGGGCATCCAGGTCATCCAGGTGGCCAACGTCGCCGACAGCCTGGCCGCGGTGAAGAAGCTGGTCTTCGACGACGGCACCGTTGACAAGGCGCGTCTTGTCGCCGCACTCCAGACCAACTACCAGACCGATGAGGAACTCCGCCAGATCCTCCTCAACAAGGCGCCCAAGTACGGCAACGACGTGGTGTGGGTGGACGAGATTGGCAACAAGTGGGTCCACTACTTCGCAGGCCTGTTTGAGGGCCGCACAAACTACCGCGGCGGCCGGTACCACACCGGGCTCTACACCGTGAGCGCGCACGTCCCGATGGGCGCAAACGTTGGCGCAACGCCGGACGGCCGGCAGGCCCAGGCGCCGCTCGCCGACGGCGGCATGTCAGCCGTCTACGGCCGCGACCGGCACGGGCCAACGGCCCTGCTTGCATCCGTGGCACGGGTGGACTCGTATCTGGGCAGCAACGGCACGCTGCTGAACATGAAGTTCCTGCCGCGGCTGTTCAAGTCCGTGGAGGGGGCAAAGGCGTTCTCGTCGATGCTCCGGGGCTTTGTCAGGCTGCGGATCAACCATGTGCAGTTCAACGTGGTGACACGCGAGGACCTGATCGCCGCCCAGAAGGACCCGGACAAGTACCGCAACCTCACCATCCGGGTCGCTGGGTACACCGCCTACTTCACCGAGCTTGCCGAGGATCTCCAGAACGAGATCATTGCCCGGACCAGCTACGAAGACTCGTGACCACCGGGCGGATCTTTGACCTCCAGCGGTTCTCCGTCCACGACGGGCCCGGGATCCGCACCACGGTCTTCCTGAAGGGATGCCCGCTCCGCTGCCGGTGGTGCCAGAACCCGGAGGGGCTTGAGCGCGACATCTCCCTGTGGCACTTTCAGAACCTTTGCGGCCGATCGGGCCACTGCGAGACGGTCTGTCCCACCAAGGCGATCACGCTGGCGCCCACCGGCGTGGAGATCAACCACGCCGCCTGCACGCTGTGCGGGGACTGCATCGAGGCATGCCCGCGCAACGCCTTGGCCATGGACGGCCGCGACATCACCACCGACGAGGTTGTGGCCGAGGTTTCCAAGGATTCCATCTTCCACGATGTCTCCGGCGGAGGGGTGACCTTCTCGGGCGGCGAGCCGCTGGCCCAGGCCGCCTTTGTTCGTGACACCGCGGCCGCGCTCAAGACCCGGGGCCTGCCAACCACGCTTGAGTCATCGTTCCACGCGCCGTGGTCGTCCATCGAGCCGCTGCTGCCGCTGATTGACCTGTTCATCGTGGACCTCAAGGTGGCGGATCCGGCGGCCCACCGCGTTGCAACCGGCGTGTCCAACGAGCTGATCCTCGCCAACCTCCGCCGGCTTGACGAGGCGCTCCGAGGAACGGGGCGGATCCTTGTCCGGGTGCCGCTGGTCCCGCGCTACACGGCAACCACCGAGAACCTCCGGGCAATCGCCGGCCTGATTGCGGACATCAACCCGTTGCTGCCCGTTGAGCTGATGAACTTCAACCCGCTCGCAAGCGCGAAGTACCGCCGGATGGGCATGGCCCACGAGTTTGCCGACGTTGCAACGTCCTATTCGCCGGCCGAGATGGCCCAGTTCCAACTGCTGTTTGCCGAGCGTGGCCTCGCCGTGCGGTGAGGCCCCGACGGCCGATGACCGGAGCCCAACGATGAGCACCGCCGTCCGCGATCTGGTTGATGCCGCGCAGGGCGGCCAGCCCGTCTACATCAGCACCGTCCGCGAGCGCCTCGAGGCGCTGGACCCGGCGGCATCGTTTCGGCTGACCGCCACGGTCCAGGGCTTCGGCACGGGCGATCGCGTCTACTCCTTCGTGCTGCCGAGGTTTGCGTCCCTCGCCGCGGACGAGCGGGCCATGGTGGTGGAGTACGTCCTTGCCGGCGTGTACAACATCCTCTCAACGGTTGGCGGCCGCAGCCTGAGCCTCGCGACAACCGGCGACGACGGCGAGGGGGTTGAGCTGGCGGCCATCGTCGAGCACGAGTTTGGCATCAGCGAGGCGCGTATCGACAGGCCCGGCTACGGCCGCGCCGTCAACGTCTCCGAGCGCATGGACGAGGCGATCTCCGTTGAGGGCACGCCGTCCCGGGGCACGTTCCGAGTGATCAGGCGGGATGCGGCGGCGCCACCCGAGGTCCGCGTGTCGCGTGGCGGTTTGGGCGGCGGCATCGCGGAACGCGACGGCATCGCGGACCTGTGCAGCCTGTCGCAGAGCGGTCTCGCCGGCACGGCCATCTGCGGCATCGACATCGGCGGGACGGACATCAAGCTCTGTCTTGCCGTTGACGGCCAGGTTGCCAGCTTCCTCGAGTACGACTGGTTCCCCACGGCGTTCACCGCCATAGACCAGATCATCAACCCCATCGTGCTGCTGGTCCGCCTGCTGCGGCTTGACGGCGCCCGGGCGCGCGGCCTGTCCAACACTGGCGCCGTTGCCGAGGTGGTCAGGTCTGCGTTTGCGCACGGGGCGTCCCTCGAGACGATCGAGGCCGCCGTGCTTGCCGGGGAGGCGCTCCTCGCCGAGCCGTTTGCCTTGGACGCGATTGGTGTCTGCTTCCCTGACGTTGTCGTGCGCGACAAGATCGTCGGAGGCGAGGTCTACAAGACGCGCGGCATGCGTGACCACCTGGGTCCCGCCTACGAAGGCGAGTTCAGGCGCCTCGCAAGCCTCAACGAGGAGCTGCGGGCGTTTGTGAAGCCCGGGGGCGTTGTGGGCATCGTGAACGACGGGCCCATGGCCGCCTTTACCGCCGCGGTTGAGCTTGGCGTTGTGGCCCCGGCGTCGATACGGCATGGCGTCTTTGCGCACACCCTCGGCACAGAGCTCGGGTCAGGCTGGGTGACCCAGGACGGCGAGATCCCGGACATCCCCCTGGAGATCTACAACTGCATCATTGACCTGGGCAGCTACCCGGAGCGCGCGTTTGCGCCCGACGACGTGCGCAGCGTCAACAACTTCAACACTCGGCTGGCGGGCACGCTCCAGAAGTACACCAGCCAGAGCGGGGTTTTTCGGCTTGCGGCCAAGTACCTGCCAGAGCAGGACCCCGCGCTGTTTGCGGAGCTGCTCCAACGCGGCCTGCTTGCGGGTTCCCCATCCGGTCTGTTTGTTCCAACCGAGCCCACAGACATGCGCAAGCCCCTCCTGGAGTTCCTCATGGCAAGCGCCGAGTCCGGTGGGCACCCGGCCGTCGATCGGATCTTCCGTGAGATCGGCGAGTTCATGGCGGTGGCGTGGCTTGAGTCGAAGTGGCTGCTTGACCCCGCGGTTGCGCAGCGCATCCTGTTTGGCCGTCTGGTCAAGCGCCGCGCCTGCTTTGACCTGATGGTTGCTGGCGCCCACTCGATCGCCCCGGGACTTGAGCTTGAGGTTGCCGACGACGAGATGGCCAACACCAACCTCATGCGCCAGCTCCGCGACAGTCCCCGGTACACGGTGGCCCAGTTTGCGCAGGCCATTGGCGCGGTCCACTACGCCAACTACCGACGCCATGCCGCGCCGGTTGCCAGCCCAACTTCAGGAGGTGCATCGTGACGGCTCCGGACACCGGCGGGGGCCAACTCCGCGTGGGAGTGCTCGGCGCGGGCATGATCTCCACAATCACCTACGGCTACCTGCCCAACCTCCACAAGATCCGCGATCGGGTGGCCATCACGGCCATCGCGGACGTGGATGTTGCGCGGGCGCAATCCGTCGCGGACACGTGCGGGATTGGCACCGCGGTTGCATCCCTAGACGCCCTGCTCAATCTGGATCTGGACGCCGTTGTCAACCTGCTGCCCGGGCCCGCGCACTTCGAGACGTCGATGCGGATCCTCGAGTCGGGCCGCCACCTTGTCACCGAGAAGCCCATCACCGGCACGCTGGCGGAGGCTGATCGGCTGCTTGACCTCGCTGATCGCCGGGGGCTGCTCGTGGTGGCCGCCCCGGCCGACATGCTGGCAAACGAGTGGATCCGGGCACGAGACCTCATTGCCAGCAACGCCATCGGCAAGGTTGCGTTTGCCCGTGTCCAGTCCTCGCACGCCGGCGCCGCGGGCCTCTCCTGGCCGGTGAACCCGTCGGGGTTCTACCAGCGCGGGGTTGGCGCGCTGCTAGACCTGGGCGTGTACGGGATCACCCAGGCAACCGGCGTGCTTGGCCCGGTGCAGCGTGTGTCCGCGATGTCCGGGATCACGGTTCCCGTGCGCCGCGCGCGTGGCGGTCCGTTTGACGGGCTGGAGATCCCGGTCACCGCCCCGGATAACAACCTGCTGCTGCTGGACTTTGGCGAGGCGACCTTTGCCGTTGTGGACGGCACCTACAACGTTGTCGCCTCGCGTGCGCCGCGGATGGAGATCTACGGGCTGGAGGGCACGCTGCTGGTCAACCGCCCTGACGAGCCCGCGCCGCCGGTTGATGTCTACCGGCTGGATGCGGCGCCCGGCGTGGCGGGCTGGGTGACCCCGCGCACGTACGAGATCTTCCCGGTTGGCTCGGACAGGTTTGCCGAACTCCAGCGCGGTGCGCTGATTGAGCACCTGGCGGACTGCATCCGCGACGGCAAACAGCCGGTTGCGAGCGGCCGCCACGCGCGACATGTCCTCGAGATCATGCTGGCCGCGGAACAATCGGCGATTGAGGGCCGGGTCATCGACGTGTCCTCGACGTTCTAGCGCCGCTCCGCGGGGCCGGCCGGGCGCGATCATGCACGAATGGCCGCACATGCGCGACCATGTCGCCGTGAACCGCGACACCTCTGCCGGGGACGATATCGGCGGCCGTGACCTGGTGCTGGCGCACCTGCGCGGACTGCCCGTGCAGCGCTTGCCCGCCATGCCCATCACCATGATGTTTGCGGCAAAGCTTGCGGGCATCCCGTACGAGCAGTACTGCCGTGACTACCGGGCGCTGGTGCGCGCGCAGACGCTGGTGGCGGAGCGGTTTGGCTTCGACCACGTGTCGGCCATCTCAGACCCAGCGCGTGAGGCGGCGGACCTTGGCGCCACGCTGCACTGGTTTGCGGACCAGCCCCCTGCGCTTGACGATCGCAATGCGCTGCTGGCGGATCCGG
>CAIYHO010000074.1 GCA_903925955.1 uncultured Chloroflexota bacterium
CGCGGGCAGGGTGATGTCAGTGGGCGGTTCGCTCTTGCGCGCTGCGGGCTTCGCCATCGTCAGCCGGCAACCACCACGTCCGCAAGCGAGTTGATCACCAGGTCCGCGCCTGCGGCGGTGAGCACGGGGCCCAGCCCCACGCGCTCCGGCACGGCAACAACAAACATGCCCGCGGCGCGCGCCGCCCGCACGCCCACTGCGGAATCCTCAAACGCCACCGTCTCATGGGGCGCCGTGCCCAAACCGCGACAGCCCTCAAGAAACGCGGCCGGGTGCGGCTTGGGCAGCCCAAGGTCTGCGCCCGACGAGATGGTCCCAAACACACCGGTGAGGCCAACACCACGCAGCACCAGTTCGATCAGCGGGGCTGTGGTGCTCGAGGCGATGCCGATGGGCAGACGGCCCTGCAGCGCTCGAACCAGGTCCAGCGCGCCGGGCTGGAGCGGCGCACCGGCCTCGTAGCGCTCGCGGATGAGGTCCAGCAGCTCCGCCTCGAGAGCAACGGGGTCGGCACCAAGACGCTTCGCGTAGATGGCAACGGACTCGGTGAGCGCGCGGCCATGGGTGGCATCGCGGTCCTCGTCGGTGAGGGCGGCGCCATGGCGCGCAAGCAGCGTGGCTTCGGCGTCGGCCCAGAGGGGCTCGCTGTCGATGAGCAGGCCGTCCATGTCAAACAGGACGCCGCGGAACTGGCCGGGCAGCACAAGGGTGATCACGAGGCCCGATTGTACGGGTCGGGGCGCGCGCAACCCGCAGGCGCCGCGCAACCCGCCCAGCCTGGATGGCACGCGCAACCATCGGCGCCCTTCGCGCGTCACAGGGCCGCCATGAGCACCATCCCCCACTTCTCGGGCCTCCCCCAGTTGGGCAGCCTGCCGCGCCCCGCCGTAGACCTGCTGCAGCGGGCCATCGCCATCGCGCTGCTGACCGTGGCGATCCTGGTCCTCCTGCCGGATTTGGTGCGCGCGGCCGGGTGAGGGCAGCGCGGGCCGATGACTCGGGGCAGCCGGCGCGGGCCGACAGGCGCCCGGCGGGCTACGATCTGGCCATGCGTCTGACCTATCGCCTGCCGGTTGCCCCGCTCCTCGTCGTGTCGCTCATGCTTGCTGCGGTTGCCTGCGGCCAGACCCCGGCGCCAACAGCGACCGTCGCGCCAACCATCTCCACCACACCGCCAGCGTCACCGGGCGGTTCTGGCTCGGCGTCGATTGCCACCCCGTGGGGCCCAATTTCCATGAGCGTCCCGGCGACGTTTCCGGTCTACCCGTCTGCGGCCGCGATGCCCGTGGGGCAGGTTGGCGGCGGCCCGTGGAGCGGCGCCTGGTCTGCGCCCGCCGGCGTCACAGAGGTGGCCGCTTGGTACCGGGACGAGTTGAGCACCTACGGGTTTATCGACGTGGAACTGCGGCCAGCCGCTGCCGACGGCACGCGGGTGATTGACGCAATTGCGGGTTCCGCCGGCTGCGAGGCACAGATGACCATCAAGGCCAGCGGCAGCACCGCGCTGATCGCCCTGCTCTGGGGCTCGGGCTGCGCCAAACTGGGCGGCTGACGGCGCACCACAGACGCAACACATCGGCATCCCGAGGCGTCCCAGACGCGGCGACCGGCCGATCCGGTTGGTCTGGACGGGAGTTCTGCGGGTGAGGATGCGTCAGCAACGTGACCTTGGTGCGCTCGCGCTGGTCATCGGCATGCTGGCGGTCTTGCTCGTCACCTCGATCGCGCTCGGGTCGCCCGGCATTCGCTGACGACCCGGCACGGCGTCCCGGCCCGCCTGCGCGGACCGGCCAACGACCGACGCATTTCGAAAACTCGTTCCCGCGCCTCGACCGGTCGCCGCCACTCCCCCTGCTTGCGCCGCGCGCCGCGTCTGCCTCAGTCGTACAGCCGCTCCAGGTGCCACGTGCCGGCCAGCCGGTCCAGATAGACCAGCGCCAGCCACGTGCGGCCAACAACCTTGAAGTAGTCGCGCGCGATGGGGTCTCGCCACCACGACTCCTCCACGCGCCAGTGGTTGCAGACCTCCACGGCCTCACGCCGGCCGTTCCAGCGGATGGCCACCAGGTGCCCAGCCACGTCCAGCTCGGCGTCCACCAGCGGGTGCTCGCGCAGCAGTCGCGTCATCCGGACGTCCCCGAAGTTCCGGACGTCCCCGCCACCGGTCGCCAGCGCCATCGGTCTTCGGCCAGCGGCGCTTCGGTATCGGCCAACTCCACACGCCGGACGCGGTCCGCCCCAAACGTGATCGCCAGCCGGGCCAGCTGCCAGTCCAGCCTCGCGCCGCGCGCCGCCTGCGGCGTGAACAGCGGCAGTTGCTGACCACGGGCAGGAGCCACAAGCGCAAGCTCCAGCTCCAGACGGGCAACGGCTGCCGACGGGGGCGTCTGCTCGAGGCGGGCGAGGAGGAGCCGCTCGATGGCCTCCGGGTCCGCGGTTGGCTCGGGGAAGCGCTGCTCGATGCGCAGACGTGTTGGCGTCCCACGTCTCGCAAACGCCAAGTCATGAGTGACCTCCACACGGGCAAGTCCCGCCGCCTGGCCCCGCGCCGCCAGCTGGTCTCCCAGCGCACCCGCAAGGCGGCGCAGGACAAAGCGCAGCGCCTCAAGCCCCTCGGCCGGCGGGTCCAGCGGCAATCCCAGCGCCATCCGCTCGGGCGCTTGACGCGGCGTGAACCGCTCCGTCTCCTCGCCGCGGGCCCGAGCGTGGAGCAGCGCGCCCTCATCGCCAAACCGCGCCACCACAGCGGAACGCGGCAGCACCGCCACGGCGCCAATCTGGCGCAGCCCGAAGCGGGCGAGCCGTGCGCGGATGTCCGTGTCCCTTGTGAGCAGCCGCGCCGGGTATGGCGCAAGGAACGAGGCATCGTCCCCGGGCGGGACAATGACGGGCAGGCCGCCCTCCGGCGCGTAGGCCGCCGCAACCAGCGCCGCAAACGAGGTGCTGGCAATCCCCGTCCGTGCCGCACCAGGCAGCAGCCCCGTCAGCACCCCGGCCATGCGGAGCGTCATCTGCTCCTCGGAGCCCCAGAGACGCTCCAGCCCGTCCACGTGCACGGTGAGCCGGCCAAACGCAGGATCCCGCAGATCGCTTGACCCGGCAATCCCCGGGCTGAACGCGGCCAGCCGCTCGCAGGCGGCCTCAACCGCGGCCAGCGCCTCGTCAGGATCCGGATTGAGGAATGTGGCCTCCGGCACCAGCCGGTGCGCCGTCGCAAGCGGGATCCCCGGACGCACGCCCATCGCCCAGGCGAGCGGATCCGCGTCCACCGTCGTGCCGTCCGTCCAGGGCTGGCCGCCGAGGACGATTGGTCCCGACGGCCACAGCCCGGAGGGGCCGAGGCGCGCCTTTGCCAGGCGCAGGGGCAAGTGTGGCCAGAGGAGGTGCAGCAAGCGCATGGGGATCGATCACTAGGTGGGGGCCTTTTGGATCGGCAAGCAGTCGTGGGCCGGGTGGCGCGTGCAGCCCCGGCGGCGCGGCGGCCACGGCCGTTGCGAGCGGGGCCACGGCCGTTGCGAGCGGGGCCACCAGCCCCGGTGGCGCGAATGGACCCGCCAACCCGTGCAGCAGCGCAGGCTTGGCAAGACAGGCGTCACGCGGCCCGCCCTCCGCATAGAGGATCTCCAGCTCTGCGCTCCTGCCGGGCGGCCCATACCGGTTGCGCCCGATGTCCGCGGTGCTCCGCTGGCCCACGATGTCTCGCCCCAGGCGGATCCAGCCTGATCTGCGCAGTTCCAGCCGCAGACCGCTCGCCTGCTCCACGGCGGCCGCCAGCCCCTTGCCCAGCACTGCTGGCTCCAGCACCACGAGCAGTGTTCCCGCCCGCCGCGCCAGCGCTGCCAGCCGGCCCAGCCGATCCCCCACCTGCGCGCGCTCCGTCGCCGGATCGCGGCCCTCCGGCAGGTCCAGCACCAGCACATCCACCGTGCGCGCAGCGAGGAGCGAGCCCGCCATCTTCAGCGCGTCTTCCAGGGTGGGCGGCGTCAGCACCACCAGCCATTCCGGGACGATCCCTCGGGCGACGGCCTCCACCGGGTCAAACGCGCGGGCAAGGTCCAGCCAGGCGACGATGGCCCCGCCAGCCTGGGCCGCCGCCGCCGTCCGCAGCGCAAGCGTGGTCTTGCCCGACGACGCGTCTCCCCGCAGCGCCACCGTGGCCGAGCGCGGCAGCCCGCCGGTGCCCAGGATGGCGTCCAGCGCGGCAAAACCCGTGGAGACGACGCGGCCATCTGCGTCGCCCCCAGCCGGGAGTCCCGGCGTCTGCGTCGGCGTCGGCAGGTCGGCCGGCATCGGCGTCGGCATCGTCGGCGTCGGCATCGGTGCGCGGGCCAGCGCGCCCTCGGTCTCCAAACCCGCCGAACCCCAGCGTCGCGGAGCGGCCGAACCCCAACGCGCCTGCAGCGCTGCGAGGGTCCCGGAGATGTCGTCAGGGGGGGTCATCGGACGCCGAATCGTAGAACATCTGTTCGATATGTCAAGGGTCAGATGCTGCGTCCGCCGCCTGCCCCGGCCGTGACCCACGCCAGACTCAGGGGGCCGCCCCGCGAGCGTGGAGCGCACCGCGAAACCGCGGTCTGGCCGCCGGACGCTGCACGCGGGGTGCCGTTCTGACCCCGGGCTGGGTCAAGGGGCCGGGGAGATGCGGGGGGCCGGGGCGCCGGGGGGGCCGGGGAGCTGAGATGCTGCCCAGGCAGGGCGCCCGCGTCCGACGCCTGCCCCGGCCGTGACCCACGCCAGACTCAGGGGGCCGCCCCGCGAGCGTGGAGCGCACCGCGAAACCGCGGTCTGGCCGCCGGACGCTGCACGTGGGGTGCCGTTCTGACCCCGGGCTGGGTCAAGGGGCCGGGGAGCTGCGGGGCGGAGCTGCGGGCGCGAAGTTCATCGGGGAGCCGCGGAGTTGCGGGGGGCCGGGGAGCTGCGGGCGCGAAGTTCATCGTGGAGCGCCCGCGAGCGCCGCCGCGCCGAGCGAACCCCCTAGCCGGCCACCGCCAGCACCGCGATCCCCACCGCCAGCAGCGAGAGGCCCGCCCACTGCGTTGGCGCCAGACGCTCGCCCAGTTTGCCCACGCCATACGCAATCACAAGCACAGGGCCAAAGGAGCTCGCGAGGCCCACAAGCCAGATGGGGCCCATCTCGATGCCGATGCCGTAGACCAAGAAGCCGCCGATGTCGAACAAGCCCGCGATGATCACAACGGCTGCCGCCCATCGGGTGATCCTCCCCGCCGGAAGAAGCAGCGGGCGGAACCGCGGCGAGTTTGTCCGCGAGGTCAGGAGCAACAGGGCGATCGTGGCCGCGGTGTTGGCAAGACGCGACCCGGTGATTGTGGCCAGCCAGCCGTACTCGTGGATGGGGTTGGCCAGCATGATCGAGACCGACGAGAACACCAGCGCCGTGATGATCGCGGCAATCACGCCCGGACCCACAAGCCGGGCGCCGCGCAGTTGGCCGCCGTGGAACACCACCCCGGTCAGGATCACGCCAAACGTGGCGCACAGGGCGCCTGCGATCTGGAGCGGCTGCATCGTCTCGCCGCGGATGACCACGGCCAGGATCACCGTGAGCCCGCCGTACGCCACGATGATGGGGCTGACCACGCTGAGCGGACCCAGACGCAGCGCCAAGAAGTACAGAACGTAGGCGACGGACGACAGCAGCCCAAGCGGCAGCGTGGCGAGGATGCCGGCAGCGGCCGCAGGGCCCAGCAACTGCGGCTGGACCAGGATGAACAGGCCCAGACCGACGAGGCTGGCGAGTTGTGTGCCCACGACGGCGCGGAGGCTGCCGATGCGGCGTCCACCGATTGCGGCGGACAGGTCTACGAACCCCCACATGGCGGCAGCAAGAAGGCCGAGACCAAGGGCGGGGGGCATCAACGGAGTCTACGGGGCATGTGCGCCAGCAACGGTGCCCGTTCCCGAACGGGGACTAGGCATGCGGCCAGCCCGGGAATGGGCCAAACCGCGTGTTACACTCTCCGGCCGGTCCACCCGATTCACCCTGGGTGGGACGCCGTGGGGATGTAGCTCAGTTGGAAGAGCACCGCGTTCGCATCGCGGGGGTCAGGGGTTCGAGTCCCCTCATCTCCACCATCGTGGGTCGGTCGGGCAGGTGGTGAGCCCAAGGGTCTGTAAAACCCTCGCCTACGGCTATGGCGGTTCGATTCCGCCCCGGCCCACCAACACTCCTTGAACCTCGCAGCATCGCCGCTGCATGCCCGTCGAACGCAGGATGGTCCGGCTGAACTCTTGCACCTGGTCGTGTACGCGTGACGACTGTCGTGTCCGCGTGACTCTGCTATGGTCCGCCCGCGGCCCGCAGGAAGGGCCGTGGATGGGTGGATGGCCGTTCCAATCGCGGTGGTGCAATGGACAGGTTTCTCAGTGCAATGGCGTGCGCGCTGGCGCTGAATCTGGTTGGCTTCACGCTGCCGGGGATCCCCGCGGTGGCAACAACGGCTGGGCCGGTCGCGGTCACAACTGGCCGATCCTCAATCGTGATGGGCGCAACCGAGACTGCGATTGGCGCCCGGGCGTCGGCCAGGATGCAGTTCTCGATTGCCGGTGACCATGCCCTTGCCGAGGGTGCCCTTGCCGAGGGTGCCCTTGCCGAAGCTGCGGCCACCATCCTCCCCTGACCCGCAGGTCCCCCGGCCGGTGTGTTGACTGTCAACAGGCAGCCTTGCCATACTGCGCCGGTGATACTCGACAGCCACATGCACGTGGGGTCATTCCCCCTCTTCAACGTCGCCATCGATGACGACGGGCTCGTCACGCAGATGCGCGAGCACGGCATCGACACCGGGATGGTGTTCCACCCGGACAATCAGCTCATCCGTGACGCCATCGCGCGCCACCCCGGCCTCTACGGCCTGGTCTGGGCAAACCCGCGGATGCCTGGCGCCGTCGAGGAGACCCGCCGCCTGCTGGATGAGCCGGGCTCGCGATTCAGGGGCGTCAAGCTCCACCCGCTGCTGGACGCGTACCACCCAGACGATCCCATCGTCCACCCCATCGTCGAGCTGCTGATTGAGCGCAACCTGCCAGCGCTGATCCACTGCGGCCACCCCATCTTCACGCTGCCGTGGAGCATCGAGGAGTTGATCCGCCGCTATCCGGCCGCGAAGATCATCCTGGGCCACATGGGGCACGGGAACATCGTGTACATCAACGCCGCCATCGACGTGGCTGCGCGAAACCCCAACGTCTACCTGGAGACGTCGGGGATGCCGATGCACGCGAAGATCCGCGAAGCGGTGGAGCGCGCTGGCCCCGACCGCGTGCTCTACGGTTCGGATGCGCCCTTTCACCATCCGTCCGTGGAGCTTGCAAAGGTCCGCGTCAGCGGCTTGCCGCAGGACCTGACAGACCGGGTGCTGGGCGAGAACGGGCGCCAGTTGTTCTTTGGTGAGGCAATACCAGACACCGTCGGGTAGCCCGTGCGACGGATTGTCCGCTTTGCGCCCGTCTCGCCTACCCTTGGGCCATGGGCTATCGCCTGCTTGCACTGTTTCTTGTTCGCGGCTCCTGCTATGGGGCCATCGGACCGTTTGCAACGGTCCTGCTGATTGGGGCGCACCTCCCGGCCACGCTGATTGGGCCGGTGGCGGCCGCCGGGTCAGTGCTGACGCTGCTCTTCGCGCCAACGTGGGGCCGGCTGGGTGACCGCCATGGCCGACGCCGAGTGCTGGTGCTCGCGTTCCTCATCGGGGTGCCCTCGGCCCTGGCACAGGCGTCGAGCGCGCTGCCGCTGGTTGCGGCCGGGTATATCGGCTGGGCTATCGCCGCGTCCGCCTGGGTGCCGCTGATTGACTCGCTGACACTGGCTCGCCTTGGCGGCAGCCGATCGCGATATGCAAAGGTCCGCATCGGCGGCTCCCTGGGCTATGCCCTGATGTCGCTGGCCACTGGCGCGGTGATCACCTACACCATGGCCGGCTGGTCTGGGCCCGGGCTGCTGGGCGCGGCGCTGTGCCTGACAGGTGCCATCGCCGTGGCAATCCGCCTGCGCGGTGAACTCCGAACCGGGACGGGTGTTGCAACGGGTGCCGGGCCCGGTCTGGCCGCGGGCGTGCTTGCGGGGGTTCGCCGCTACCGGGGCTTCCTCGCCAGCCTTGTGCTGGTGTTTGCGGGATCCAACGCGCCGTCAATCTTCATCGGCCCGCGCATCGCCGAGATTGGCGGCTCCGGCTGGGACATCGGCCTTGCAACGGCTGCCGGGACGGTGATTGAGGTGCCGGCCTTCCTGTTGATGCCGCTCCTGCTTGCCCGGTTTGGCAGCCGGAGGATCTTCCTCACAGGCGGGATCCTGCTTGGCGTGTCGGGCGTGCTCTCCGCCCTGGC
>CAIYHO010000075.1 GCA_903925955.1 uncultured Chloroflexota bacterium
GCGGCCCCTGCGGCCCCTGCGGCCCCGACAGCCCCGGCGGCCCCGCATGGCGCCCGGGCGTACGCTGGCTGCGCACCACCCGCCGTCCCGCCGGTCGTCAAACCTGAGGTCCCAGACATGCCCACGCTCACGCCCTGCCTGTTCTACAACCGGGCCGCAATTGAGGCGGCCGAGTTCTACGCGGCAACCTTCCCGGACAGCCGGGTGGAGTCTGTGACCCGCGTGGAGACGGACACGCCGTTCCAGAAGAAGGGCGACGTGATGGCGGTGTCCTTCACCGTCCTGGGTCAGCCGTTTGTGGCCATCAACGGCGGCGCCGAATTCCCGTTCACCGAGGCGGTCTCGTTCCAGATCCACTGCGCCAACCAGGCCGAGGTGGATAGCTACTGGGACGCGCTCCTCGCCAACGGCGGCACCCCAAGCCGGTGCGGCTGGCTCAAGGACCGTTTTGGCCTGAGCTGGCAGGTCATCCCCACCAAGATGAACGACTACATCGGCGGCCCGGATCCGGAAGGCGCAGGCCGCGCGGTTCAGGCGATGCTGACGATGTCAAAGCTGGATCTCGACGCGATGCGCCGGGCCTACGAGGGATCGGCGGGCTGACGCCCCCCGGAAGGACAGATATGGACCAGTTGCCGGTCATCATCTCATCGCTGGGCAGCCTCGCGCTGATCTTCTGGATCGTGCTGGCGGTGGTCCAGCTGCGGCTGACCCAGATCCAGCGGCGCGAGGAGATCGTCATGCGGCTGTACGAGCCGCTGCTCTCTGAGTCGCTCGCGCGGGCGTACTGGCGGGTCCAGACGTGGCCCTTCGCGGACCACGCGTCCTACGCCGCGGGCGCCACGCTGGATGACCGCGTCGCGTTTGACCAGGTCACCACGTTCTACGAGACGATGGGCGTGCTCCACCATCGCGGTGTGGCCGGGATTGCCCTCATGGACGAACTGCTCACGGAGTCCATCTTTGATGCCTGGGATGCCTGTCGGCCGATCATCCTGGGTGAGCGGGTGCGTACGGGCACGCCGCAGAAGTTCGTGTTCTTTGAGGAGCTGATGGGTCTGCTGGAGCGCCATCTCGCCGCGAAGGGGATCGCCCGGCCGGGCCCAGCCGCCTGAGCCGCGGGCACACCACAGGGCTTGCGCCTATGCTCACCGCGCCAACCGCTCCTGAGTTCACATTGAGGTCCCCGCGCATGCGCTTGCACGCCGTCCGCCCGGTTATCGCTCTGGCGGCCGCGGCCGTCGTGCTGTTTGCGGCCTGCGGCTCTGGCGCCACCCCGGCGCCCGTGGTGACCCCGAGCCCCGTGCCCAGCGCCGTCGCGCCCACGCCAACCCCCACGCCGCTGCCCACCGAGGCTCCGAGCCCTAGCGCATCAGCCGCCTCTGCCGTTCCGGCCACGGCCTGCCTCGCCGCCAACCTGGTTGCGCGCATCACGCTCTGGGAGGGCGCGATGGGTCACCTCATCGCCCATCTCGAGCTGACCAACAACGGTCCCGCCTGCAATCTGGCCACGATGAACCAGCCGCAGCTGGTGGACGGCAATGGTGCCGTGCTGATCAACGGCGCCGCCGCAGCATCGTCCCCCAGCGCGCCCATCGGCACGGGCGAAGTCCGCACGGCGCTTGTCCAGGACGGCAACTACTGCGGGCCTGTCCCGGTTGCGCCGGTCTCGGTGTCATTTGTCTTCCCTGATGGAGCTGGCCGGGTGATCGCCACCCCGCTTGCCCCCACGGACACGTCGGGCGTGCCCAGCTGTCTTGGCGCGGCAGGGTCGGCTGGCACCATCGAGATGCAGCCCTGGTCGTCCTGACGGGAGCGCGACTGCCCGAGGCCGACGCGCTCACCGTTGAGAGCGAGCTTGGCATCGGCCGCACCTTCGGCATGTGGCTCCCGGTCTGCGCCCCCCCTTGATCCGGCGGCCCACTAGCCGATCGCCACGCGACGTATCCGGCGCCGGATCGTGTCTCAACCGGTACTACTGGGGTCTGCCGGATTGGGACTACTAGGTGCCGTTGAGCCGAAACGCCACGTCAACTCGCCCCCTCGTAGATGTGAACCCCACAGCGAGTGGGGATGAGCGAGGCAGGGAAGAAACATGACACACAAGCACGGGCACCTGGGCCGACGGATTGCAGTTGCCGGCGCGGGCATCGCGCTCTTGGCACTCTCGGCGCAGGGCGTCCTCGCTGCTGGTGCCCACCAGCATGCGGCCCATCAGCTTGCCCTCATCCAGATGGAGATGGCGCTGGACCCCGAGGCGGCTGACGAGCTTGCTCCGGTGGCCGAGACGCTGGAGGCCGAGGCCGACGTCTTTGCAGCGCAGGGTCAGGCGGCTTCGGATCCGGCCGCGAGCGCTGACCCGGAGGCCAGCGACGCACTCGACGACGTCGACGACGCAGACAGCCAGGACGACGCAGACAGCCAGGACGCCACGGACAGCGAGGACGACGCGGACAGCGAGGACGGCACGAGTGGCGACAGCGGCTCGGATCACGGCGGGCATCACGGCGACCACGGATCGCCTGAGGCCAGCGACGCGCCTGACGCCACGCCGACGCCCGCTCCGGGGGGCTGAGGCCGGGCAACCCAAGTACGGCCACTCTCGGCCCCCGGCAGGTGCAAAGCGCATTCGCCGGGGGCTTCTTCGTACCCGCCGCCTGCCGCCCGCCGGATGGCGTAGCCTGAGGTTCCCGGATGTGCGCCGCGTCTCCCAGTGGCCGGCCGGGGTCCTGCGGAGGCACGCGTGCGACTTGGACTCGTGGGCTATGGCAACGGCGGCCGCCACTTCCACGCCCCGTACATCGCTGCGGCCACAGGTGTTGAGCTGGCCGGGATTGTCGCGCGCGCACCCGAGCGCCGCGCCCTGGCGGCGGCTGACTATCCGGGCGTCCCCGTCTACACCAGCCTCACCGACATGCTGGCCGCTGGCGTGGACGCCGTGACCATCACCACCCCGCCCGCCACGCGCCGCAACCTGGTGCTCGAGGCGATTGCCGGCGGGGCGCATGTGGTGGCGGACAAGCCGTTTGCGTCAGACGCGGCGGGTGCCCGCGAGCTGCTGGCAGCCGCCAAGGCGAAGGGCGTCGCACTCAACTGCTATCAGAACCGCCGCTGGGACGCGGACATCCGCACGGCTGCGGCCGTGGTCAAGGGCGGTGAACTCGGCGCGCTCTGGAGTGTCGAGAGCCGGTTTGATCTCGATGAGCCCGGAGGCCTCCTGGCCGGACCCCACGGCGGGCTGCTGCGCGATCTCGGCGCCCACCAGATTGACCAGATCCTGTGGCTGCTTGGACCGGTGCGCTCCGTGTTTGCCCTTGTGGACTGGGTGGACCTGCCCGATGGCCGCGTTGATGGCGGCTACTCCGTGGAGCTGCTGCACGAGACGGGCGTCCGGTCGCGGGCCGTTGCCACCAAGTGCAACCGCAACGTGGAGAAGGAGCTGCGGCTGTACGGCGATGGCGGCTCGTACATCGGGCGCTCCACGGATGGCCAGACGGCGGCCATCTTTGCGGGCAAGCGGCCGCTCACCGAAGGCGACGCCTGGGGCTACGAGCCGGAGTCAGCGTGGGGCGTGCTCGCCACGGCCGCCGGCCGCCGGACCATCCCATCGGAGCGCGGCGCCTATCAGGACTTCTACACGCAGTTTGCAGCGGCGGTCCGCGGCGAGGCGCCCTTCCCGGTGCCAGGCGAAGAGACCATCCGGATGATTGCCGTCCTCGATGCCGCCCGGACAAGCGCCACCGAAGGCCGCGTCGTTCAGCCTGGCGCAGGAGCAGCGCGCGCATGAGCGACGAGCGCCAGGACGAGCACCGGGACGAGCGCTGGTTCGCCAACGCCCGGGACCGGGCCTGGAGCTGCCCGGCGGTCCCCGCCGACGTCCTCGCCCTCCACCGCACGCTTGCGGGCTACTCGCCCACGCGGCTGGTTGAGCTGCCGGCAGTTGCAGCCGAGTTGGGCGTTGGCCGGGTCTTTGCCAAGGACGAGTCCAGCAGGCTTGGGCTGCCCGCGTTCAAGGCGCTGGGCGCGTCGTGGGCGATCCACCGGGCGCTCGAGGAGCGCGCGCTTGCGGAGCGCGCGCTTGCGGCACCAGCCCAGGTGGGCCCCGTCACGTTTGTCACCGCTACCGACGGCAACCACGGGCGAGCCGTTGCCCGGATGGCGCGTCTGCTGGGGCACAAGGCGCGGATCACCGTTCCTGACGGCGTTCACCCAGCGGCCATCGCCGCCATCGAAGCTGAAGGCGCACCCGTCACACACGTGGCCGGCTCCTACGATGACGCGGTTGCCGCCGCTGCCCGCGATGCTGCCGCGGATCCCGCCGCCATCCTCCTCCAGGACACCGCGTGGCCCGGCTACGAAACGGTGCCCGCGTGGATCGTCGAGGGGTACGCCACGCTCTTTGCGGAGCTTGACGAGCAGCTGGCCGTCGCCGGCATCGAGGCGCCCAGCCTCGTTGTTGTGCCCGTGGGCGTGGGCTCCCTGGCGCAGGCGGCAGTTGCCCACTACCGGAGTCAGCCAAACCCGGCGCGGACCGCGCTCCTGTCCGCGGAGCCCGTCACGGCCGCCTGTGCCCTTGCCAGCCTGCGCGCGGGCTGTGCGGTGAGCGTGCCCACGCAGACCACGATCATGGCGGGGCTCAACTGCGGCACCCCGTCCAGCCTTGCCTGGCCATACCTGCACCGCGGGCTTGACGGCGCTGCGGCGGTCACAGACGCGGAGGCAGCCGTTGCCGGGACAGCGCTCAGGGCGGGCAGTGTGGACGCGGGCCCGTGCGGTTGGGCCGGGCTGGCAGCAGCCAAACACGCGCTTGCCCAGCCCGGCGCACGAGGACACCTCGGGGTTGGCCCTGCAAGCACCCTGGTGCTGGTGGTCACCGAGGGTTCCGCCGCCAACCCTGCCGGAGGATGATGGCCGTGGCGCACCGTGAGGCAAGGCCACACGTCTCTATCGCGCATGAAACTCATGCCATACAGTCATCGCAGCGAATCTCTCCGGGATCGCCGTCCTCGCCGTGATGACCGCGGTGCGACGGTCTCGAGCGGAGACGATGGGGTAGTGACTGTGGCAGGCAGGAAGCGGGCCAGCGGAACTGGCGCGCCGGACACCGCGGCGCCGGACACCGCGGCGCCTGAGAGCGCGGCCACACCGGCGAATCCAGATTTGCCCCGTGTCGCCCGCCGCGCTGTCCCGCGGCACAATCGCCTCGCCGGCGTCCCAATCGTTGCGCTTGGCGCATCGGCAGGCGGTCTTGAGGCGCTTGACGCATTCCTCGCCCATGTGGCGGTCCCGTCCGGGCTTGCGTTTGTGGTTATCCAGCACCTTGACCCCACGCACGTTGGCATGCTGCCGGAGCTGCTGGGGCGGATCACGCCGTTGCCGGTGGTGGAGGCCGGACCCGGCATGCCGGTGGAGCCCAACCACGTCTACGTGATCCCTCCCAACCGCGACATGGCGGTGATGGGCGGCGTCCTGCAGCTCCTGGAGCCTGGCGCGCCGCGAGGGCTCCGGCTGCCCATCGACTTCTTCTTCCGCTCGCTCGCCCAGGACCGTGCTGCCCTGGCCGTCGGCGTTGTGCTTTCCGGCATGGGCTCAGATGGCTCGCTTGGCCTGCGCGCCATCAAGGACCGGGGAGGGCTGACGTTTGCCCAGAGCCCGGAGTCCGCACGCTTTGACGCGATGCCGCGCAACGCCATTGCCGCGGGTACCGTGGACGTGGTTGCCGCGGTGGAGGACCTCCCGCGTCTGATCCTGGATCGGATGAAGAACGTGGTTGGTGCTGCGCCGCAGCCCGCAGCCGCCACTGCGCCAGGCGGTGCCGCAGACCGGATCCTGCTGTTGACGCGCCAGCGCACCGGCGCGGACTTCTCGCACTACAAGCGCAACACCATCCTGCGTCGCATTGAGCGCCGGATGGGTGTCCACGACCTTCCGTCGATGGACGACTACGCGCGGTTTCTCACCGGCAATGACGGCGAGTTGGACCTCCTCTACCGGGAGCTGCTGATTGGCGTCACCAGCTTCTTCCGGGATCCCACGATGTGGGAGATGCTTGCGCAGGACGTCCTGCCAAGTCTGCTTGCAGCCAGGAAGGACGCGCGCCACCTGCGGGCATGGGTCCCCGGCTGCTCCACCGGCGAGGAGGCCTACTCGCTGGCGATGACCATTGTGGAGACGCTGGAGCGGTGCGAACCCCGCTGGGCGGGATCCATCCAGATCTTCGCAACTGACTTGGACAGCGATGCGATTGAACGGGCCCGCCGGGGCACCTATCCGGTTGGGATTGCCGCAGACGTGTCGCCCGAGCGGCTGGAGCGCTTCTTCGAGGCAGAGGACGGGCGC
The DNA here is from genome assembly GCA_903925955.1 of uncultured Chloroflexota bacterium. Taxonomy (GTDB): domain Bacteria; phylum Chloroflexota; class Limnocylindria; order Limnocylindrales; family CSP1-4; genus CAIXZV01. Next base: position 6,340 of record CAIYHO010000075.1, read on the forward strand.
TATCGGGTGGGCAAAGAGATCCGCTCGATGGTGGTCTTCGCGCCGCACAACGTGATCTCGGACCCGCCCTTCACCAGGATGGACGTGGTCACCTGCCGGAACCTGCTCATCTACCTCGATACGGATCTGCAGCGGGTGGTGATCCCGCTGTTGCACTACGCGCTCAACCCTGAGGGAGTCCTGCTTCTCGGCACGGCTGAGTCGATCGGAGATTATCGTGACCTTTTTGAGCCGACGAGTCAGAAGGAACGGGTCTACCGACGGGTTGGACAGACGGGCCTGCGGGGAGTCGTGGACTGGCCAAGCCAGGTGTTCAAGGTGACGCCCCGCGAGATCGACGAATTAGAAGTGCCCGAGCCCGTGGGCGGCATCCGCGCCCTCGCAGACCGAGTGCTGCTGGACCGGTACGCGCCCGCGGCGGTCCTCACCAGCGCCGCAGGCGACATCATCTACATCAACGGCCGGACCGGTGCCTATCTGGAGCCCGCAGCGGGCAAGGCCAACTGGAACATCCACTCGATGGCCCGAGACGGGCTGCGTGGCCCGCTTGCCAGCGCGTTCCGGCGTGTGGTCACCGGCAAGACCGCCGTCGCGCTCACAGATGTTGAAGTTGTCACTGATACCGGCCGGATCGTCATTGACCTGGCCGTGGACCCGGTGCGGGAGCCGGGTCTTCTGGCCGGTTCGGTGCTGATCGTGTTCACGCCGGTTTCCCACCCAGCCGCACGCCGGCGCAGGGCAGCGCCCAAGGTTCAGGAACCTGAGGGGCTGCTGGTTGACGAGCTGCGCGAGGCGCGTTCTGAGCTTGATACAACCCGTGAGGAGATGCAGGCCTCGCTGGAGGAGCTGAAGTCCACCAACGAGGAGCTCCAGTCCACCAACGAGGAGCTCCAGTCCACCAACGAGGAGCTGACCACCTCCAAGGAGGAGCTCCAGTCGATGAACGAGGAGCTCCAGGTGGTCAACGGGGAGCTCCAGGCCCGTCTTGAGGATCTCGTGCTCGCCAATAGCGACATGGAGAACCTGATCAACAGCTCGGAGATCGCAACGGTCTTCCTTGATGGTGCGCTCCGCGTCCGGCGGTTCACCGCGTCGGCCACCGGTCTCATCAGCCTGATCCCCACGGACGTGGGCCGGCCGCTCAGCGACATCACCATGGAGCTTGCGTACCCGGACCTCATGGCGGACGCGGCAAAGGTCCTGCGGACGCTGGTGATCCTCGAACGGCAGGTCAGCGCAAAGGGCGGCCGCTGGTTCGCCTCGCGGATTGTTCCCTATCGGACCACGGAGAACGTGATTGACGGGGTGGTTGTCACCTTCTCAGAGATCACGCGCATCAAGGCATTGGAGGCGGCGCTGGCTGCAGCGACTGCCACCGGATGAAGCCCGTTAGACCCGGGGCCTTGGCCCGGGAGCAGGAGCCATGAGTCCGCGCAAGCAGGCTCCAGGTGCTACGGGAGCCGCTACGCCTGGTGGACACCCGCCCGCCGACGATCATGCGGAGCGGCTGCTGCACGAGCTGCAGGTCCACCAGATTGAGCTCATTCAGCAGAACGAGGAGCTTCGTGCCGCGCGGGCCGAGATTGAAGAGGGTCTTGCGCGCTACACGGACCTCTACGAGTTCGCCCCGGTGGCCTACTTCACGGTGGATGCCGACGGCCTCGTCCTGACCGCCAACCTCACGGCGTCCCAGCTCCTTGGGGTGCCGCGCATCCGGCTTCGCGGCCGGCGGCTGCAGAAGTACATCGCCCACACCGATATCCCGGCGTTTGACGGGCTGCTCGCCGAACTGCGGCTGGGCAACACAGCCGCAAGCCGCGAGCTCAAGCTGCGCACCGAAGACGGGCACGGACGCATCGGACACTGCGTCGGCTCGTTCGACGCGACCACCGGCACATGTCGGCTGGCAGTCCTGGACGTCACCGCGCAGCGGCATGCGGAGGAGTCGCTGCGTGTCGCTGAACGCCGCCTCGGCGAGAGCCAGCGGCTCGAGGCACTCGGCCGCCTTGCTGGCGGCGTGGCCCACAACTTCAACAACAGCCTCATGGCCATCAACGGAACGGCAGAGCTGCTTGAGGAGTCGCTGGCCCAAGACGACCCCCGCCGGTCCGATGCCCAGATCATTCGCGAGGCAGGGGACCACGCCGCTGCATTGGTCCGCCAGCTGCTTGTCTTCGGGCGACGCCAGACGCTCGGGACTGCTGCCATCTCAGCGGACGAGGTCATGCGGACCATCGGGGAGTTGCTTCATCGCACCCTCGGCGGGCACATCAATCTGGTTCTGGATCTTGGTGCGGACGTGGGGCCCATCACGGTGGATCCGGTCCAGCTGGAGCATGTTGTCCTCAACCTCGCCCTGAACGCCCGCGACGCCATGCCAACCGGCGGCACCCTGACAATTTCACTTGCTGCCGCGCAGGCCACGCCGATCACGGCGGCGGAGCACCTGGGCGTGTACCCGGGGCCATTTGTCCGGCTATCCGTCACCGACACCGGGACCGGGATCCCCTCGGATGTGTTGCCGCACCTGTTTGAGCCGTTCTTCACAACCAAGGAGGTGGGGCAGGGGACGGGTCTTGGCCTATCTACCGTGGAAGGTTTCGCGGCCAGCTATGGCGGCTGGGTTGAGGTGGTCAGCGCGGTTGGCAGAGGGTCCACATTCAGCGTCTTCTTGCCGGTCGTCAGCGCCCCATCCGCGGAGGAACCACCCGCCGCCGCAGCGCCGCGAGAACCCGGCGGCTCGGAGACCATCCTGTACGTCGAAGATGACGACGCCGTGCGGCCCATCGGGGTGCGCATGCTCCAGTCGCTTGGGTACACCGTCATCGTTGCCGAGAACCCGGCCGCTGCGCGCAAGACCATTGGCACTGCGCTTGCGTCAGTGCAGCTGCTGGTGACCGACGTGGTCATGCCCGGCATGAACGGCCCGCGGCTGGCCGCGCTGCTTTCGGCGCGTCGGCCCGGCCTCCCCGTGCTCTACCTGTCTGGTTTTGCGACCGATGACGTGCTGCTGGGCCAATTGCACAAGCCGCACACGAGCCTCCTTGCAAAGCCCTTCACGCGCACCGAGTTGGCGCGCGCGGTCCGCAAGGCAATCGACCTCGCCTGAGCAACTCCCGCAGGGTTGTCCGGCGGTTGCACACGAGCGTTGTCGATGGCGCCTGTTTTGATGGCCATCGGCCGTTGCGCGGCGGTTGCCCAGCGACTACAGTCCAAGCGCAGGCACCTGAAATCGCGACACCTCATCGACCCGTTCGGCGCTGTGACGGCGCGTTGTGCCGCCCTTGCCGCGAGTCTCACGCATCCCGCACGATGGACCGACATTGCCACCCGCCGCTGAACCCCCTCTTGTGCTGCTCGTCGATGACGACAACTTGGTGCGCCACGCGGTCGCCCGCCTGCTGCGGGCCAACGGGTTCCGAGTCCTAGAGGCTGGAGATGGCCTGCAGGCGCTTGAGGTTGACGCCGCGAGCGGTCCGCCGGACCTGCTGGTGTCGGACATCGTGATGCCCAAAATGGGTGGTCTAGAACTTGCCGCGGCAATTGACAAGCGCCACCCTGGCCTCCCCGTGCTCTTCATCTCCGGCTTTGCGCCGGAGGAGGCCCTGCGGGATCGGCTGAACCGGCCGGCTACCAGCTTCATCGGGAAGCCCTTCACTGCCGCAGAGTTTGCCGCGGCCGTCCGGGCGGCGCAGCCAGGACTCCAGCCCAGCTAGGCGGTTGGGCCCCGGCAAGGCGGTTGGGCCCCGCGGCCGCCGCGGGCCGCCACCGGCCGCCGAGCTCCGTTGGCCGCCGTTTCCACCAACCGTCCTCCAGGAGGACGGTAACGAACTCGAAGTTGGCTACCGTCCATGGAGAGGACGTTAGCCAAGAACTCGCGCCTGGCTTGGCGTGGATCGTGCACGGCGGCGCCCGTCTGGGTCCATCGGCAGGGCGTCCGCTGTGGATACGGTCCTCCAGGGGGACGGTAGCCAGAAACGACCGCGCGGACCCCGGATGAACAGCCACGATGTCCGCCGTGCCCCGCGGCCGCGCGCCACCGCCGTGTGGACGATGCCCGCCGTGCCCCTGCCGTGACCCGCGGTTCAGTCCAGCGTGGCGGCCGCCCGATCCGGCGCGGCGTCAAGAACCGCTCGGACGCTGCGCGCCAGATCTGTGCGGGTAAACGGCTTCTCCAGGAACGCTGTTCCGGGCCGCTTCAGGCGCTCACCGAGGGCCGCGTCCGGAGCGAAGCCTGACACGAACAGGGTCCGCAGACCTGGCTGGCGCTGGCGGACAACGCTGTCCAGACGCACGCCGCTGAGACCGGGCAGCACCACATCGGTGACCAGCAGGTCCACGGCCGCAAGCGTCGTTGCATCAAGGGCAAGTGCAGGGTGGGGGCTCGCCAACTCCAGCACCACGTAGCCGAGATCGCGCAGCATCCGCCCCGCGACATTGCGGACCTGCTCCTCATCCTCCACGAGCAGGATCATCTCTGATCCACCGGCCACTGCCACGGGAGGCGCCTCGGCAACAGCGCTGGCCTCCTCCGCGGCAACCGGCAGGTGGACCTGGAAGGTGGTGCCGGCACCCGGCTTGCTGTCCACCTGAACCCAGCCGCCGGACTGCGCCACGATCCCCTGCACGGTGGCAAGGCCAAGACCCGTGCCGCGCCCAAGGCCCTTGGTGGTGAAGAAGGGCTCAAAGATCTGCCCGGCGATGTCGGGTGGGATGCCCACGCCCGTGTCACTCACCGAGAGCCTGATGAAGCGGCCCGGGCTGACGCCGTGGTGGCGCGCCGCGGTTGCCTCGTCCGCAATGGCGGGCGCGATGGCAAGTGTGAGGATGCCGCCCTCGGGCATTGCGTCACGGGCGTTGAAGACGAGGTTGACGATCACCTGCTCCAGCTTGGTGCGGTCGGCGCGGACCGGCGTGGCATCCGGTGACGCCTCCACGCGCAGCTCGATGCTCTCGCCCAGCGTTCGGCGCAGCAGCGGGGTGGCATCGGTCAGCACTTCGTCCAGACTCACCACCGTTGGCCGCAGGACTTGGCGCCGTCCAAAGGCCAGCAGCTGCGAGGTGAGTGCCGCCGCCCGTCGGCCGGCATCGGAGATGGCGTCCACGTCGGCGCGTCGCGGATCGTCAGCCGGCGTCTCGGCCGCCAGCAACTCGGCGGTCCCGTTGATGGCCATAAGCAGGTTGTTGAAGTCGTGGGCGATGCCGCCGGCCAGCCGTCCAATGGCCTCAAGCCGCAGCGCCTCGGCCAGACGCGCCTCGCTGTCGCGGAGCGCCGCGCTGGTCTGGCGCTGCTCGGTGATGTCCACCGACAGGACGAAGATCCCTTCCGGCACGGGCTGCACGCTGAACGAGTACCAACTGGTTGCGCCGCCATCCAGCACGTACGGCGCCTCAAACCGCTGCGGTTCGCGCGTGTCCATGCACCGCCGGTAGTGGGCAAACACCTCGGTCTGCGCCAGACCCGGGTACACCTCGAGGACGGAGTGGCCCTCAATGGCCGCCCGGCTGCTGTGGCGGTGGACGGCTGCCACCTCATTGAGGTACACGCAGCGCCAGTTGCGGTCCAGGATCATGCAGCCCTCGAGCATCCTGTCGAGGGTGTCGCGGAACCGCGCCTCCGCTTCGCGCCGCTCCGTCACGTCCCGGACAACCCCCACGACGCCGATGACGGCACCCGCCGTGTCACGCAGAGGTGCCTTCGTGGCCATCGTGAAGTGCGTCCGACCATCGGCGAAGGTGATCTCCTCGTCCACGGTCTCGGCCTTGCCGCTTGCGATGACCCGCAGGTCGTCATTGCGAATGCCCGCCGCGTCCGCGTCTCCAAACAGCTCGGCGTCGGTCAGTCCCACCAGTTCGGCTGCGGGTCTGCCGACAAGCTGCGCCGCAGCGCCGTTGGCCACCAGGTACCGGCCATCGGCATCCTTTGCAAACACCGCGTCGCTGGTGGTCTCAAAGACGGCCTCGAGCAGCCGCTTGGCCTCGATAACCTGCTCGCGGGCCGCAACCTCGGCCTCGATGTCGCGCCAGGTGCTGACGCGGCCGGCGACAGCACCGTCCTGGCCCGCGATTGGGCGCGTGGAGATCTCCACCCAGCGGTACGCCCCTGTTCGCGTGCGGATCCGGCCTTCAAACCGGGTTCGCTCACCCGCAATCGTAGGCTCGCGCGCAGCCACAACGGCACGCTGCGACTCCGGGTGGGCCAGGGCAAACGCAGGTGTCCCAATCAGCTCGTCGGGGGTCCAGCCCAGCACCTCGGTGACCGATGGCGAGATCCAGTCGATGACCCCGTTGTTGTCGATGCTGGCCACGACATCGCCGGCGTTCTCCGCCAGCAGCCGGTACCGCGCCTCAGACGCGGCAAGTGCTTCGCGGGCAGCCACTTCGCCGTCGATGTTGCGCCAGGAGCTGACGCGCCCAAGCACTGTGCCATCCTCGGCCACGATTGGCCGTCCGGCCACCGCAACCTTCTTCCATGTCCCGTCCGCCGCGTGGAGGCGGAGCTCAAACGTCCGGCCCGTGCCGGTCGCCATGTCGTCTTGCATCGCCACAAGGCGGCCGACGTCATCGGGGTGGGTAAACTCCACCACCTTTCGGCCCACAAGCTGTTCGGGTGTCCATCCAACGTGGTCGGTGACGGACGGCGAAATCCACTCCACCACGCCGTCGATTGAGATCCGGGCAACAACGTCGGTGGCGTGTTCGGCCAGCAGCCGATAGCGCGCCTCGGAGGCCTCAAGGGCCTGGCGGGCCGCAACCTCTGATGCAATGAGGCGCCACGCGCTGATGCGTCCGGTGCTGGTGCCGTCCGCTGCATGGAGGATCCGGGCGCGCACAGCCGCCCACGCCCAGGTTCCGTCTGCAGCAAGCACCCGAACCTCGTACTGGTACGGCAGACCCGCTGCTGCGCCAACGCGCGCCGCAAAGACCGCCTCGTGGTCGTCCGGGTGCACAAGATCCAGCGCCGGGCGACCCACCAGATCCCGCGGCCGCCAGCCGAGGGTGTCCGTGATGGACGGCGAGACCCAGTCGAGGATGCCGTCGGGCTGCATGCTGATGACCACGTCCGAGGCGTTCTCGGCAAGCATCCGATACCGGGCTTCGGACTTGGTGAGGGCCGTGCGGACGGCCACCAGTTCCGTGACGTCGAGGACTGTGCCGCGCACCGCGGCCACGCTGCCCGCCGCGTCCCGAACAGGTTCAGCGCGCCCTACAACACGACGCCTCGTCCCGTCAGCCCGGGTGATCCAGAACTCAATCTCGCCGGCCTCGCCAAGAGAGGCGCTGCGGTCAAGCAGTTGGCTCATCTTGGCAAACTCGGCCGGGTCCATCATCGCCGCCTGTTCGTCACGCGTGAGCGGGGCGTGATCGGCGGGAATGCCGTAGATGGCCTTGAGTTCGGCTGACCAGCGCCGCTCCCCGGACCGGAGGTCGTGGTGCCAGCCGCCGACGTGCGCAAGGCGCTGAATCTCAGCCAGCTCCGCAGCCGGATCGGGCGCGGTGGCGGCGGACGGTCGGGTTCTCTCGGCCGGCTGGGTGGACATGGACATCCGCGACTGCCTGCGGCTCCTGCCCGTGATGACGGCAGGCACGCCACCACCGGGACGTTGTACCAGACCGACGACCGACCGGATAGGGCTATCTCATTAATATTCGTGGCATTGGTACTGCCGTTGCGCTGACATGCGTTTGGGTGGCTGTCTCACTCGAGCGCCCGCACAAGGCGCGCTGGCGAGTCGTTTTCGCCACTCGTCCTCCCGCAGGATGGCAACGAACGTGAAGTTGGCTATCGTCCGTGGAGAGGACGCTCGCCAGGAACTCGCGGCCGACGTGGCGTGGACCCTGCACGGCGGCGACCGCCCGGGTCCATCGGCGGCGCGCCCGCTCAATTGGGATCACACTTGCCGCGTGATGCCTTACCTGCCTGCCGCCACCCGCTACGACTCCATGGCCTATCGCCGCTGCGGTCGCTCGGGTCTGCAGCTGCCCGTCCTCTCGCTGGGCCTGTGGCACAACTTTGGCGACCCGACACCGCCGGAAACGCGCCGTGACCTGGTGACGCACGCGTTTGACATGGGCATCACCCACTTCGACCTTGCCAACAACTACGGCCCGCCCTTCGGCAGCGCCGAGACCAACTTCGGGACCATCCTGCGCAAGGACCTCGCCGCGCACCGTGACGAGCTGGTGATCTCCAGCAAGGCCGGCTGGGAGATGTGGCCGGGGCCGTACGGACAGGGCGGCGGTGGGCGCAAGTACATGCTGGCAAGCCTGGACCAGAGCCTCCGCCGCGTGGGTGTGGACTACTTCGACATCTTCTACTCACACCGGTTTGACCTGGACACGCCGCTTGAGGAGACCGTGGGCGCGTTGGTCACGGCCGTCCGCGCCGGCAAGGCGCTCTACGTGGGGATCTCGTCGTATTCCGCCGGCAAGACGCGCGAGATGGCCGCGCTCCTGCGAGCCGAGGGCGTTCCGCTGCTGATCCACCAGCCCTCGTACAGCTTGCTCAACCGGTGGCCTGAGAGCGGGCTGCTGGACGCGCTTGAGGCTGAGGGCGCAGGGATGATCGCCTACACGGCGCTTGCCCAGGGGCTGCTCACGGACAAGTACCGCGACGGCATCCCGGCCGACGCGCGGCCCAATCGTCCCGGCGGCGACTCCTTCCCCAAGCGTTCCGCCACGCCCGAGAACCTTGCCCGCGTTCGCGCCCTCTCGGACATCGCCCATCGCCGCGGCCAGACGCTGGCGCAGATGGCCTACGCCTGGGTCCTGCGCGATCCCCGCGTGACTAGCACGCTGATTGGTGCAAGCTCGCTGGCGCAGCTGCACAAGAACGTGGCGACGCTTGCGAACCTTGCGTTCAGCGCGGACGAGCTGGCTGAGATTGACCAGCACGCAGTTGAGGGCGGGGTCAACCTCTGGGCGCGGCCAAGCACAGACCAGCGCCCCTAGCTCCGGCTTCGCGTCCTCGCCCGTTTCGCGTCCTCGCCCGCGGTGGCCCTGTACGGCCGCGGGATAATGAGGGCGCGTCCAATGGAGGGTCCTGATGCGCACGGGTTGCGGCGGTCTCGTCGTGATGTTTGGGCTCGCGCTCGGCTGGCTCTTCGTCGGCTTCGTCGTGATGGCTGTTGTGGGCGCGTATCTCCAGCAGGGGTTCGCCCCCGATGATCCTGAGAGGCTTGGGCTTGGAGAGGCCGCTTTCGCATTTGGGATGGCGGTTGGGCTGGTTGGCTTCACCGCCAGCGTTGGCCTGCTGCGCCGTCGCGCCGCCGCCCGCGGAGCAGGAGCAGGGAGCCCGCCTCAGACGCCAGCTGGCCGCATTCCCGGCGGGGTCATCGTTCAGCCCAACACGCTCCGCGCAGCGGCGCCGCCTCGCACGGACTTGAGCCGCCGGCTGTCGTCGTCGCCACCGTCTGCAAACGTCTCGCTACGGGCGGGTGAGCTACCGCGCGCCCAGCCCGCTGCCGTCGCCAACGCGCTTGGCACCTTGCGGCCAACGGCGTGGCGGCAGCCGCAAGTCCAGACGCAACAGCGGCGAGGTGCGGCGGTGCTCTGCCTCGCAGGCGGCGGGGTGCTGGTCGTGGCCGTCACGATGTCGTCCATCGGCGGTCTCGCGGTTGCCGCCGCCTTGGGTTTCGCCGCCGGCGTTGCGTACGGCATCGCCGGCGCACCGCCAAGGGCCCCGGCCAACGCCTTCCGTGGGGCTGCCTGGGCGATCGCCCCGTTCGCTTTGACTGGCGTCGCTGCGATTGCAGCAGGGGCGTCTGGCCTGGGTCCGGTGCTGATGGCGCTTGGCGCGCTCTATCTGTGCTGCGCCCTCGCGATTGAGGCCGGCGTCCTCGCGTATGCCTTGGCCGCTGCCCTTCGCCGCCGCTGAGTCTTCGGGCGCCCGCTGTCCAGTGCCGCTCCAGCCCTACAATCTGGGGACGTCCGATGTTTGACACCACATCCAGAGGCTTCCAATGACCGACGATCCCGAGCTCGCCCGCTCGCTCCAGGATGGCCGAGACCACTATCCGGTTGCGTTCCTTCAGAACCTGATTGACAACGGCGAGGGATGGCAGTCCGAGAGCGATCTCGGGCGCGCGGTTGTCAGGGCGCTTGAGGACGGCACCTGCGTGCTGGGCCCGGTGGCGCACCACGACTACCACGGCCGCGTGGTCCCGGCCCGCGCCGACGTGGCGGCTGGCGACAAGGGAAGCCTCGCCTACGCAAACACGCTGCGCGCCGCGCGTGGCGCAAAGGCGCTTGTTGAGAGCGCAGACGGCACGGTCCGCGAGGCGGAGTAGCGCGTGCTGGGCCCGGCTGTGCGTCGGCTTGACCCAGCGGTGACTCACCAGGCCTAGGAGCCAGCGCGGGTTCAAGCCGAAACCCTCGTTTGGGCGCACGTGCCCTGCACGCTGTATGCGGTCCTGACCCTGTGGTGACTCAGGGCCGTGGAGGCGTGCTTGGGCGCCAAGTCAGCGCCCGGCTGCCGCAATAGTGCCAAGCGGGACCGGCCGGTCGAGTATCTTGTGCGGGCTCACCCCCCAAGCTGACCCGGAGACCACCCGACAATGGCATCTGATCGGGCGCTCGCCGCGCCTTCGTCCCGCATCCGCCGCCTGGCCGGCCTGACCGCCGTCCTTGCCATCGTGCTGGCCGCCTGCGGTTCCAGCGCCACCCCGGCGCCTACCGCTGCGCCCACGGCCGCCCCGACAGCCGCCGCCACAGCGGCCGCGTCAACCGGCCCTACCGCTGCGCCCACGTCCGCTATCCCGGCGCCTGAGGCGGGCACCTTCCGCATGGGCACAGAGCCGTGGCTTGGCTATGGCCCGTGGTGGGTTGCCGAAGCCAAGGACACCTTTGGCGCCAACGGCGTGACTGCAAAGGTCACAAGCTTTGACACCGACGACCAGATCAACGCCGCGCTCCTGTCCGGCCAGATCGACGGCTCCAACATCGCCACCCACACGGCGCTGCGACTGATCTCGTCCGGGACGCCCATCACGATTGTCCTGCTGCTGGACCAGTCCAACGCGGCGGATGCCATCGTGGCCGGCCCCTCGATCAACTCCATTGCGGACCTCAAGGGCAAGAAGGTTGCCTACGAGGAGGGGACCACCTCGGACATCCTGCTCCGCTACGCCCTCGCCCAGAACGGCATGACCATCGACGACATCATCAAGGTCCCCACCCCCGCCGCCCAGGCTGGGATTGCGGTCATTGCGGGCAAGGTTGACGCGGCCGTCACGTACGAGCCGTACCTCACCACGGCGCTCGCGCAGGACGCCAAGTTCAAGCTGATCTACAAGGCCGAGCAGAAGCCCGGCCTCATCGGTGACGTGTTTGTTGTCCGCAACGAGTACCTCGCCACCCACCCAGGCCAGATCTTCGGCCTGCTCAAGGCCTGGGGCGGCGCCATGGACTTCTACAAGAGCAACACCGCGGATGCGCAGGGGATCATCGAGACGGCCGTTGGGGCCAGCCCGGGCGATCTCAAGACCGCGTTTGACGGCGTCCAGCTCTACACGCTTGCCGAGGCCAAGGCCCTGATGACGGGCGGCGGCTACGGTGCAACGCTCACCGAGGTCAAGAAGATCGCCACGGACGCGGGGATCATCACGAGCCCTGTGGACGAGACCACCGTGATGAACACCACGTTCATCTCTGCGCTCGTCCCCTGACGGTCCCCTGACCCGCTCAACCTGACCATCCTGCCGTGAACGGCAACGCGCCGACGGGCCTCTCCGAAGGAGGGGTCCGTCACGCTGTCCGGCGTCGTCCGCGCGCGACCATTGGCGGCCCCATCGCCCTGCGCACGTACGTGCTTGTGGCGGCGATGGGGTTTGTCCTGTTTGTGCTCTTCTGGGTCATCGCCCGGCAGCTGGACCTTGCGCCCAAGCTCCTGCTGCCCGGCCCTGGCGATGTCCTTGCGCGGCTGGTCAAGCTGGCCGGCAACGGGACGCTGACCTCGGACATGGCAGCGTCGGTCTGGCGGATCACCGTGGGGTTCCTTGCGGCAACCGTGATTGCCATCCCGATCGGCGTCCTGATTGGGACGTATCGCATCGCCGAAGCCTTCATCGAGCCGTTTGTGGACTTTGTCCGGTACATGCCGGTTGTGTCGTTTGTGCCGCTCACGATGGTGTGGATGGGCATCGACGACATGCAGAAGTTCGCCATCGTCTTCATCGGGACCTTCTTCCAGGAGGTCCTGCTGGTCATGGACAACACCAAGCGGGTGCCGATGGAGCTGGTCAACATCGGCCGGACCCTGGGCATGCGCGACGCCGGTGTCCTCATCCGCATCGTCCTGCCGTCCGCGGCGCCGCTCATCTGGGACACCCTGCGCATCTCGCTGGGCTGGGCCTGGACTTGGGTGGTGGTGGCCGAGATGGTGGCCGCAACATCGGGTCTTGGCTACCGGACCAACGTGGCCATCCGGTTTGGCCAGATGGACACCATCAGTGGCTACCTCATCGTGCTGGGGATCCTGGGTCTGGCAACAGACCAGGTGATGAAGGCCGTTGGGCGCTTCCTCTTCCGCTGGGCTGAGCGATGAGCGAGGTAGCCGTGCCGCGCCTGCAGGCCCTGGGCATCGAGAAGGTGTTTCCGGGCGCAAAGCCCGTGCATGCGCTTGGCCCCATCGATATCTCGCTTGCCGAGAACGAGTTTGTGTCCATCGTGGGCACGTCCGGCTGCGGCAAGTCCACGCTGCTCATGGTGGCGGCGGGCCTGACCGAGCCCAGCGCTGGCGAGATCCTGGTGGACGGCGTGCCCATCAGCGGCGCCGGCCGAGACCGCGGCGTGGTCTTCCAGACGTACACGCTGTTCCCCTGGATGTCCGCGCGCGCCAACATTGAGTTTGCGCTGCGGGGCGAGTCCGGGCTCACCAGCGCAGATCGCCGCCGCGTGGCGGACGAGCACCTGGAACTCGTGGGCCTTGGCAAGTACGCGGACGCCTACCCGCGCCAGCTGTCGGGCGGCATGAAGCAGCGCGTGGCGATTGCGCGGGCGCTCTGCTACCGGCCCCGGATCCTGCTCATGGACGAGCCGTTTGGGGCGCTTGATGCGCAGACCCGGCTGCTCATGCAGGAGCTGCTCACGCGGATCTGGGAGGCGCACAAGCTCACGGTGTTGTTCATCACGCACGACGTGGACGAGGCGGTCTACATCAGCGACCGCGTCATCGTGATGACCAACCAGCCGGGCCAGGTCAAGGAGGAGGTGGCGATCACGCTGCCGCGCCCCCGGACCATCGAGATCCAGGAGACGCCGCAGTTCCTGACGCTGCGTCACCGGATCCTCACCTCCATCCGCGAGGAGTCGCTGGCCCGCGAGCCCGGCTTCAGCGCCGGCGCCTGACGCCGTGGCTTTCGGGGCGCTGGCCGCCAGCTCAGTGTTGCGGGTATTCGCCCCGGGCATCGATTTCGGTCCGTTGCTGTCGCAGCGATACCCGGCGGGCATCATCGCGACCGATCTGGGTGCCTTTGGGCTGCATTTCTGTCGTCTTGATGCCCCAGCGGCATCAGCGCGACACCTGATCGCCTGAATCGATGCCTGCAGGGAATACTGGCGACACGGGTGCGAGCCCCGCGCTCGTCGAGACCGTCACCGGCCCCGTGGCGGCCGAGGCACTTGGCCCCACGCTGCTCCACGAGCACCTGCTGATCAACCTGTGGCCCTGGTTTGAGCCCGGCGATCCCGGCGCCGACGGGGATGACGCCGCCCACCCCGCCGTGGCCGACCTGCGCGTTGGCCCGGCATCGATGGCCGCCGTTCGCGCCAACCCGTTTGCGGTGCGGGACAACCTGATCCTTGACGACTTGACCCTCGCGGCCGCCGAACTGGCGCCCTTTGCCGCGGCTGGCGGGCGCACCGTGGTGGATCTGACGCTGCCCGAGATTGGGCGCCAACCCGAGGCGCTGCGTGACCTGGCGGCCCGCACCGGTCTCAACATCGTGATGGGCGCTGGTCGGTACATCGCCGCCGCGCGGCCACACGAGCTTGAGGGTGCCCCCGCCGAACAGTTGCGCGACGAGATCCTGCACGACCTCCTCGAGGGCGCCACAACCCCAGACGGCGGCCGTGTGCGGGCGGGGATCATCGGCGAGATTGGCACGTCCGACCCGCTCCACCCCGATGAGGCGCGCACGCTCTGGGCCGCGGGCGAGGCGCAGGCGCAGACCGGGCGCGGTCTCGTGATCCACCTGGACCCGTGGGGCCGCAACGGCCACGCCGTGCTGGACCATGTGCTGGGCGCCGGGGCTGATCCGGCACGCACGATGCTGGCGCATCTGGACCCCACCGTGAGCGACACGTCCTATGCCCGAAGCCTCGCGGCGCGCGGCGTCACGACGGCCATCGACATCTGGGGCGATGAGGACGCGTATGGCGGCAAGGGGATGCCCACCGACAACCAGCGCATCCGCGCCGTGCTGGATGCATTTGACCAGGGCTGGGCGGACCGTCTGGCGCTCAGCCAGGACGTCTGCCTCAAGAGCCAGCTCCGCATGCACGGCGGACCCGGCTACGCTCACCTTCTCACGGTGATCGCGCCCCGGCTGCTCGCGGCCGGTCTCGCGCCCGCCAACCTTGACTTGCTCTTCACCGCCACACCGCGCCGGCTTCTGGCTGGCGTCTAGACCGCCGCAAAGGAGCCGCCGATGAACGACCCGATGGACAGCTACAAGGGGATGAGCACCAGCTTCGACGGCGACAGCGTCGTCGTGGACCGCGTCACCCGCGAGGCCCGCGTCAAGGTGGTCATGGGCCGCGGCCCGCGCGTGGAGCCCCAGTTGGGCACGGGTCTTGCCTTCTTCGACCACATGCTTGAGATGATCGCGTGGCACAGCGCCATGAACATGACCGTGGAGTTTGAGCGCAAGACGTTTGCGCTGCGCCATGTCGTCTGCGAGGACATCGGCCTTGCGATGGGCATGGGCGTGGCGGCGCTGCTACGGCGTGCAATGGCGGCTGGCGTTGAGGGCGGCGGCACGGCCTGGCGCGTGATGGACGAGGCCTCCGCGTTTGCCGGGCTCTCGTTTGAGGGACGCTCGATGCACTTCATCGCCCGCGAGAGCGACGGCGCTCGCGCGGAAATGGTTGAAGACATGACCGGGGCCGACATGGTGGCGTTCTACGAGGGCTTTGCCCAGGGCGCCCGCTGCACGCTCCACATCCGCGCCGTGTCCGGCAACGATCCGCACCACACATGGGAGGCCGTTGCGCGCGCCTTCGCCGTGGCGCTCAAGGGCTGCTTTGATCCCAACCCGTTCCGTGCCGGGCTCACCGCCGGCGTGAAGGGGACGCTGGACTGATGCCAATCCCGCGCCCGGCCGTTGCCGCCATCGACGCATATGTCCCCGGCCGGGCTCCGGCGGCGATCCCCGGCGCGCTGAAGCTCGCGTCCAACGAGAACCCGTTTGGCCCGTCGGGTGTGGCCATTGAGGCTGCCCGCGCGTCGCTCCATGACGTCAACCGCTATCCGGAGGCCGGCGCCGGCACGCTGCGCGCCAAGCTTGCGGCCCGCCACGGCGTGACGCCGGAGCAGGTCCTGGTGGGGTCGGGGAGTGACGAGGTGCTCTACCTGCTTGCCGGGACGTACCTGGAGCCCGGCCGCCACGCTGTGATGGCTGCGCCGCCGTACGGGATCCACCGGATCTCGGCACGCTACATGGGCGCCGAGATCACGTTGGTGCCGCTGGTTGATGGCGCGCACGATCTGCCCGCGATGGCGTCGGCGGCCGTGGCCGCTTCGGCTTCGGCATCGGCCGCGTCCGGCATCGTCTACGTCGCCAACCCGCACAACCCCACGGGAACGGCGGTCACCGCCGCAGCCCTGACGTCCCTCGTGGACGAGGTCCCTGCGCACTGGCTCATCGTCGTGGATGAGGCGTACCACGAGTTCATGGACGCCTCCACCCGGTGCACGGCGCTGGACCTGCTGGGGCGCCACCCAGGACTTGTGGTGACGCGGACGTTCTCCAAGGCGTACGGTCTGGCGGGGATGCGCGTGGGCTATGCCATCGCGTCTGCGGAGCTGCTGGAGCCCGTGTCGCGGATCCGGCCGCCGTTCAACGTGTCCACGCCGTCGCTGGCGGCGGCCGCTGCTGCGCTGGATGACGCGGCGTACCTCGCCCAGACCGTGCGCGACACGCTTGCTTCGCGGGCGCTCCTGGAGGCGGCCTGCGACAGGCTGGGTCTTCGGCGCATGCCAAGCCAGGCGAACTTCGTGCTGATTGAGGATCGCAACGGCTGGCCCGACGCCATGGCGGCCGATGCCATCTCCGTTCGGCCTGGCGCCAACCTTGGCGTTCCCGGCTGGGCGCGGATCAGCCTGCCCCGTCCGGCCGATGTGCCGCGGGTGGTGGCCATCCTTGAGCGTGCAGTGCGCGGATGAGAGCCGCCGTCCTCCACGGGCCGCGCGACCTGCGGTTAGACCCCGCCGCCACGGATCCTGTGCCGGCCGCGGGCGAGGTGCTGGTCCGCGTTGCGCGGGCGGGTTTGTGCGGCTCGGACCTCCACGTCTACCGGACGGGCGACTTCATCACGGCCTTCCCCGTCACGCCCGGCCACGAGGTGGTGGGCACGGTGGCGGCCGCCGGACCCGGCGCGGATCCCGCGTGGGTGGGTGCGCGCGTTGCGCTGGACTCGCGCGTCCCATGCGGCGCCTGTGCCTGGTGCGCGCTGGGCGATCTCCAGCGGTGCGCAGCTATTGGGTTCCTGGGCGAGGCTCGCGGCGGCGGGTTTGCGGAATTGGTTGCAGTCCCGGCCGAGCGCGTCTGGCGCCTCCCGGACAGGCTGCCCTTTGAGGTTGCCGTGCTGGCGGAGCCCACCGCGGTGGTGATTCACGCCGTTGCGCGGGCGGGACGTGTCGCCGAGCGGCCGGTTCGCCGCGCCGCCGTCCTTGGCGCTGGCCCCGTGGGCGTGCTGCTGGCGCTGGCCCTGCCCGCGGATGTCGAGGTGATCCTGATTGAGCCAAGCGCCGCTCGCGCATCTGCTGCCCGCCGCATCACCGGCCGCCCGGTGATCACACCCGATGCCGAGGCCGCCCTCGCGGGGGTCTTCGACGCGGTCTTTGACTGCGCCGGCGCCTTCGGCTCACTTGGCCGCGCCGCTGCGCTGGCCGTGCCCGGGGGCGTGGTGACGGCTGTTGCGCTGCACCATCAGCCGGACGAACTGGACGTCAACGCGCTGGTTGGCCGCGAGGTCACCGTCACCGGCACCCACGTCTTCGCAGACGAGATGCCCGCCGCGCTTGCCCTTCTGGCTGGCGACCCCGCGCGCTTTGCCCCCGTGGCGGATCGCGTGGCGTCCCTGGAGGAGTTGCCGGCGCTCGTCGCAGCGGCGGCGGCAGGTCAGGCCGCACACCTGAAGCTGGTCGTGGCCCCCTAAGGTCACCCGTATTCACTGCATGGCTGGCCGCTGGGGAACGCTCGCGTTATCGCCGCATCCGCGACACCTGGGCCCGCTCAATGCCCACCCAATGCCCGCTCAATGCCCACCCATCGCCCCCATCGCCCGCTCAACACCGCTCATTGACCTCGCGATTTGCATGGGCTGCATGCCGCGCTTCCGAAGCGGGCCGGCCAGGACCGACCCGGCGCGGGCGCCAACCGTTAGCGGCGGCGCAACGCTGCAGGCAACCATGGAGTGCATACGGCGGGACGGAACGCTTGGGCGGGCGGCGAACGGGGCATGCCGCAACCGCGGGCCGCTACCATCCACGCACCAGCACCATCCCCGAACCGCCGCGCGCATTCCACACACCACGATGAGGAACCCCGCCCGATGCCCCCGCCACCTCCGCTGACCTCGCGCTTCCAAGGGCGCACCGCGCTTGTCACCGGGGGCACCAGCGGCATCGGTTTTGCGGCGGCCCTGCGGCTTGCGCGCGAGGGTGCTGCGGTGACCGTCGTCAGCCGCGATGCGGACCGCTGCACCCATGCCGAGCAGGCGCTTCGAGACGCCGCGCCCAACGCGAAGATCCAAGCGATTGCCGCCGACACCACGGACCCGCAGGCCATGGCCGAGGCGGTGGCACAGGCGGCGGCCCTCGGCACAACCGGACGCCTCGACATCCTGGTTGCCGCGGCCGGCATCGATGGCGAGGGCAAGGACGTCCTGGACCTTGACCCCGACACCTTCGGCAAGGTCCTCGACGTGAACGTCCGCGGCCTCTTCGTCGCGGGTCAGGCCGCCGCCCGCAACATGACGGGCAACATGACGGGCAAACCGGCCAGAAGCGGCGGCGCCATCGTCCTCGTCGCCAGCGTCAACGGCCTCCAGGCTGAGCCCGGTTTTGCGGACTACAACGCCAGCAAGGGCGGCGCCGTCCTCCTCGCACGAAGCATGGGCCGGGACCTGGCGGGCCGCGGGGTAAGGGTCAACGCCGTCTGCCCAGGCTACGTCCGCACGCCCATGACCATGGCGTATCTGGACGATCCCGACACCCTTACAACCATCAACAGCGGCATCCCGATTGGGCGCGTTGCGCACCCGGACGAGATTGCCGCGGTCATTGCCTTCCTCGCGTCTGACGAGGCCTCGTACATCACTGGATCAGCCATCGTGGTCGATGGCGGGAGGACCGCATGAGCGCACTCAACGTGCTTTCCCTGCGCCGCTGGGCGCAGCTCGACACCGCCGAACAGCAGCGGATCATGGCCCGCGCGACCGCAGGGATCCTTGACCCCAAGCTGCTTGCCAGCATCGGCGAGATCTATGCCGATGTGGCCGCCCGCGGCGACCAGGCCGTGGCCGACGCGACCCTGAAGTTTGACAAGGTCACCATCGCTGCCGACGACCTGCTGGTCAGTCAAGCCGAAATTGACCAAGCGCACGCCAACATTGATCCGAAGCTGCTGGACGCCATCCGCTTCGGCATCGAATCGGTCCGCCGCTTCAACGAGGCGCAGCTGGCGTCCTCGCCCAATTGGCGCAAGGAGATCCGCCCCGGTGTCACCGTGGGGGAGCGCCATCACGCCATCCCCAGCGTTGGCCTGTTTGTGCCATGCGGCAAGGGCTCCTACCCGAGCGTCCTGGTGATGATCGGCACGCCCGCGGTTGTCGCCGGCGTCACGGAGATCACGGTTGTTGTGCCGCCGCTCCCTGGCACCACCACGGTGGATCCGGGGGTCCTCGCCACAGCCAAGGAGCTGGGTATCACGCGCGTGCTGCGCGCAAACGGCCCGGCCGGTGTTGCCGCGGTGGTCCTGGGCACCCAGACCATCGGCAAGGTGAGCAAGATCGTGGGCCCGGGCTCGCCCGCTGTAACCGCGGCGCAGATCCTCGCCCAGATCCACGGCGTGGGCACCAACATGCTGTGCGGCCCGTCCGAGTCGCTGATCCTTGCGGATGACTCCATCGATCCCATTCGCCTCACCGCAGACCTCCTCAACGAGGCCGAGCACGGCTCAGACTCCGCCGCGCTGCTGGTGACCAACTCCATGGCCGTGATTGAGGCTGTTGACGCCGAGCTGGTCCGCCAGGTTGGCGCCCTGCCGGAACCGCGCGCCTCGTACGCCCGGTCCGCGCTCAGCAACCTTGGCGGCGCGTTCCTGTTTGACACGATGGACGAGGCCGTCGCCTTTGCCGGCGACTACGCGCCCGAGCACATGCAGATCGCCACGGCCGATCCCGAGGCAACC
>CAIYHO010000076.1 GCA_903925955.1 uncultured Chloroflexota bacterium
CGCGCGCTCTGCAGCTCCGCCACGCTCACCTCCACGCCGCGGCTGCGGGTACGGACCGCTGTCGGCGCCCGAGAGCATACCGGCTGACCTTTCGGCGCCCGCCGTTTGCGGGCCAAATGGCGGATGCGGTTGACGCAGTGATCGCAGAGATTCCGTGCGTCGCGTCCCGGGCTCTTAGCGTGGAGGCATCTGATGCGACCTGCTCGCGGTCCCGCCATCCTGCTCGCCGCTGTGGTGTTCGTGGTTGCTGCCTGCGGTGGCGGCGGTGCAACGCCGGCGCAGAACCAGACCGCTGCTCCCACAAGCGGCCCTGGAGCAACCGAGGAGCCGTCAGCCAACGGGGCCACCGAAGAACCCACCGAGACCGGCGCCGCTGGCGGCACCTTCGACGCATGCAAGCTCCTCACCATCGACGAGGTCAAGGCCATCACCGGCGCGGTGACCACCGCAGATCCGGAGGGGACGGACCTTGCGGACTGGGTGGCCGGAACATGCTGGTGGACCAGCGCCGACATGAAGGTCCGCTTCAACATCGACTACGGCGACAAGGCCAGCATCGCGAAGTCAAGCTCGCCATCAGTCCAAGATCAGTTCGACATCACTCGGGCCGTCTACCAGGCCATGGCCACCAAACTTGAGGATCTCGCGGGGGTGGGCGACAAGGCCATCGCCTGGGAGGGCGGCGCCTACGCGATCAAGGGCGACAAGGCCGTCATGGTGACGGCAATCTTCACCACCAAGGCGCAGGCCATCGAAATCCTCAAGACGGTGCTCGCCAGGATCTAGGCCGTCCTGACGCGGGCGCCGGCAGCCCGCCGGCAACGGCCACGTCAGGCTAGGGAGCAGCTGGCGGGTTCGCCTTGATCGCGGGTGGCTGCCAGCCGCTCCCGTCCAGGATGGCGTTGATCTGCGCCGGATCTGGCGCATACAGCCGCCAGACCACCTCGAAGCCCTGCCCGCTCGCGGTGGGGAGCCAGTTCCGGTCCAGGCCGGCGGTCGCAGGCCGAGTTGCCCCGATGCGGATGTCGATTGAGCCATCGGGATTGGCCGCGAGATCGGACGTGTCCGTGAAGGCATGCCGGTTGAGCGGGTTGTCAATCAATTCGCCGGTGACGGTGTAGACCGTCACGGACCAGCCTTCTCGGGACGGTGGCGCAGCAGACAGGTGGAGCACGTAGTCGGCCGAGCCATCGAGGGCCACACCCGCGCTGTCGCTCCAGGCCATCGCGTAGATCGCCTGTTGCGGCAGAAACGCCCCCAGACCGATTGTGGCCACAACGGCGCGCTTGCTGTAGTCCGTGCCGTAGCGGCCGAAGCCTCCAAGCAGGTATCCGGCGTGCGCGGCAAACCCGTCGCGATATAGCTGCGCGATGGCCTGCTTCATGCGCGCCGGCCCCGCAGCCACGGCGTCCGCCAGACCACGTTTGATTTCTTCGGAGAACGCCGCGTCCGTCGATGGCGTCATGCCCGGGCCAATCCCAACATGCGCCAGCCGGGCCAGTTGTGGTGCATCGGCGGCGGGCGGCGGGAACGCCGCAAGCAGCACGCCAAGGGTGTCGAAGAAGGCGAGGCCCGTGGGCATGTCGGCCTTCGTGACGGTGGTCACCGGGGTCGCAGGGGCGGTTGAGTGGTACACGGTGCCGTATCGGCGCAGCGGTGTGAGCGTGTAGCCGTCCTGGATGGCATTGACCGCGGCAATGTCGTCGGGGCCCTTGAGCTGGGTGGAGCCGATGATCCAGATGCGCGTGTAGTCCACGCTGATCCGGTGCGCCCCGGCCGGGATCGGGACGTCGTGCTGCCCGGGTCCCGCAACCACGTAATCGCCGGGCGCGGTGCCGCTCGCGTCTGCAAGGTTGACGATGTTCTCGGTGTAGGGGTCAAGCAGCGCTAGGACGTAGTGGTGGCCGGTGACCACCGGGACGTGGAGCACAAGCGGCTCGGCCGCAAGGTCCAGCCAGGCGATGGACGAGAGGCTTGAGGCGCCGGGCGCCACCACCTCGGAAGTGCCCGCCACGTTTGCCGTTCGGACGTGGTTGAACTGGTTGACGGGCCCAAACGCGCCCTGCGAGACGTTGACGCTGGTCATGGTCCGCTGCGTCACATCGGTGATCAGCAGGGGCAGCCCGTAGGTGTAGGCCTCAACGCCAAGGCTAAACGCTGTCGCGTAGTCCGCCGAGGGAGGGGCGGACGCGGCTGGCGAGGCCGGGATCGCGCCACAGCCGCCGATCACGATGATGGCCAGGAGGGCGAAAGCACGAACGCTCATGCAGGACCGCAGCATCGAGCGATTGTCGGGGGGCCGTGGACGCGTCGGGTAGGGGCATCTGGCCCACAACGCCAAACGCGGTAGGCTCCCGCACATCGCTGGCTGCGTTGTCCCCGCAGCGGTTCAGGAGTGGCTCATGCAGGTTGGGTTCGCGGTGACGCCGGGATGAGCGGCCGCAGCACGGCCACCACCGAGCGCGTCTCCAGGATGGCCGTGGCCACGGTCTACCCGCTGTACCTGGCGAAGCTGGCGAGGAAGGGCCGCACCAAGGCGGAGCTGGACGCAGTGATCGGGTGGCTCACGGGATACAGCGAGTCCCAGTTGGACCAGCAGCTCGGCGCCGGCACCACCTTTGCGGACTTCTTCGCGGCGGCGCGGCTCCACCCCAACGCCTCGCTCATCACAGGCGTCATCTGCGGCGTGCGTGTGGAGACCATCGAGGACCCGCTGATGCAGCAGGTCCGCTATCTCGACAAGCTTGTAGACGAGCTGGCGAAGGGCCGGCCGCTGGAGAAGGTGCTGCGCGCCTGACGGTGTCCGGCCGGATCACCCGGCGCGGAGGGCCTCCATCACGGGCGCGAACGCCTCGACGCTCGAGAGCCGGTTCGGCCGCAGCTGGACCTGGACGTGGTCCACGCCAAGGTCGCGATAGCGGCGCAGCCCGGCGGCAATCTGCTCGGCTGTGCCCCGGATTGGGTCGTCCCAGGATCCCCGGGTGTCCGGATCGTCATCCGGCAACGCCTCGGCGCCAATCTCCACCAGCGCTTCGGCGGACCGGCGGATGGAGCGCGGATCGCGGCCGGCAGCGCCACACGCGTCCTCAAGCGCGCCAAGCATGGGGCGGAGCGCAGCCGGGGTGCGCATGCCCGCGTTCCACTCGTCGGCAAGTTCGGCACACAGGCGGAGCATCCGCGGCGCAGCAGCCCCCACCATCACGGGCAGACCCGCAGGCCGTGGACCGCGCGGCTGGACCAGCGCCCCGTGCGCTGAGGCGACACGGCCGTCGTGATCGGCACGGCCGGTCCGCAGCATGGACGTGATGATGCGCAGGCCATCCTCGAAGCGGTCAAACCGCTGCTCCCACGGGAAGTCGTAGGCGTCAAACTCCGGCTTGTTCCAGCCGGCGCCAAGGGCCAGGATGACGCGGCCCCCGGAGACCTCATCGAGGGTTTCGGCCATCTTTGCCAGCAGCGCCGGGTTGCGATAGGGCACGGCCGTGACGTAGGTGCCCAGACGGACGCGCGATGTTGCGGCGGCCAACGCTGACAGGAGCGTCCACGACTCCCAGGCCCCGCCCCAGCCCGTGTCCGGGTTGCCAAACCCCACGTGGTCGGACACCCAGACAGCGTCAAAGCCAACCAGCTCCGCCGCTGTTGCCATCGCCGCGATGTCTGTCCAGCGCGGCGTCACGCCGTCCATGCCGCCCTCTGTGTACGGCAGGTTGAGGCCAAGCGAGGGCCATGCGGGTGCGGCGTGGGCCATGCGGTTCATCCTCGGTGCGGGCTGTCTGCGCTGCCTGAGCTGCCTGGGCTGCCCCGGCGCACGCGCTCGAAGTCGCGCCGCTGGCGCTTGCTGGGGCGGCCCTCCCCGCGGATGGGCATGATGTCGGGGTGGACCTTCTCCACCACTGGCGGGCTGTGGTCCACGTAGCAGGTCGCGGCGATCTCGGCGCCCACACGGTTCTCAATCACCCTTGTGACCTCAACAACGCGCTCGCGGTCCGCGATGTAGGCCTCCACCCGAACGCCCGGGCGAACCTTTGTTGACGGCTTGGCCGGTGATCCGTTCACGCGGACGTGGCCGCCCTCGCACAGCTGCGATGCCAGCGGGCGCGTCTTGACGAGGCGCACCGCGCACAGCCAGCGGTCGATGCGGGTCTCATCCGCGTCGCCCATGTCAGGCCTGGTAGGTCCCTGCGGTGGTTGTGCCGCCGTGGCCGGTCCAGTTGGTGTGGGAGAACTGGCCGCGGGGCCGGTCCGTGCGCTCGTAGGTGTGGGCGCCAAAGTAGTCGCGCTGGGCCTGGATCAGGTTGGCGGGCAGGAACTCGCTCCTGTAGCCGTCAAAGAACGCAAGCGCCGAGGAGTACGCGGGCACCGGGATCCCTGCTGCCACGGCCGCGGTCACAACGCGCCGCCAGCCCGCCTGCGCCTGGTTCACCGCATCGGCGAAGAACGGGTCAAGCAGCAGGTTGTCCAGCTGCGGGTCCCGGGTGAAGGCCGCGGTGATGTCGTCGAGGAACCGGGCCCGGATGATGCACCCCTCGCGCCAGAGCGACGCGATGCGGCCAAGGTCAAGCTGCCAGCCGTTCTCGGCGGCGGCCGCCCGCAGGAGCATGAAGCCCTGGGCGTAGGAGACAATCTTGGAGGCGTACAGCGCGTCGCGGATGTCGTCCACGGCAACGTCAAGCCGCTGCGTTGGGCCGGTCAGGATCTTCGACGCCCGGACCCGCTCATCCTTGAGCGAAGAGACAATCCGCGCAAACACTGCTTCGGCAACCAGGGTCACCGGCTGCGCAAGCTCCATGGACGAGATGACCGTCCACTTGCCCGTCCCCTTCTGGCCGGCGCTGTCGAGGATGCGCTCAAGGAGCGGCTGCCCGTCCTCGTCGGTGAAGGCGAGGATGTCGGCGGTGATGCCCACCAGGAACGAGTCCAGCACGCCCTCGCCCCAGGTGCGGAACGTGCCCGACATCGCCGTGTGGCTCATGCCGGCCGCCCGCATCAGCGCGTACGCCTCCGCGGTGACCTGCATGTCGCCGTACTCAATCCCGTTGTGGACCATCTTCACGTAGTGGCCGGCGCCGTCCGCGCCCACCCAGTCGCAGCAGGGCGTGCCGTCGGGGGTCTTGGCCGCAATCGCCTGGAAGATGGGCGCCACAGCGGGCCAGGCCGCCGCGGACCCGCCGGGCATGATGGAGGGGCCGTGGCGGGCGCCCTCCTCGCCGCCCGAGACGCCGGAGCCGATGTACAGCAGGCCGCGCGCCTCAACCTCGCGGGTACGCCGGATGGAGTCTGTGTAGAGCGAGTTGCCGCCGTCGATGATGATGTCGCCTGGCTCAAGCAGAGCGGCGAGGTCAGCGATCACGGCGTCAACCGCCGCGCCCGCCTTGACCATCAGCATCACCCGACGCGGCGCCTTCAGCGTCGCCACGAGCTCTTTGAGCGTTGGGCAGCCAATCACCGACGCGCCCGCGGCGGGCCCCGCGACAAACTCGTCCATAACCGCAGTGGTGCGGTTGTAGACGGCCACCGTGAAGCCGTGGTCGGTCATGTTGAGGACCAGGTTCTGGCCCATCACCGCCAGGCCAACGAGTCCGATATCGGCACGAGGGTTGCCGTTGCTGCTCACTGTGTCTCCTTGGGTTGCGGGTGCGCAGCGCGGCTCCATGCCGTGGGCACCGCGCGGTTGGTCCGGCTCGCGTCGGACGGCGTGGGGTCTGCTAACGGTAGCCGGTCTGGGCGCAGCACCGGGCCGATTCAGGGATGCCAACCGCGGCGGCACGGGGCTACGTCGCCTGAACTACTCACCATGTTGAGGAGTTCTGCTCAGGACCGCGCGGAGTGCAAGTCGCCCACTGCGCCCGCCGTCGGGCGCGCCTCGCGATGGACTTGTGGATTGGGCCCGCGATCTTTGTGCTATTCGGCGTCGTGGTTGGTGCTGAGCGCGAACGTTCGCGAGGCATCGCGCCACGGCCCGGCTGGCGCGGCTCGGAGGGCGTCCGCC
>CAIYHO010000077.1 GCA_903925955.1 uncultured Chloroflexota bacterium
ATGCACCTGGTACTCCTGCCCCTAGCTGCCGCGCTGCCTCCGCACGCACGGTCGGGCTCCCTCCCGATGTGCGAATAGTACCTTTGGCCTGTCAGGAGTCAACTTTCGGCCCCCAGCTGATGGTGCGCCGACGCGCCGCCCGACTGCCCCGTTTGCCCCGCCCGCGCCCCGCGCAGCCCCGTCCGCGCCACGTTTGGCGCCGGTTGGCCCCCGCCCGCCGCGCCCCGTCTGCCCTTGCCGCCGGCCCTTGCCGCCCGGCGTATGCACTGCATTTCTTGCCACTGGGCATCGATGGCCTTTCGACCTCCAGGCCGCCCTGCGCCGCCACCCACCGGCAACGCTGCGTACCGTCCGATGCACTCCATGCATACACGGGGGCGCAAGACGAGGGCGCACCGGCCGTCCGCATCCGCAGCGGGGCCCTGGGGCGCGATGTCAGACCCATAGGCAGCCGCTTGGCCTGTGGCCAGTCATGGGCTGCATACGCCGGGCGCTAGGGTTTGGTCCAGCGCGCCGAGCACCTCAGCCGAGCAGGCGCCCGGTCCGCGCAATCTCGCCCAGATGGCGTCCCGACGGCCGCACGGTGCGTGCAAGCGTCGCGCGGTCCACGCCAATCAGCCCAAAGCGCTGCGAGTAGCCCTTCGCCCACTCAAAGTTGTCCAGCAGACTCCAGTGGATGTACCCAAGGACCGGCACGCCGGCGTCAAGCTCCTCGTGGACGGCGCGCAGACCGCCGTCGATGAACTCGATGCGCTCGGCGTCGTCATCGGTGGCGATCCCGTGCTCCGTGACGATCAGCGGCTTGCCGGGGAGCAGCGCGGCCACGCGGCGGAGCGTCGCACCCACGGCCTGCGGCCTGAACTCGTACCCCATCTGCGTCCGGCGCCGACCAGCCGGTAGCGGCGGGTTGGGGTCCAGCGCCTGCTTGCGGATCATCGGCGGGGCGGCCATCCCGATCAGCGCCGGCACCCGTAGCGCCCCACGCAGCAGCACGGACTGCCACCCCGGGAGCACCACCGGCACGCGCGTGTAGGTCTGGACGCCCACAAAGTCATCGTCCGCGGCGGCGGCCAGGAACACGTCCTCGTTGCGGTGGCGGAGCCACTCCATAAACGGCCGCCCGCCCTCGTCCGCCTCCCACTCCTGCATCGAGTTGGTGAAGCCCACCATGGCGCCGGGGTTCGCCTCCTTGACCGCCGGCGTCACCAGCCGTATCGCTGCCGCCAAGTTGGCCGCCGCCCGATCCCACGACCCCATGTCCAGCCGCCCTGGCGGAAAGCCCAGCGCGCCCAGATACCCGCCAAACGCCACGACACCGGGCTCGTTGATGGTGCAGTACCAGCGGACGCGGCCCGCAAGGGCGCGGACAACGCGTCCGGCAAATCGGGCCAGCAGCGCGGGCGCATCGGGTGCAAGCCAGCCGCCCTTGCGCGCAAGCCAGCGGGGGAGCGAGAAGTGGTACAGCGTGACCATGGGGATCAGCCCGGCTGCCAGCACGGCGTCCGTCATCGCGAGGTAGTGGTCCAGAGCCGCGCCGTCAAAGACGCCCTCCTCGGGCTCCAGCCGCGCCCACTCCACGGAATAGCGGTACGTGTTGAGGCCAAGCCCGGCGGCAAGGGCAATGTCTTCGGGGTACCGGTTCCAGTGATCGCAGGCGATCCCTGACGGGTCCGGGCAGTTTGTGCCGGGCCGCAGCTCCCAGTCCCACCAGTCGCTGTTGTCGTTGCCGCCCTCAACCTGGTGTGCGGCCGTGGCGGCACCCCAGAGGAAGTCCTTTGGGAAGACGAGGTCGGTCATCAGCTGCTCCTTCACCGCGAGCATAGCCCCGGCGCCATGACCCGTCGCGGCACGCGGCCCGCACGCGGGCGGCATCACGTTGCAGCTGCCAAGCGCACATGCCTGAACCTGGGCGGGCGATTCCCTGTGCGGGTGGTCAGCGCATCGCGCCCGCGAGCATCAGCGCCTTCGTGTCAGGCCCCACGACAGGGCAGCTGCAGGCGTCGCACGCCCAGGCGCCCTCGAGCGGCAGCCACGATCCGGCCGATGGCGTGAAGCACCCGTCTAGGCAGTTGTCATCGTCCGGCGCATGCCGGCAGTCTGAGCAGAGGGCGCAGGCGGAGCCCGCCGCCGCGGCCGGCGGATAGCCGCTGTTGCGGTGGACCACCTGCGGCGGTCGCGGCGATGGCTCAACCGCATGCCTGGGCAGCGCCCCGGACCCTCCCCGCACCTGTATGCGGAGCGACTGCCCGCACGCGGGGCAGCTGACGTCGGCCCAACGTCCACCGGACACCGTGCCCGCGCCGTTGGGGCAGGGCAGGCCCTCGAACACGGTCACCGGCAATCCTGTCCGGCAGCACGGAGCCCGAGCTTCAGGCTGCCGTGTCCCTCAGGCTCGCGCCCGCCGGCGCCCAACCGGCGGCGCACGGGATCACCCGTCACCTGCATCCCGTCGTCGATTTCGCGGAGGGTAGGTACGCGGTGGGCATGGGCAACTCTCGCATGTCTGGAGCAGAAATCGCGCCATTCGCCATACTGCAGCGTATGGAGCGTCCCGATGTTCTGGTTGTGGGCGGCGGATCCGCCGGTCTCTCGGTCAGCCACGAGCTTGGCAGCCGTGGCGTAGAGCACCTGGTGCTGGAGCGCGGCCGCATTGGCCAAGCCTGGCGCGACCGCTGGGACAGCTTCTGTCTGGTCACCCCGAACTGGTCTGTGCGCTTGCCGGGTGGCGAGTATGCGGGCCCCGATCCTGACGGCTACATGCCGCGCGACACGATTGCGCAGTTCCTTGACGACTACGCAGGCGCATTTGGCCCGCCAATCCGCGAAGGCGTCGAGGTGGAGACAATCGTCCGCGACGTCGACGGCTTCACGGCCCGCACCTCTGACGGCGACGTCCATGCCCGCGAAGTGGTGCTGGCCACAGGCGCCTTCCAGCGTCCGCATCGGCCGGCGGCAGCCGCCTCGCTTCCAGCCGACATCCTCCAGATCGATCTCGATGGCTATCGAAACCCCGAAGCGCTCCCACCGGGCGCGGTTCTCGTCGTTGGCAGCGGCCAGTCGGGGGCGCAGCTGGCCCAGGAGCTCCACGAGGCAGGTAGACGCGTCGTCCTCTCCTGCGGACGTGCCCCGTGGGTGCCGCGCCGGGTTGGCGGACGCGACATCGTGTGGTGGCTGCTTGAGTCCGGGTTCTTTGATGCGCCGGCGTCCTCACTGCCCTCGCCGCTTGCCCGGCTCGTGTCCAACCCGCTGTCCACCGGCCACGGCGGCGGCTACGACTTGAACCTGCGGCTGCTCCAGGCATCGGGCGTTGAACTCGTGGGCCGCTTCATGGGCGCAACGGGGCACGCGGCTGAGTTTGCGCAGGACCTTGGGGCCTCCGTGGCCTGGGGCGATGACCGCTACCGAGAGATCATGGCGCTGGTCTCGCGCACGGCCCAGGGGCTGGCGATGGCGCCGATTGCAGCGCCCGAGCCCGAGCCGTTTGATGCCACGGCGTCCACCAGCGTGGATCTGCGGGGTTTTGGCGCCGTCGTCTTCACCGGCGGGTTCCGGCCCAACTTCACGTCGTGGCTGCCCTGGCCCGAGGCGTTTGACGACATGGGCTTTCCGCTGCAGCGCGATGGCGCCAGCACGGTCATCGACGGGCTCTCGTTTGTGGGCACGCACTTCTTGCGCAAGCGCAAGTCGTCAATCCTCGCCGGAGTGGGCGAGGACGCGGCGGTTGTGGCCGCCGGGATTGCGGGACGTCTCGGAGCGGGCTAACCCTCGAATTGCCCCGTGCTCCCAAGGCTCAGCCTGCGCGGAGCGCCTCGATCTGCACGGAAATCGCCTGCTCAAGATCTGCCAGCGTGCCGTCGTTGCGGATCTCCAGCGTTGCCCGCTCGCGGAGCCGCGCGGCCTCGGTGTTGTCCGTGCGACCCGGTGTTGCATCAGCCTCGCGCCCCGCAATCCACACAACCACGGGCCACAGCCCCAGTTCGCCCGCACGCCGCAGACCCGCGTCAAGTTCGCCCGCCCTCCGGCAGCCGTCAACCACGCGGAACCCGATATCGATGGCCCGTACGAGCGCCGGCGTGGGCCCAGCGCCAATCCGGTCGCCAACCTCGCGCAGTTCGCCACGCCAGAGCTCCGGGTCCACCGCCCGGGCAGCGGCAACCGTCCCGCGCGCCAGCCCGCGCTCCTGCTCCAGAACGCCGGCAATCACCTCGGAGGTTGACGTGCCGCGCAGCCGCAGCCCGCGCGCAAACGCCGCCCGTGCCGTGGACTTCCCCGTCCGCGGCCCCGACGACACGATGATCACGAGGAGGTTCCCTGCCATCGGCAAAGCGTACCCGCACGGGGGCTGCGCGATGCGGGTATTGCTGTGATGGAATAGCGGTGGGCGTTCCGCCGAACAGACACCGCGGACACCGCAGTCCCCGAGGAGGCTTCGTGGAGATCCGCAGGATCGTGGTCCAGGTGGAGGAGACCCTGTCGGTGGCCGGTTGCCAGCTTGCGGCGCCAACGCGCAAGGTTGTCGCGGCAGCGGTCATCGCCAACCCGTGTGCGGGGCGCTACGTGGAGGACCTTGCGGAGCTCCAGGCGATGGGCGCCGAGATCGCGGGCATCCTCGCGCAGCGTGCGGCGGCAGCCCTGTCGGCAGTGGACCCGGACGCCAAGGTCACGGCCTACGGGAAGGGCGCCATCGTGGGGCTTGACGGGGAGCTGGAACACGCCGCGGCGCTCATCCACCCAAAGTTTGGCGCGCCGGTTCGGGCCGCCATCGGTGGGGGAGCGGCCATCATCCCGTCCACCAAGATCATCGCCGCGGCCGGCACGCCGCTGGCGATGCCAATCACCAACAAGGACGACATCTGGAGCTTCGACGAGATGGACGCGGCGGTGATTGCCGTGCCCGACGCTCCGCGCCCCGATGAGATCCTGGTCTGCGTTGTGCTTGCCGCCGGGGGCCGACCCGGTGCCCGAACAAGGAAGGCATCCTGATGTTCAAGGCAATCATCCTGCTCACGCGCCGCGACGACGCGACGCCCGCCGACTTCCGCGACTGGATGCTCGTGCGCCACGCGCCGCTGGCGAAGCAGCTGCCGGGCGTGCGCAAGCTGGTGTTCAACCTGGTGGAGAACGCAGACTGCGGCTACGACGGCGTGTCCGAGCTCTGGTTTGACACGCGCGAGGCGTTTGACGCTGCCTACCAGACCGAGATTGGCAAGGCGGTCGCAGGCGACTCCATCGCCAACGTGAAGACGCGCCTGCGCATGTTTGTGGACGAGCAGCCGCAGATCGGCTAGCGTCCCGCGCCGCTCGGCGCCCGTCGCGGCGCCCGTCGCTCGTCGCGATGCCCGTCCCGCCGCTCGTCGCGATGCCGGGCCGCCTGACCCAGCACAGACTCAAGGGACACCTGCTGCTGCACGGTCCGCGCCCCAGGACGGCGCTTTGGCGTCCGAACGCCGCACGCCAACCCGGCTGGTGACCCAGGCGTGGGTCAGCGGCCATAAGCGCGTCGCGTCCCGCCGCGCGACGCGGCGCCCGTCCCGCGTCGCGTCCCGCCGCCCGTCCCGCCGCCCGTCCCGCCGCTCGTCGCGATGCCGGGCCACCTGACCCAGCACAGACTCAAGGGACACCTGCTGCTGCACGGTCCGCGCCCCGGGACGGCGATTTGGCGTCCGAACGCCGCACGCCAACCCGGCTGGTGACCCAGGCGTGGGTCAGCGGCCGCCGCATCGGCGCGATTGCGCCAGATCGCCGACCATAACCGGCGTCGGCATCGACGCACGTCACCAGCGAGAGGCCATGGACCAGATCACCGTGTACGGGGCGCCGTGGTGCCCTGACTGCCGGCGCTCCAAGTCGTTCCTGATGGAGCAGCGGATCGCCTACCGCTGGGTTGACATCGACCAGGACGCCGGTGGGCGCCGCTATGTCGAACAGCTCCAGGGCGGCGGCCGGACCATCCCCACCATCGTCTTCCCCGACGGCTCGCACCTGCTGGAGCCAAGCAACGCGGAGCTTGCGGCCAAGCTTGGGCTCCAGCTGCGCGCCAGCCGGATGGCGTACGACGTCATCGTCCTGGGCGGCGGGCCCGCAGGTTTGTCCGCCGCCATCTATGCCGCACGCGAGGGCCTCGACGCGCTGATCCTGGAGCGCGGCGCGCTTGGCGGTCAGGCGGGCGCCACCGACAGGATCGACAACTACCCGGGGTTCCCAGACGGCATCGGCGGCGCCGAACTCGCCGAGCGCCTTGTCGCTCACGCCAAGCGGTACGGCGTGGAGATGGTGACGGCAGCCGATGTGACAGGCGTTGCGCGCGAGACCGATGCCGTGATGGTCACCACGGCTGCGGGCGACACCTATGCTGCGCCGGCCGTGCTGGTGGCAACCGGCACGAAGTATCGACGGCTGGGTCTGCCCGGCGAGGAAGGGCTTGTGGGCGCGGGCGTCCACTACTGCGCCACCTGCGACGGGCCGTTCTACCGGGGCGCGGCGGAGCTTGTGGTGGTGGGCGGGGGCAACTCTGCCCTGGAGGAGTCCTTGTTCCTGGCGACCCTCGCCAAGCACGTGACCATCCTGACGCGCGGTGAACTTCGGGCGAGCGAGCTGGTCCAGGACAAGGTGCGCAACCATCCGCGGATCACCGTGCGCACGGGCGTGGACCTTGGGGAGCTGGAGCAGCGCAGCGGACGTCTCGTGGCGCTGACTGCCACAGAGCGCGCGACCGGCGCTGCCATCCGCCTCGAGCCCGCCGCGCTGTTTGTGTTCGTGGGTCTGGACCCCAACTCGGCGTTCGTGCGCGGCGTGGTGGGCCTTGACGCCGCGGGCTTCATCATCACCGACGACCGTTTCCGCACAAGCGTGGACGGCGTGTTTGCCGCAGGCGATGTCCGCGCAGGCGCCACCAAGCAGGTTGGCAGCGCCGTTGGCGAAGGGATTGCGGCGCTGCTCTCAATTCGGCGATGGCTGGAGTCTCGCCACGACATGCCCACCATGCACCCCGACGAACCGATGAGCTGACCGATGCACGACCACGACCACGCACACGACCACGACCACGCACACGATCACCACCACGATCTCGGCCATGGCCGCACCGACGATCCCGCGGCGGCGATCCTGGCCAACCGGGCCGACAAGGACGCGTACTTCGCGGTGTCGCTGGACAGCCCCATCCCGCCCTCTGAGCGCTTTCCGTTTGCGGGGCTGGCGTACTTCCCGGTTGACCTTGCGTACCGGATCGAAGGACTGGAGCTGACCCCGTACGACGGCGACGGTCCGCACGAGTTTGTGATCCCCACCTCCGATGACGATCAGCGCCCAGCCGTGCGGGCCGGCACGTTCCGGTTTGAGCTGGGTGGGCGCGAGTTGGCGCTTGTCGCGTACGACCTCGGCACGGGCTCACTGTTTGTGCCGTTCCTGGACGCAACCAGCGGTGTCGAGACGTATGGCGCTGGCCGCTATCTCGATATCGAGCCGGAGGACGACGGCACGTGCACGCTGGACTTCAACGCGGCGTACCACGCGTATTGCGCGTACTCCCCGGAGTACTCGTGCCCGCTGACTCCGGCCGAGAACCGGCTGGCGGTGCGGATCGAGGCGGGGGAGCGACTGCCCGCAGGCGCCTGACCCAGCCCTGGGTCAAGAGGCGACGGCTGCCGCACGGTTCGCCAGCCGAAGCCGCAGTCTGCCGTCCGAACGCTGCACGCCGACCCG
>CAIYHO010000078.1 GCA_903925955.1 uncultured Chloroflexota bacterium
CCAGCGCATTGGCCGCGTTGTGGCGGCCGGCCGTGGCCAGGACAACCGCAACTGGTGCAGCATCCAGACCATCCACCTCAAGCACAGTGCGTTCCGGCTCAAGCGCGACGATCCGCGCCTCCAGCACGGTTGCGGGCCCGGCCCGGGTCATAAAGGTGGCCCGAGGCCCATCCGGCCCATCCGGCCTATCCGGTCCCAGCGAGTCAACCAGACCGGTTGCAATGAGGCGCCCCGGCCAGTCGTCAAGGCGTCGGCAGATCTCCGCAACGCCATCGTCGGCGACGTTTGCCACCAGCACCGGGACACGACCAGCCGCCATGACCACGAGCGTGGCCGCCCGGATCCAGGCCTCAAACACGTTCAAGACCGCCGCCCGATCCTCAAAGACGTCGGGGTGGTCCCACTCGGCCGAGGTCAGCACGATGACCTCGGGGTGGTACGGGTCGAAGTTGCCCGCGTACTCGTCAGCCTCAACAACAAACGGCGCTCCCCCGCCCCGTCGCGCCGTTGCCGGCAGGCCAAGCCCTGTGAGGCTTGCGGGGAGCAGTGCCCCAACAAATGCGCCAGGGTCGGCACCCGCCGCCGCCAGGACGTGGACCAGCCAACCTGATGTGGTGCTCTTGCCGTGCGTGCCGGCAACGCCCACGAGTTGTCGGCCATACGCGGCATCGGCAACCACCTGCTGCCACGGCTCCACGGGCACGCCGTAGGCACGGGCGGCCTCAAGCTCCGGATGATCGGGCTGGATTGCCGTCAGCGCCTTCGTGACCGCCAGACGCTCCGGACGGCCGATAGCCACGTGGGCGGCGTCATGGCCTGCCGCGATGTCGATGCAGGACGCAGCAAGCGCCGATGTGTAGACGCTGGGTCCACCCGCGTCGCAGCCATCCACCGCGGCACCTGCCCATGCGGCAAGCAGGGCGGCCGCTGACGCACCCGCACCCGCAACGCCGACAACGTGGATCCGCTCCCCCGGCCGAATGGGTCGTGCCGTCCGCGCCGGCGCGAGGCCCGCGCCAACGGATGCGGCGCCGCGAGCGGTCATGGCGCCACGCCCTCGGCCCGGGCCAGCAGCAGTTCCAGGGCGGCCATCGCGCTTGCGTGCTTGTTGGCCGTGCGATCACCGGCCCATTGATAGCGCCGCACCTCGGGTGACCCGGCACCAGCAACCGCCACATAGACAAGGCCCACAGGCTTTGCATCTGTGCCCCCGCCGGGTCCCGCCACCCCCGTCACGGCAACCGCGATGGTTGTCCCGAGGCGCGTGCGGACCCCCTCTGCCATCGCCACGGCCACCTGGGCCGAGACGGCGCCGTGCGCCTCAAGCATCGCGGCGGGGACGCCAAGCACATCGCGCTTGGTCGCGTCGGCGTAGGCCACGACGCCACCAGCAAAGTAGCCCGACGATCCACGGACCTCGGTGATGGCGTGCGCCACCAGACCACCGGTGCAGGACTCCGCCGCAGCCACGGCGATGCCGCGCGACAGGCACGCGTCCTGAAGGCGCCGGGCCAGTTCCACGAGCGTGTCCGCCACGTCAGAGCTTGTCGGACTTCACCGGCGGATCGGGCGGCGCAAAGACCCAGATCTCGGTCGCGTTCTTTGTGGAAAGCCGGCCCAGGTCCTGCCCGTTGAGCGAGAAGTAGGTGATGCCCGCGATGCCCGTCTTGATGCGCACGGACTTCTTGGCGGTAAACGTGAGCGTCTCTCCCTGGCGGACCAGGATCCCGGTGGCGGTTGTCTGGGGGTCGTACTTGCCGTCCACCTTGGCGCTGATCCACGAGCTGCCGCCCTGGACCCGCACCACCAGCGTGACGCCGAGGTACGCAACCGTCACGTGGCGCGTGATCGAGGCGAGCTTGCCGTCCGCGGATGCGGCGGTCACGACAACCTGCCAGTAGCCCTCGGAGAGATCGAGCGGCGCGTCAAAGGTGCCGTTGTCAGCCACTGGCATGGTGACCGGACCCACGGTCTCAGCCGCCGCGCCAGGCGAGGCGGATGGACCCGGCTTCACGGTAGGCGCAGGTGTGCTGCCGGGATCGCCCAAGCGTGTGGCCAGCATCGACACGGACGCAGCATTGCTGGTGGTCCCGTTGACAGGGATCGCCCCATTCTGGAATTCGCTCCCCTCAGCGGGAGAGTCCACCGTCAGGCGTGGCGCCTCAATCACAACGAACGGCACGGTGATGAAGATCTTCACGGTCTGCTCGGCGCGCTTGCCCGTGTCAGGGTCTACCGCGTCCACCGCAAACTCGTTGCGACCGCGCCGCAGGTCCACGTCGGCGGCCCACTGGCCATCGGGGGTGGCGTTGACGCGGTACGGCTGATCCCGGCCGGCAGCCGTGATGGTGACGCTGGCGCCCGCAACCGAGGTGCCCTTGAGCGTGTAGGTGATGGTCTCCTCGGGGACGGTGATCACCGCCTGTGCGGGCGACGTCACGGCAAGCGTGGGCGGCTTCGCAAAGCGCACCAGCTGCACGCCGATGTAGACGGCAAACACCCCGATCAGCACCGTCAACAGCGCGGCCACGATGAGCACCGGCGAAAACGTCAGGCCCGGGCGCGGCGCATCAAGCGGCTTGGGCACATTCAGGACAGGTTCGGCAGGGATAACAAGGTCGCCCCGCTCGCGCTTCCACTGCCGCGTCACTTCCTCGGGATCAAGCCCCAGGTACAGCGCGTAATTGCGCAGGAACCCCTTGGTGTAGACGGCGCCGGGCAGCTCCGCGTAGTCGCCGCGCTCAAGCGCATCCAGGTAACGGGCGCGGATCTTGGTGTCTCGCTCTGCCCGCAGCAGATCCACGCCTTTGCGCTCACGGGCAGCGGTAAGCCGCTCGGGCAATGACGGGCCCGCGTCGGACGCGTACGCACGATCAGCGTCGCGCGCTTCTGCGCGGCTGCGTCGCACGTCATCGCGAGCGGTCATCAATCGTCCTCGTCTGCCGTACCCGTCGGCTCATCGCGCCTGAGCACAACCCGGGCGTTGGAGCCGTCAAATGTCCCAACGTAGCCCCGGGACTCCAGTTGGTCGATGATACGGGCCGCGCGCGCATAGCCAATCCGCAGCCGCCGCTGGAGCAGCGACGCGGAGGCACGATCGTACTCCCGGATCACGCCGACGGCATCCATGAGCAGCCGGTCAGCCTCCTCGTCCCCGTCGCCATCCTCGTGCACGTTGCCGGATGCCTGGCCTGTTGCGGAGACAATCGACGCGTCGTAGCGCGGATCATCCACCTGGCCGCCCCAGTGCGCGACGACTGCGGCAATCTCGCGGTCCGAGACGAACACGCCCTGGTGGCGGATTGGCCGAGGCAGGTCGGAAGGCTGGTACAGCATGTCGCCCCGACCAATCAGGTCCTCGGCACCAGGCTGGTCCAGAATGGTCCGGCTGTCGATCTGGCTTGCCATCGCAAACGCAATCCGGGACGGAAAGTTGGCCTTGATGAGGCCGGTCACCACATTGACCGACGGCCGCTGTGTGGCAAGCACCATGTGGATCCCAGTGGCGCGCGCCTTCTGTGCCAGCCGCACGATTGGGTCCTCGACGTTCTTCCCCTCTCGCATCATCAGGTCCGCGAGCTCGTCGATGACGATGACGATGTACGGGAGGCGGCGGCGGACTTCCGTATTGGGTGAGGCGTTGTAGGCCGCAATGTTGCGGGCGGAGGCCTTTGCGAGCGCCTTGTATCGGCGTTCCATCTCCAGGACGGCCCAACCCAGCGCGGCCTTGGCCTTGTCGGGCTCGGTGATCACGGGGGTGAGCAGATGCGGCAGCTTCGGCGTGTTCTTGCCGTCCCCGTCCTCGCCCTCGTTGTAGGCGGCAAGCTCCACACGCTTCAGATCGATGAGGATCAGCCGCACTTCGGTGGGCGTCGCGTTGCAGAGCAGGCTGGTGATGAGCGCGTTCACCATCACGCTCTTGCCCGATCCCGTGGCTCCGGCGACCAGGAGGTGCGGCATCTTCGCAAGGTCCACCGCCTGCGCGTTGCCGGCAACATCCCGTCCCAGCGCAAACGTCAAACGAGACGAGCTGGCCGCCCGGAAGTCAACCTCCTCGAGCACCTTGCGCAGCGGAACCTTGCGCGAGTCCTTGTTGGGGATCTCAATGCCAATCGCGGCCTTGCCCGGGATCGGCGCCTCAATGCGGATGCTGCTTGCTGCGAGGGCCATCGCGAGGTCGTCTGCAAGACTCTCGATCCTGCTGAGCTTGATCTCGGCGTTGGGCTGGACCTCGTACTGCGTCACAACCGGCCCTGAGTTCCAACCCAGCACACGTGCAGCAATGCCAAACTTCGCAAGCTTGGCCACGATGATCTCGCCGTTCTGGCGGTGGGTGTCCTCGGCCTTCTTGCTGTCCTTGAGGTCTGCAATCGCCACGTCGTCATCGAGCAGACCAAGCGGAGGCAGCGTGAATTGGCCGCCCTCCTTGGGAATGGCGGCCCGGGACGCGTCCACAGGCGCCTCGTCTACATGCTCGAACGGCATGGGCGTAATGGCGCTTCCGGCGCCAGACGGGCGCACGGCAGCCCCGCTAGCCGCAGAGTCGGCAAGGCCGGCAGCGCTGGCGTCCGTTCGAGCCTGCTCGGCATCGCGCTCGCCCTCGGTGGTGCTGTCGCGCCGGGGTGCAAACGTCGAGGATGCGGGCGGAAGATACCCGCTCATGGCGGGCGCTGGGACATCGGCGCCCCAGGCGCCCACTTGGCCCGGGATCTCGGGAACCGCGCCACCACGTGCACCACGTCCGCGGCGCACGGAGCCGGAAGCGGTGCCCGGATCCTGTGTCGCCACGACGGCCGCTGCTCGCCCGTTCGCGGGCTGAGCCATAGGAGCGCCCGCGGGCGTCGCCGTTGTGCGCGCCTGCAGAGCGGTGCCGGCAGTCTTGGCGATCCTCGTCGCGGGTGCCAGCAGCGTCCGCAGCGGCATGTCAAACATGAGCATCAGGCCCAGAAGGAACAGTCCGCCAAACACGATGCCCGCCCCCACCGGCGTCACGGCCGGCGCGAGGACGCTCACAAGGAAGCGCCCGATAGAACCGCCCGTGAAGTCGCCGCGGAACTTGATGAGCTGGATCAGGCCCAGCAGCGCGACGTAGGACAGCGCCAGGCCACCCAGCGTCCGGCCCCAGGGTGCGCCGTCGTGCTGACCGGGGCCCCACTCGATGTACCAGCCGGCAAGCAGCAGCACAAACGGGAAGAAGAACCGCGCGGCGCCAAACCACGGGGCCGTGATGTTGCGGAGGTCGTCAGTCAGTGAGCCGCCGGGCAGTGCAAAGGCGATGAGGGTCATCGCGCCAAGCACCAGCAGGGCAATCCCGACAAGCGAGCGCGTCACGGCCGGCGACAGCCCCAGCGACACCTTCGGCAGGGGCATGGCGCCACCGCGCGAGGCGGCCGTCTGCCGCGGCTTGCGCCGGGTTGCGGGCTGCTTCCGCGAGTGACTCGCGGCAGGCCGTCCTGGCTGCGGCGTCCGTCGCGCCACCTAGACCTCCACCACCACCGGGAAGACCATCGGGCGGCGCTTCGTCTGCTCGTACAGGAAGCGCGACAGGCTGTCCTTGATCTGGACCTTCAGGAGGGCGATCTCGGAGATCCGGTCACCCGGGATGTTCACGGCGGCCTTGATGCGCCGGATTGCCTCTTCAATCATCGGGTCGTCATCCTTGCCGTGGATAAACCCGCGCGTGATGATCTCAGGCCTGCCAACAACCTTGCCGGTCTGCTTGTCCACCACGACAACCACCATGAACATGCCGTCGTTGGCGAGGGCCTTGCGGTCCCGCAGGACGATATCGCCCACTTCGCCCACAGACAGCCCGTCAACAAAGACGTAGCCCGCCGTCACCGGCGTGCCACGACGGGCGCTGCCGTCGGCGAGGATCTCGATGGGCGTTCCGTTCTCGATGATGAAGACGTTCTCGGGCTTCACGCCGGTCTCGATGGCCAGCCGCCCGTGCTGGACCAGCATCCGGAACTCGCCGTGCATCGGGATGAAGTGCGTGGGCTTGGTGAGCCCAAGCATCAGCTTGAGTTCTTCCTGGCTGGCGTGGCCCGAGACATGGGCGCGCTTGATGGTGTGGTAGAAGACGTTGGCGCCCGCCTTGAAGAGGTTGTCGATGGTCCGCGCCACGTACTCCTCGTTGCCGGGGATGGGGCTTGCGGACACGATGACCGTGTCGCCGGGCTGGATCTCGACAAAGCGGTGGTCGCGGTTGGCCATGCGCGCCAAGCCCGCCATCGGCTCGCCCTGGGCGCCGGTTGTGGCGATCACGAGCTTGCCGTAGCCGGCGTCCTTGATCTTGTCCTTGGGGACAATCATCGACGGCTCGTACTTGAGGTAGCCCAAGTCCGTGGCAATCCGGAAGTTCTGCTCCATCGAGCGCCCGATGACGGCCACCTTGCGGCCGAGATCGGCGGCGGCGTCGAGCACCTGCTGGACGCGCGCGATGTTGCTGGCGAAGGTGGCGATGATCACGCGGCCGCTGAGCGGCTCCATGATCTCGCGGAAGGCCTCGCCCACGATCCGCTCGGAGGGCGTGTAGCCCGGGTTCTCCGCACGCGTTGAGTCAGACAGGAGGCAGATGACCCCCTCCTCGCCCAGGCGCGCCAGGATGTGGAAGTCGCTCAGCTTGCCGTCCACCGGCGTGTGGTCAAACTTGAAGTCACCCGTGTGGACCACGGTGCCCACGGGCGTGCGCAGGGCGATGCCCATTGCGTCCGGGATGGAGTGGCCGATGCGGAACGGAATGGCCGTGAACGGGCCAATCTGCAGCTCATCGCCGGGCTCAAGCGCAATCAGCGGGTTGTTGTGGAGCCGGTGCTCCTTGATCTTGTTGCCCAGCAGACCGCGCGCCAGGGTGCTGGCGTAGACCGGCACACCCGGGAACTCGGGCAGGACGTACGGCAGGCCGCCGACGTGGTCTTCATGGGCGTGGGTGATCAGGAACGCGCGGACCTTGGAGCGGTTCTCCTTGAGGTACGTGACGTCCGGGACGACAAGGTCGATGCCAAACATCTCCTCGTCGGGGAACATCAGCCCGCAATCGATGACGACGATGTCATCGCCGTACTCGAAGACGTACATGTTCTTGCCAATTTCGCCCACCCCGCCCAGCGGGATGATTCGAAGCGGCGTGCTCGCGTCGGCCATTCTCGGCAGTCCTTCTTGTGTGGTCAGAAGAGCGTGAGCTGGGGCGCGTCGCCGACAGCCTGATCGGCGGCGGCCGTGGACGCAGTGACGGGAGCGACGACGACGGCTGGCGCAGCAGAGGCGGCTGACACCGGGGCAGTCGTCATCGTGGCGGTGGGGGCAGCGGCGCCGGCCGCCGCACGTCGCTCTCGGGAGCGAACCAGGACATCTGGAACCTTGGCCATGTCATCAAAGCACTCGCGCTCCACCGCTGGGTTCCGCAGCGCGTACGCGGGGTGGTACATCGAGAGCGTCAGAGCGTGAGCAGCCCCGCTCGCGGGATCCACAGACGCCGTTGTGCCGTGCACAGCGCCAATGCGCGCTCCCGGGCGGAACGCCCCCATGGAGAAGCGGCCCAGGGTCACCACGACAGCTGGGTCAAGCACCTCAAGCTGGCGGCGCAGGAACGGGGCACAGGCGTCAATCTCGTCCTGCTCGGGGTCACGGTTCTCGGGCGGGCGGCACTTCACCACGTTGGCGATGAAGACATCCTGACGCCGCCAGCCGATGCTGCCGAGCATGCGCTCAAGGAGCCCGCCGGCACGTCCGATGAATGGGCGCCCCTCACGATCCTCGTTGGACCCGGGCCCCTCCCCCACGAAGACCACCTCGGTCTCGGGGTCTCCCTCGCCCGGGACAGCGCGAGTTCGCCCCTCGTGCAGGCGGCACGCGGTACACGCGCCCACCTCGGCTGCGATCTGCTCGAGCGCACCCCGGCGCTCGTCGGGCGTCACGCGGGCCGTCCCCCGAGCACTGGAGCCGCGTGGCGCTCGCTTGCCTTGCGCACCCAGCCACGGGCCACGAGTGCCTCAGCGATCTCCACGGCGTTGGACGCGGCGCCCTTGCGCAGGTTGTCTGACACAACCCAGAAGGCGAGGCCCTTGTTGTCCGGGATGCTGGGGTCCTGGCGAACGCGGCCAACAAACACCAGATCGGACCCGGCGGCGTGCTCAGCAAGCGGGTAGATCTTGTTGGCAGGATCGTCCTGCACCACTACTCCCGGGACCGCCGCAAACAGCGCCCGCGCCTGATCGGGCGTGACAGCGTCACGGGTCTCCACGTGCACGGCCTCTGAGTGGCTCATGAACACGGGCACGCGGACGGCGGTGCAGGAGACGCGCAGGTCCGGCAGGTGCAGGATCTTGCGGCTCTCCGTGACGACCTTCCACTCTTCCTTGGTGTACCCGTTGTCCAGGAACACGTCGATCTGCGGGAGGGCGTTGAAGCCGATGTTGTACGGGTAGACCTTGGCCACCTTCTCGCGGCCCTCGGCGTGGGCCTTGATCTGCTCCTCAAGCTCCACAATGGCCTTGTGGCCGGTGCCCGAGACCGCCTGATAGGTGTCAACGATCATCCGCTCGATGCCCACGGCATCGCGCAGCGCCATCAGCGGCGGCATCAACTGCATGGTGGAGCAGTTGGGGTTGGCAATGATCCCCTCGTGCCAGTCCAGGTCCTCGGGGTTTACCTGAGAGACCACAAGCGGGATGGCCGGGTCCATGCGCCAGGCGCTGGAGTTGTCAATCACCGTGCAGCCGCGAGCCGCTGCCTCCGGCGCAAGGGCCTTGGAGGTGTCGCCGCCGGCGCTGAAGAGCGCAATATCGATGCCCTCGAAGATCTCGGGCGTGGCCAATTCAACGGTGATGTCGCCAAAGCCCGGCACGGTGATGACCTGCCCTGCCGAGCGCGCCGAGGCCAGAAGCCGCAGCTGCGTCATCGGGAACTGCTTCTCGAGCAGCACGCGAGTCATCGTCCGGCCCACAGCGCCAGTGGCGCCGACAACGGCGACGATGAGCGTATCGGGGCTGGTTCCGGGCACGTTTTGCCTGCTTTCTACAAGGTGGTTGGGACTTGCGGGAGTATACCAGCGGGTTCCTCCGCACCTGAGAGACCCAGCTCCGCTGCATGTTCTCGGCAGACGTCGCTCGCGATCTCCACAAACGCGCGGGATGCTGGGGTCCGGTACCTCTCGCGGTGCCAGACCAGGGCGATCCGGCGGGGCGGGAGGTCCGTTGGGATCACCGTCACCGAGGGATCACCGTCTGCCACGGCGAGCATGGGCATGAGGGCGGTGCCAAGGCCCGCGGCGGCCATCGCCTGCACCGTGGCGTTGTCGTCGGACCGGAACACGAACTGCGCCGCGTGGCCGCGCGATCGGAGGAGCCGCTCCACCACTTGGGTGCTGCCGGCGGACCGGAAGCCGATGAGGCGCTGACCCGCGATGGTGCGCAGCGGCGGGTTGGCCGGGATTCGGGCGGAGCGTGAGCCAGTTGCGGCCAACAGCACCCACGGGTCCCGCACGAGCTCCACCGCCTCGTAGGGCCCGTCCGGCAGGGGCAGGCTGCCAAACGTCAGGTCAAGCCGGCCACGCTCCACGAGGTCCAGCATTCCGGTGTCAGGTGCCTCGGAGAGCTCCACCTCAACGCCGGGCCAGGCGGCGCTAAACCGCGCCACGATGGCGGGCAAGATCTTCGAGCCCACGCTGGAGAAGACGCCCACCCGCACGGTCCCCAATTCCCCCGCGGCGTAGGCGAGCAAGTCCGCGCGCGCGGCCTGCAGCCGGTTGGCAATGCTCACAACATGGCGCAGGAGCAACTCCCCCGCCTCGGTCAGGGCGATCGTGCGTCTGCCCCGCGCCCGGTCAAACAACCGCACGCCAAGCGCCGTCTCAAGTGCGGCCACGTGCTGGCTGATGGCCGACTGCGTGTAGTCCAGGGCGGCAGCCGCTCCATGGAAGGAGCCCTCTTCAGCCACCGCGCGGAAGCTCAGGAGTTGGCGCAGCGAGAGATCGGCAAAGGCGTCAGGCAGCAACGGGGCCGAGACGATGCCGCCTCTGTGCTCCGCGCCCGCGATGGCTAGCTGATCACTCTGGTTAATCACTTAGACCATGATATGAGATTGCTCTAATCAGTACAACCCGCCAAGATGACGTCATGGAACTCTTGCTTGCACTGTTCGCCGCCGCCCTCCTCGCCGTCTTGGCCCAGGTGATCGGTACAGACTCCC
Organism: uncultured Chloroflexota bacterium; assembly: GCA_903925955.1. GTDB lineage: Bacteria > Chloroflexota > Limnocylindria > Limnocylindrales > CSP1-4 > CAIXZV01. The sequence continues at coordinate 10,192 of CAIYHO010000078.1, forward strand.
GTGAACCCAACCGGGACCGCCAGACCGCCTGGATCTAGCCGCACAACTCACGCCGCAGCGCCCTCAGCCGCAAGGCAGGGGGCGCTTCTTGATTCTCTAGCTGGCGCCCCCCCCGGGCCGTGGGGCGCACGACTGCGTTTGCGCCGGGCTTCGGGGACATGCCGCAGAACTCCTGCGCGGCGGTGGTTCACGGACCTATGCTTCCCGAGTACCCGGCCACCACAATCGCGGCGCGTGCTCATTCCGGACCGCGCCGATGTGGACCGCCAAGCACCGGAGGAACCGTGGAAACCACCCGCAAGACGCCCTACTCCGTCTACAACGACGGAACTGGGCCGTACGCCATGTTCACCTGCGAGTCATGCGGGCGGGACTACCGCGCGCAGCCGGTCCTTGTGCAGGAGGTCAAGGAGACCATCACCAAGTCCGCATTTGGCGGGCTGCTGCGCAACATCCCAATCGTCGGCAACGCTGCGGCAAACCAGGTTGACAACGAGCGCTACCGCAACACGCTGACCAACGACGAGCTTGAGAAGGCATGGACGGAGGTGAAGGTCAACTTCGCCGAGTGCCAGTCATGCCGCAAGATCGTGTGCATTCCTGACTTTGATATGGCCTCGGGCTTCTGCAAGGAGGACTCGCCGCGCAGCGAGGAGCTCCAGACGCGCGATGCGCAGCAGGCCGGCGTGGCCGCGGCAAGCTTCATGAGCGGCATCGCCAACGCGTTTGGCATCCCGGATGCGATGAAGGCCGCCGCCGCCCAGCAGGCAGCCGCAGGCGCGCCCGGTGCTGCCCCTGCAGGCGCTCCGGCAGGGGCGTCGGGTGCCGCATGTGGGTCCTGTGGCGTTGCGCTGGCAGCGGGCGCGAAGTTCTGCGCCGGCTGCGGCACCCCGGTGCCGGTCAAGACCTTCTGCACGGGCTGTGGTCAGGAGCGCGCGGCCGGGGCCAAGTTCTGCGCCAACTGCGGTCAGCCGGCCGCCTAGACTGCGGTCAGCAGGCCGCCTAGATCGTCCCGGGCCTCGGTTCGCCGGTGGAGATGGGACACAACGGCCATCGGGCGCCCGCGGCCCCCGCGCTCCCATGCCCCTGCCGACGTATCACCGCTCGTGATAATCGCCATCGCTTCAGGCGGTCGCGACGCCCACGGGCGGTGCGGCAGGGCGTGTCGGATCGCTAACCGCCCGCAATATCACCACATGTGATGCGGCGGCCCGTTCAGGGCGGGTTCAGGATGGTGGACCCGCCAGACGGCCC
>CAIYHO010000079.1 GCA_903925955.1 uncultured Chloroflexota bacterium
GTCAGATCCTGGACAGTGAGCTGCGCAAGCGCCTGATCGGTGGCCTGCGATCGCAGCTGGACCACGGAGAGGAACCCCAGGATCAGCAGCACGGCCCCTACGGCAAGCTTGCCCCGCCAGCCGCGCCTCACGGGGTGGCTCCGGACGGCACGGGCGTGGGCACAGCCTTGCCGTATCGCAGCGTCACGGACCCTGCGTAGGCCGGCAGGTCCACGCTCGCTGGCGTGGCGTAGGAGACACCAATCCCAAACGTCTGGGCACGTGACTTCACAAAGTCAACAAAGCCCGGCGAGCGCACGAGGGCGTCAAACATCCCAGCAGGGCCAATGGCTGCAATCTGATACGGCGGCGCAAGATACGCCGAGTTGACAAGGACGGATCCGCCGATGTCGATGATGGCGCTGGACACAACCAGCCGCTCCCCGTTGACAGCGATCGCCTCCGCGCCCGAAAGCCACAGGGCTCGCACCACAGCCAGCACGTCTTCGCCGCCCACGAGGTAGTCGCGCGCGTTGCCGTCGGCCGGGACAGCCGCAGTGGAGTCCGTGAGCTGGATGACCAGACCCGGGCCTGCCAGCGCAACCAGACCGGAGGCCAGGCGCGCCGCCTGCAACTGGTCATTCAGCTGGCCGGTGACGGCGGCGCCGCCCTGGCCCTGCAGCTCAGATGTCTGGATTTCCGCACGGATGGCGAGGATCTGCGCCTTGAGGGCCTCCTGCTGGGCCTGAAGGTCGAGGGCGGTCTCCACGAGTGGCGTCCGTTCCTGGCTGGTGTACCGGACCCGCGGTCCTTCCGAGCGAACCTGAGCGGCAATCAGGAACCCCAGGACCAGGAGGGCCACGCCCAGCGTCACCTGCCACGTTGCGACGCCGCGCGCCCGGGCGATGAGGCCGCTCATCCGGCTCGAGCCCGCCGGCTGGCCAGGACGAGTCCCACAAGCATGGCGCCGGCGACAAGAACAACCGCAAGCAAGATGAGACCAGTGTCGGCGCTCTGGGCACTGGGACCGTCAACGGGAACGGACGTGGGCTGCGGCGTGGCCGCGGGCCCTGAGGGCGTTGCACCAGACGGCGCTGGTGACCCGCTTGAGCCGTCCGGTGGCGTCTGGTCCCAGCCGGGCGGAACCGGGCCAGCAGGGGCGGGTTTGGGGCCGTACTGCTGCGGGGTAGCGGCGCCAAGCGCTTTGAGCCAGCCGGTCTGGAACCCGAGCAGATCTGTCCCGAGCGCCTGGCTAAAGGCCTCGTCATCGGTAAGACCGGCCTTGTATGCAAGCACCAGCTTGAATAGCTTGGGCTTTCCCTGCGTGCGCACCAGGTAGTCCACGGCCGAGACGGACTCTGCGTAGGCGAGGTACGTCTTCTGCGCGTCTGTGGGGAACTGCCCGCTGAGCGCGATGAGCGGCAGGAGCGTGTCGTTGCTGACGGCGTCCGACACCAGCCCGCGGTCAAACGTGCCGTAGCCCTCAGAGAGGTACACCGCAAGACCCTCATTGAGCCAGCGGGGCGGGAACCGGTACGGGTTGTCGATGGCGGTGTCAAACACGAGGTGGGTCAACTCGTGCGGGACCACAGTGGAGACCCAGCTGGCGCCGATGTCCGCCGGTGTGATCAGCGCGAAGAGGGTGCGGATGTCGGCGTGCGCCTGACCGCCCACGTTCTCGCGGGTGCCAGGGCCAAGCGCCTCGCGAAAGGACGTCTCGTCGCCGTAGATGTAGAAGTCGATTGGGTCCTTCTCGGTCACCCCAAGCAGTGCGGACGTGTCCTTGATCGCCTTCTCGGCGATGTCGAGCGCGTGTTGACCAAAGGACTCGGACCCCGAGTACCAGTACACGGTGACAATGCTGCCGGTGACGGACTTCCACGTGTGGCTTGTGTCGCCGTAGCGGACGGTGACGGGCAAGCTTGTGAAGGTGTCCGCTGCCGTGGTGATGCCGAAGGTGGCCGTGAGGAGCGTGTTGGGTGCAATGTGGGCGCCGCCCGTCAGATCAAGGGTGTAGCGCAGCGTTCCGGACTGGCTTGTCGGCGTGGGCAGCGGCGTGATCCAGGGGCCCATGGCGCCCGGATAGCGAATGCGCAACTCCGCTCGCTCCACCGGTGCCGGCGATGCGTACCGAACGCTGAACGTGACGGAGGTGAGGTACTTCGCGGTGGCGTCGGGCGCCTCAAATGGGCTGTCCGCTCCCCACACGGGCGTTGCGGCAGGCATCAGGAACAGGAGAGCCACAGCAAGTGCGCCAAGAGCTTTCACCTGGGCCCCCATGGACGACCTGCGCGTCATTGTCCTGTGCTCCAAGCGAGCCCGGCCAGACGGATGATCCCGGTCCCGGTCTCGGACGCGCCCAGGAGTCCATCGCGGACCAGCGAGTAGGAGGTTCCGTAGGACACAGGCACAACCGGCGCCTCATCGCGGACGATGCCCAGTGCTGTGGTGTAGGCCGCCAATGCGTCTGCCGCGTTGGAAGCAGCTGTTGCCTGCTGGACGGCGGCGTCGAAGGCGGGTGACGCCCAGCCGCCGCTGTTGGCCGTGGAGCCGGACTCAAGGAGGACGCCGAGGAAGTCGTTGGGCCCTGGGTAGTCCGCAACCCATGACATGGACCAGATGTCCGGTGTGTCCGTGGCGAGCGCCTCCTGGTAGCTGCCGAAGTCCATGCCCGCGTAGTCAATCTTGACGCCGAGGTTGTCGCGGAGCATCTGCAGGATGCCGGTGTCGTAGCCACCGCCGAGTGCCGTGAAGCGGATGACGGGCAGTCCGGCGCCGCCCGGGTAGCCAGCGTCGGCAAGCAGCTGGCGTGCGGCAGCGGGGTTGTAGGGCGGCAGGAAGTCGCCCGCGGGCGCCCCGGGGATCCCCACAGGGACAATGCCCGTGGCCGGCACCGAGGAGCCGGGCTCGTCAAGCTTCCCAAGCCGCCGCCCGTCAACGGCCTGCGCAAACGCCTGGCGCAGCATGACGTTGGCGAACGGGCTCCCCGCCCTTGTGTTGAACCCGTAGTAGGTCACCGACAGGTTGGGGTCGCTTCGAAGCGACGGCCCGAGGTCCTTGTCAAACGCAATCCAGCTGGCGTCGTAGTGCGCGATGGTGGTGACGTCAATGGTCTTGGCCACAAACGCGTCCACCGGGCTGTTCCCGCCCAGCGTGGTCAGCATCCGGGCCGTGTCGATCGCAGGCTGGCCAGCCCAGTAGTGCGGGTTGGCCTTGAGAACAATCGCATCTCCGTCGAGGCCGCCCCAGGTGTAGCCGCCACTCCCGACGAGGCCGCTACTTCCAGGAGTGATCTCGGCGTCGGTGGCGCTTGGCGGCACGATGGCAAATGGCGAGCCCGACACGATGGCGGGAAGCCCTCCCCCACCCCGGTCCAGCTCCACCACAACCGTGCGGTCATCGGGGGCACTGACCCCAAGCGCGGACGCGTCGCTGGTCTTGCCCGACAGCAGGTCACGGGCGCCCTTGACGTCTGCGATGAGCGAGGCGAGCGGCGAGAACCCGCCGCTGTGGAACAGCCGTCGCCACGAGTGGACCACGTCAGACGCCTTGAGCGGCGAGCCATCGCTGAACGTCAGGCCATCGCGCAGGGTGAAGGTGACCCGCGTGCCGGCGTCGCTCACCACCCAGGTCTGGGCGAGGGCAGGGCGGATGACCAGCTTCGGGTCAACCGCTGTGAGCGTCTCGTAGAGCTGGCTGACGTAGTTGGCGCTGCCGCTATCGCCGTGGTAGGCGGGGTCAATGGACGCAGGTTCGCCCGACAGGATGGTGACGGTGCTGTTGGCGGCGGCGGCCAGCGCCTGCGCCGGCGCGGGTGCCATGGGCACAAGCCGGACCACCATGGCCGCGGCGACGATGAGCGCAAGCGCCGCAAGAGCAAGCTTCCGCGCACCCGATGCGGGGCGCACAGGCATGTCCTCGAGCGGATCAGCGTCCAGCATCGTCCCTCCCGCGTTGGCGATCAGCAGCCGGGGCAGCCCACTGCCGCCCTGCTCCAGCCGAGTATACGAGCGCTTGCCGAGAGGGCTGCGCCGGCGTCCGCACCGCCGCTATGCCTCGTCCTGCGCGCCGGCGTCCTCGGCGTCTTGGTTGTTCTCGCCCTCGTTCGCCGCGAGGTCGCCCGCGTTCACCAGCAGGTCGCGGCGAGTCGCAAAGATCTTGAGCACCCGGTAGAAGTTCCTCTTGGCCATCTTGTCGCGCGCCGCCTCGGTCAGCCCGGCGGCGCCCCGGTGCGCATGCCGCAGGATCGGGACGGTCGTGACGCGCAGGGCCCGCCGTGGGGGCGCATCCTCGGGGTCGTCCTCGCCGTAGTCGCGTAGGCCCAGGCTCCACCAGACGTCAAGGTTCCTGTAGAACTCGAAATGCTCGTCAAACGGGCCCCGTGCAATGAAGTCGGCTCGCCGGAACGCCAGGGCGTAGCCCTCGATCACGTCCACATCGTCTTGCCCCTCGGGCGCCTCAGTGAAGTGGCGCAGATCGCTCGACACAATCCCGAAGGGTCCAGCAACTGCCACCGTGGGGTCTTCAAGCGAGGCCGCAAGCGCACCCGGGAGATCGCCTGCGGGCTCAATGCTGCTGTCCACGATGATCACAACGGGCGCTGCGGCCCGCCGGATCCCGGCGTTGAGCGCGGCTGCATGGCCAAGACGGCGAGCGAGCCAGACAACTTCCACCGATGCGGGCAGCAACGACAACGCTGCCGCCTGACCTGACGAGGGGGCGTTGGCCACCACCACTACCTGCAGGCCATCGCCAGCGTGGGCAAGAACCGCGTGTACCAGCCGAGCCAGATCCTCAGGCCAGTCAGTGGCGATGGCCACGATCGTGGCGCTCCCCGTGGGGGGCTCGTCAAGCCGTGACGGCACGGAGGCGGACGCGCCGTAGCGCGTCAGGCCGTCTTCAACCTCGTCGGGCGCCACCACGCGCTCCAGGATGTAGAGCGAGGCAGCGTCGGCCACCTTCCAGCCGGCGTCCTCAAGCTGCGCCTTGAGGCGGTCGGCCTCGGCCCAGTTGTGGGCGCGCCTGGCCGCCGAGCGGGCGTCGGCGATCTTGCGGATGGCGTCGGGAACCTCTGGTCGCGTCATGGCGCCGAGGATACCCCGCGTACCCGGAGCTGCTCAGGCGGGCGGGAGTCCGCTCCAGAACGCGGTCGCCACCACCACGAGGCCAAGGATCCATGTGTGGGCGAGGCCGCTCCACAGAACCGATCCCGTCCGCCAGTCAAGCCAGCCAAAGAGGAACCCGCCGCCGAGCGTGCTGATGGTCTCAATCTCGGGCTTGCCCAGATGCGCAAAGGCGAAGGGAAGGGTGGCAACAACAACTGCCAGCGGGCCGGCTGTGCGCAGCAGCGTATAGAGGAGAAATCCGCGGAAGAAGAACTCGGCCGGAATGACCTCGATGGCCGCGGTGAGGAACGCGTCCAGCGGCGTGCTGGCCATTGGCGCGTAGTAAGCGGCAAACGAGGCGTCGCGCGCGATGAGCACGATGACGGGCGTCATCACCAGACAGCCGCCGATGGCAATGGCGAGGCCAGCACGCCAGTCGCCCAGACGGATGCCGTACCGCGACGGTCGGTCGCGGAAACCCACGAGGATGATCAGGAGCGGCACAGCGCCCAGCAGCACCAACCTGCCGATGGAGCCCAGGCGCCGCATATCGGCGCCATTGCCGCTGCCGTGGCCAAGGACGGCGTCCACCAGGGGGTTGATCCGCCCGTAGTAGTCCAGCAGCATGATGAGCGCCACCACAAGCACCGCGAC
>CAIYHO010000080.1 GCA_903925955.1 uncultured Chloroflexota bacterium
GTGCTTGCCCGATCCGTTGATGCCGGCAAACGGCTTCTCGTGGAGCAGGAGCATCAGGCCGTGGCGCGGGGCGAGCCGGCGCATGGTGGACATGACCACCATGTTGTGGTCCGAGCCAACCGACGTGGGCTCGTAGACCGGCGCCATCTCGAACTGGCCGGGGGCCACCTCGTTGTGGCGGGTCTTGGACGGGATGCCCAGACGCCACAGCTCGCGGTCCAGATCCATCATGAACGCGAGGATCCGCTCGCGGATGGGGCCGAAGTACTGGTCCTCAAGCTCCTGGCCCTTTGGCGACGGGGCGCCAAACAGGGTGCGACCGGTGAGCAGGAGGTCGGGACGCTGCTCGGCTAGCCGGCGGTCAACCAGGAAGTACTCCTGCTCGGGGCCGATGTTGGTGAACACGCGCGACGAGGTGGTGTTGTCAAACCAGCGCAGGACGCGGAGGGCCTGCTTGCCGAGGGCCTCCTGCGAGCGCAGGAGCGGGATCTTGTGGTCCAGCGCCTCGCCCGTGAAGGAGACGTAGGCGGTGGGGATGGTGAGCGTGACGCCGTTGGGCTCAACCTGGAGAAAGATGGGCGACGTGACGTCCCACGCGGTGTAGCCGCGGGCCTCAAAAGTGGCGCGGATGCCGCCGGACGGGAACGATGACGCGTCAGGCTCGCCCTGCATCAGGTTCTGGCCGGAGAACTCCGCGATGGTCTTGCCTTGGCCATCGGGCGAGAGGAACGAGTCGTGCTTCTCGGCGGTGGAGCCGGTCATCGGCACAAACCAGTGCGTGTAGTGGGTGGCGCCCTGCGCCATCGCCCACTCCTTGACCCCGTGGGCAACGGCGTCCGCAATGACGGTGTCAAACGGCTCAAGACCGTCGATGGTGCGGCGGAGGCGCTTGAAGATGGGCTTGGGCAGGTACTCGCGCTGCACGCTCTCCGAGAAGACGTACGTCCCGTAGATGTCGGCGCCGGCGTGCTCAAGGTAGTTCTGCGTCGGCGCAACCTTGTGGGAGGCGATCGACTGGATGGCCGTCTTGCGCGTGCTCATCGGTGCTCCTGGCGGTGGTTGGGTTGGGGTTGGGGTTGGGGTTGCTGAAGGTGGGGGGGGCGGGCGGGCTAGAACGCTTCGAGGTAGCGCTTCAGCTCCCAGTCGGTGACTTGGGTGCGGTATTCGTCCCACTCGGCGCGCTTGGCCGCGACGTAGTGGCTCAGGACGTGGTCGCCGAGGGCCTCGCCAATCACGGCGTCCTTCTCAAGCTCGTCGATGGCCTCGCCCAACGTGCCCGGCAGTTCGCGGATGCCCTTCTCGGCAATCCGGGCGGCGTCCATCTCGAACAGCGATTCCTCAACGGGCTCCGCCAGCGTCAGCCCGCGCTCCACGCCGTCCAGCCCCGCGGCGATCATCGCGGCAAAGGCGAGATAGGTGTTGGACGAGGGGTCCGGGCAGCGGACCTCGGCACGGGTGCCCTCGACGGACTTGCCCGGCGCAACCATCGGCACGCGGATAAGCGCGGAGCGGTTGGTGCGGCCCCAGGTGATGTACGTGGGAGCCTCAAAGCCCGGGACAAGGCGCTTGTAGGAGTTGACCAGCGGCGCCAGCACCGCACTCATGCCGCGGGCGTGGGCGAGGATCCCGGCCATGTAGGACTTGGCGATCTCTGAGAGCCCGTAGGGCGCCGTGGGATCGGCAAAGGCGTTGCGGCCCTCCGCGATAGAGTACAGGCTCTGGTGGACGTGCATGCCGGAGCCGTTGATCCCGTGGATGGGCTTGGGCATAAACGTGGCGTAGAGGCCGTGCTGTCCGGCGATGGCCTTGAGCGCAAACTTGAACGTGATGGCGTTGTCCGCGGTGCGCAGCGCGTCCGAGTACTCAAAGTCAATCTCGTGCTGGCCGGCCGCCACCTCGTGGTGCGCCGCCTCCACGCTGATCCCAAACGCCTCCAGCGTGTCCACCATGTCCTGGCGGACTTCCTGCGCAAGGTCCGTGGAGAAGTCGAAGTAGCCAGCCTGATCGTGCGGCAGGGGCTTGACCTGGCCGTCCTCGCCGCGACGGAAGAGGAAGAACTCAAGCTCGGGACCGGTGTTGACGATGTAGCCCAGCCGCTTGGCGCGCTCAACCTGGCGGCGCAGCACGTAGCGGGGATCGCCAGCAAAGGGCTCGCCGCGGGGCGTGTAGACATCGCAGATCACGCGGGCGGTGCCGCGGGGGCCGGAGCCTGGCTGCCACGGGATGTCGTGGAAGGTGCTCATGTCTGGCGCCAGGTACTGGTCTGACTCCGCAATCCGCGTGAAGCCCTCAATGGAGCTCCCGTCAAACCAGGTCCCGTGGCGCACGGAATCGCCCAGCCGATGGATCGGGATGGTCACGGCCTTGACGATCCCAAGGATGTCGGTGACCTGGAGCTGGACGAAGCGGATGCCGCGGGCTGCGGCCGCCTCGATCTGGTTGAACGGATCAACCTGGTCCGTCACGCTGGTGCGCCTCCGGTGCCGTGTCGATCGCCTCACATTGTGCGATCGGCACCAAGACGCGACCCTCGCGTCCTTCAGGCCGGAAGTCTATCTGCGATCTTGCCCCGCACACGGGCGACTTGTCGCGCCTAGACCTTGTCTATTTGTGCTGATTGCACAATACGAACAGCCACCGATAGGGCCAACCGCAGCTCCGGATTGGTCAGATCCCACCCGGTACGGCCTTCCAGGTTGCGGACGCGGTACGCGAGGGTGTTCCGGTGGATGCCCAGGCGTGCGGCCGCCTCGCCTGCCGCGCCGTAGTCCAGCACCGCCCGGAGGGTCGCCAAGCGCTCCCGCACGCTCGCGGGCCGCCCGGCAAGCAGCGGCGCAAGGAGCGCTGTGGCCTGGATCCTGTCATCGGGCAGGTTGCCCAACGATCCAAGCAGCCGATAGGCGGGCAGCCGATCCTCCAGCGCCAGAATCGGCGGCTCGGCAAGACGCTCGGCGGCTTCAAGCGTTGCCCGTGCGGCGGCTTCGCGGGCGGGTCGCTCGCCCGCATCCCCAAACGGGCGGGACATGGCCACCGTGCGGCCAAGGAACTCCGCGACGCGGCCGGCAATGCGGGAGCCGTCACGGTCCCCCGCCTCCACCGCGGCGATAGCCCGCAGGTCCAGGCTCTCGCTGGTCCCGCGCAGCGACAGGCGGCGGGCGGCAAACCGGAAGCGCAACTCCGCGCGCAGCTCCTCGCGCAACTCCTCCCGCATGGGCGCCCCGTCGGCCGGGACAATCTGGCGCGCAACCAGGACCACCCACGGCGGCCCGTCGGACGGCAGCGGCTCGCCACGGCCCGCCTCATCGCGGGCACGCCGGACCTCGGCCTCAAGCCGCAGCTGGAGCGAGAGCAGCGGGGCGATCCGCTCGGCGGCGGTGGTGTCCAGGTCCGTCTGGGCACGGTCGCCAAGCAGGACCAGCCAGCCAGACTGACCGCTCTCGCCCGGCGCGCCAAGCGTACCCGGCGTACCCGGCAGCGCAATCCGGTGGCCGGTGATCCCGGGTCTGGCCAAGTACGCCGTCACGGCTGCCGCAGCCCCCGGGACATCTGCGGGCGCGTGCACCGCAAGCGCATCGGCGCGGCGCCCCTCCAGCGCAACCGCCCGCCGCAGAAACGCGCCAATGGCGGCGGCCAGCGTGTCGAGCCCGCGGCCCGCCATCGCAAGGTTGGCAAGGTCCCGCTCAAGCCCGGCAACCTGGCGCTCCAGTTCGCTCCGACGGTCCACCAGCAGGCCGATAAGCCTGCGCTCCAGCGTGGGCGGGTCGATGCCCTCCACCACGATGGCCGGGATCCCCGAGTCCCGCGCGCCTGCCACAAGGTCGTCCATGACAGCCGATCCGGCGGATGGCAGGAGCAGCAGGGCCGAAGCGCCGCTCCGCGCAAGCGTGCCCACGAGGTCCCGCACGTCTGCGGCCGTGGGCGCCATGACCGACACGGCGGCGGCCGGCACCACCACAAGATCCCCGGGCTCCAGCACGTCCAGCGCCGGGACGCGCGAGCGCATCACGCGGACCCAGCCCACATCCGGGGCATCGGCGGCCATCGGCAGCGGCGCCCCCACAGAACGGGCGGCGGGGCCGAGCGCCTCGAGGATCTCGGCAAGTCTGGTCACCCCGAAACCGTACCCGAACCGCCCCCCGCCTCGCGGGCCGCCGCAGCCTCGCGGGCCGCCGCCTCGCGGGCCGCCGCCTCACGTGCAGCCACAAGGTCGTCCAGGAACCGGCCAAACTCGCCGGTCACATCCACATACCGGTCCGCGCGGACCACCAGCGCCAGCCGCCCATCCGCATCCAGCCGCCCCCAGACACGCCGCCGCGGCATCCAGAACGTGATGAGCAGGCCCACGATGAGAAAGCCAAACGCCGCCCACGCCACACCCTGTCCCGGGTCCCGCTTGGCAATCAGCAGCGAGTATTGGGAGAACGCCCGCAGCTCCACCGAGAAGTCCGTCCCAGCGCTCACGCCTGCCTCCCCGCGCGCAAGCGCCAGCGGCTCCAGACCCACCACGTTTGGCGTGCCATCCGCGTTGGTCCCAGTCTGGCGGAACGGCACCACCAGCACCACGCCCGTCCCATCGGCCGCACGCTGAAGCAGCAGCTGCAGAACCACGTCCCGCCCCGGCACGCTGAACTGGGCAAAGGGCGAGCCCGCGGCCTGGTCCGTCATGGGGATGGGCCCTGTCCAGAGCGGCCTGCCGTCCTTGTCGCGGATGGCCAGATCCGGCGCCGGGCCAAAGCCGTTCTGGTGGAACGTGTAGCCGGCCACCTCCAGCGGGTCGTTGACGCGGATCACCTTGTCGGCAATCTGGCGCCCGTTCTGGTACACGGCGAGATGCGTGGTGAAGTCCGTGGGGCGGCCCGTCTCAAAGCCCGGCGCCTCAAACGCAAGGTTGCGCACCAGCAGCAGCCCAGGCGTGCCGATGGGCTGCACCGTAAGCGAGTCGCCCTCCGCCACCACGAGGCCCTGCTCATCGCCCAGCCGCGAGGTCACGGCCGCCGCAACCAGGAACAGGACAAGGCCGATATGGGTGAGGAGCGTGGCCATCTTGGTCCAGCGGTTGCGGTCCCCGTACAGGAAGGCAACACCGTCCACCACGTCCTGGCGGAGGCTGAACCGGTGGCGCTTCAGCACCCGGGCCACGGTGGCGGCGTCAACCCCGGCCAGCAGCGCGCGATCGGGCAGCCGGGGATCGAAGTAGGCGTCGGGCTGGACCACGCGGATGTCGGCGCCCGCGTGCCAGAGCCGCGGCAGCCGGTCGATGGTGCAGGCGGTGATCGAGATGATCAGCACCACCAGCGCCACGCTAAACCAGACCGAACTGAAGACGTGGAACAGCTGCAGCCGGTCCAGCGCGTCCACAACGCCAACGCCCATGGTGGGGTCGTAGATCTGGTGGAGCTTGTCCAGCTCGTTGGCGTAGTCCGTGGGCGAGCGGAAGGCAAAGCTTGGCAGCTGGCGCAGGACGATGCCCACCACCGCCATCAGGACGATGACGATGATCTGGAGGACGGCAAAGTCAACCGAGGTCAGCAGACCCCAGACGGCATCAGCGAGCCTCGCCGGCAGGCCCCGGACGGGCGCAACCTCTCGGCGGACGGCGGGGTCGTTCCGGGTGGTCACCGGCCGATCCTACCGCGAACGCGCAGTTCACCCGTGCGGCGGAGCGGGGGTCAACCGCGGGTGTAGACGTACTGGCAGGACCGGGTGGTGCAGCCCGGGTTCCACAGGAGCAGGGTGTCTGCGTCCGTGAACCGGAAGAACTTGTTCTGCGCGAGATCCGGGAGGATTGGCGTGCAGTGGCCGGTTGGCCCGCACCACTGTTTCGGGTCCCAGTCCGTGATGTTGAAGCGCAGCATCGGCGACCCGTTCATGTTGATGACTTCCCATGTCCCGACGAACCGGGTCATCGAGCCCACGACGGCGTCGGTCCCGAGCGAACTAAACGTGCCGTTGGCCAGCAGGATGGTCTCGATGTCGGACATCGTTTCGAGTTCAGTCGGCTCCCGGCCTCGCCAGACGCCCACGAGATCGCCGTCAGTGCGCGTCTGGGTTGCGACGGGGCCCACCGTCTCGACTGGCGTATCGATAGGCTCGAGCGTGTCCTCGGCCGTCTCCTCCGGCACCAGCGTGGGCGCGGCGGTCACCAGCGTGGTAGGGCGTGGCGTATGGATCACCGGGTCCGGCGACCGGCCGAAGCCCGAGCACGCGCTCACGCCAAACGCGAGGGCGGCGACGACAAGGAGCGCGGCAGATCGATGCATCGCCAGTCCCTTCGCAACCAGGCGCTCCGGCCTGTTGGCGCCAGTGCACCAGCGATCACGGGGTTCGGCAATGGGGCAGATGGGGGGGCACCCTCACCCGGGCCGAGGCGCCCGTTACAGCGAAGCCGCTAGCGCGTGCCCCACTGGTAGGACTGCTTCATCAGACGCAGGTACACAAACGTTTCCGTCTCGCGCACGCCGGGGATCTTCCGCAGACGTCCCGAGAGGAACTGCAGCAGCGCCTCGTTGTCCTCGGCGACGCACTCCACAAGGATGTCGTAGGTGCCGGCCGTGACCACCACGTAGTCCGTCTCGGGGAACTCGGCAATCTGCTCGGCCACCTCGATCAGACGGGCGGCCTCCACCTTGACGCCGATCATGGCCCACTGCTGGAACCCCAGCTTGAGGGGATCTGTCACGCCGACGATCTGCAGGATGCCCTTGTCGATCATCCGGTTTGTGCGGGCGCGCACGGCCGCTTCAGACACGCCGAGATCCGCAGCAATCTGGGTGAAGGGCCGACGGCCCTCCTCCTGGAGCTGCTCGATGATCCGCTTGTCCAGCTCCGAGATCTCGAAGCCTTTGCCAGTGCGCGGGCGGCCCTCGCCGATGGTCATGCGTAGAACCCTCGGGTGTGGTTTGCTGCCGGGACCAGGGCGACCAGGGCATGGCCACCGCAAGCAGCGTCGGGCGCGGATGCTAACACCTTGCGCCCAAGGTGCCGCAACGTCCCGGCGGACGGTCCGTCAGCCACGATCGAGCAGTTCCAGCACCGGTGCCAGCGCAGCCACAGACGCCTCCGTGATGGGATCCACCACCAGCTGCACATGGCCGATGCCTGCGGCGGCATACGCCCGCAGCTCGGCGGCCATCATCTCCGGCGTGCCGCTCAGCGGCGGCACGGCCATCCGGTCGCTTGTGTCACCCATAACGCGGCCTGCGCCGCCGGGCATCTGGACCTGGACAGCGACAGTCCGCTCAATGGCGGCCGGATCGCGGCCAGCCAGGACAGCCGCCGCGTCCACGATGTCCCGCAGCCGCGCCACACCGGCGGGCGAATTGCCCGTGTCGGCGTACCACGCGTTCCACGAGTCCACGTAGGGGATGGTGGCGGCCAGCATGCGTGCACCCGATGAGCCGATGAGCAGCGGCGGTCCGCCCGGGCGAGACGGCCGCGGCAGCAGCTCTGCGTCGCGCGCCTCGTAAAACTCGCCCGCAAAGTCAATCGTCCCGTGCGCCAGCAGCGTCCGGACGATAGTGAACGCCTCCTCAAACCGCGCAATCCGCTTGTCAAACGGCTGGCCCAGCGCGGCAAACTCCGTTGGGTTCCACCCGGCGCCAAGACCCAGCACCAGACGGCCCCCGCTGATCTCGTCAACCGTTGCCGCCTGCTTGGCCAGCATGAAGGGGCTGTGGAAGGCGGTGGCCGCAACCAGCGGTCCAAGCGTCACGCGCGTTGTGGCCTCGGCCAACCCCGCAAGCGTGGTCCATGCCTCCCATGGGCCTCGCGTCTCGCCCGAGTCAAACCGGTACAGGAGATGGTCGCCAAACCAGATCGAATCAAACCCGGCCTGTTCGGCCAAGCACGCAATCGCGCGGAGCTCCGGCCAGCGGACCTCGCGCTCTACTTCGGGAAGCTGGATGCCAACGCCGATTGGGCGCCCTGACTGACGGGGGATCATGTGCTGACGCTACCGCATGACCGGCGGACATGCCTGCCGGGTGGGGGGTCATCTGGCCCCCAATCAGGCCCGAGCGGGGATGGACCGGTGTGGGGTCTGGTGTGGATACTCAGGGTTCACGGACCGGCCAGGCGGCCCGGGGAGGAGAACGTATGCGCGTGGACGCCCGGGGGACACGAGGGGGTGCGGTGGGCGCCCTCTTGGCCGCGGCCGTCCCAATGTGGCTGGCCACTGCCGCCTCGGCCTCCGCTGCCGTGGGCGACGCTGGGCCCGTCAGCGGCATGGAACTCTGGCGCATCGTCGCGGGCGTGATCGCCGGTCTCGCCGTGGTCCTTGCAATCGTGGTGCTGATCCGCGGCCTGTTGAACGTGCGGACTGGACGCCGTCTCGCCCACAGCGAGCAGGAGCGCCAAGCGATGCGCGCCCGGTATGCGCAACTGGTGGAGCAGGCGTTTGACGCCTTCGTGCTTGTTGGGCCGGACGGCCGGATCGCCGACGCCAACAGCGCGGCGCTGGCGGCGTACGGCTTTGGGCGCCACGAGTTCATGCAGCTGCAGGCGCGCGCGTTGTGGGCACCCGGGTCTCTGGGCGACTTTGACAGCCGCTGGCCCGAAGCCGGTGCGCCCGCCGATGTCCGGTTTGAGACAGTCCATCGGCGCCAGGACGGAACGGAGTTCTCGGTGGAGATCAGCGCCACGGTGTTTGGCGGCGCGGGCGATGTGCATCGCCAGCTGTTCATCCGTGACGTCTCTGCCCGAAAGTCTGGCGAGGCGGAGGTCATTCGCCTCAACGCCCAGCTTGAGCAGCGCGTGGCAGAACGAACCGCTGAGCTGGCCGCTGCCAATCGCGAGCTCGAATCGTTCTCGGACTCCGTGTCGCACGACCTGCGGGCGCCGCTGCGGAGCGTGGTTGCGTTTGCGGAGCTTCTGGACCAGCGCTACGGCGACACGATGGACGAGACGGCCGGGCACTACGTGGACAACATCCTCGTGGCCAGCCACCAGATGGGCGCGCTCATCAGCGATCTGCTGGAGTACTCGCGGCTTGGGCGAACCCGGGTGGCCGTTGGGCCTGTGCCAATGGCGCCGCTGTGCGCAGAGCTGGCCGCCACGTTTGCAGACCGGGTGGCGGAGGCCGGGGTCCGGTTCACCGTGCCAGCCAACCCACCGACACCCGACGCCGACCCAACCCTCCTGCGCCAGGTGCTGGTGAACCTTGTGGACAACGCCATCCTGTATCGACGGACCGATGTGTCCCCCGACGTGGCGGTGACCGCAGACCAAGAGGGCCAGACGGTGGTGATTGCCGTAACCGACAACGGCATTGGCATCCCACTCGAGGCGCAGGAGCGGGTCTTCGACGTGTTTGCCCGCCTCCACACGGACGCTGAGTACCCGGGCACCGGTATCGGTCTTGCGTCCGTGCGCAAGGCAGCGCGACGGATGGGAAGCGACGTGACCGTCACCTCGGTCCTTGGCCAGGGCTCGCGGTTTGAGCTGCGGCTGCCGCTGGCGCGGGTGCTGGCTGGCGCGGGTGCAAGCCGATGAGCGACACACCCCTTCGGGTGCTCCTGGTTGAAGACAGCCCGCTTGATGCGGAGCTGGTGTCGATTGGGCTTGCGGACGAGGGCTTCCACTTCACGCTCACCCGCGTTGAGACGGAGGCCGAATACCGGGCCCAGCTTGCCGGCCACCCAGACATCGTGCTTTCAGACTGGCGGCTCCCGCGGTTCAGCGGGCTTGCGGCGCTCAACATCCTCCGCGAGACCGGGCTTCGGCTGCCGTTTGTCATCGTGTCGGGCAGCATCGGCGAGGAGATGGCCGTTGACGCGCTCCACGCGGGTGCCGACGACTACGTGCTCAAGGATCGTCTCGCCCGCCTTGGAGCCGCCGTGCGCCGAGCCCTCGCCGACCACCGCCAGCGGGCGGAGCGCGCGCGTGCAGACGCAGAGCTGCGCTTGGCCGCAACGGTCTTCGAGAGCATCGGCGAGGGCCTGATGGTCACCGATCCTTCGGGGACCATCCTTGCGGTCAACCGGGCCTTCGAGGAGATCACGGGCTACTCGGAAGCCGAGGCTATCGGCGGCAACCCGCGGATGCTCAAGTCTGGGCGCCACGACGCCGCGTTTTACCGCCTCATGTGGACCACCATCAACGCCACCGGGCGCTGGCGCGGGGAGTTGTGGAACCGGCGCAAGAACGGCGGGGTGTACCCGGAGTGGCTCACGGTCAACGTGGTCAAGGGGCCCGACGACAAGGTGCTCCACTACGTCGCCGTGTTCCGCGACGTGGGCGATGTGAAACAGGCCCAGGCGCAGATTGACTACCTCGCGCACCATGATGCGCTCACGGGTCTGCCCAACCGCATCCTCCTGCACGACCGCATCGATCAGGCGCTCCGGCGCGCGCGCGCTGAGGCCACCCCGGTGGCGGTGCTGATCCTGGACCTCGACAGCTTTGGCGCGGTCAACGACGCGCTTGGCCCGGCCCTGGGTGACGAGATGCTCTGGGAGGTTGGCCGGCGGATCGGCGAGCAGCTGGGCAGCCGCGACAGCGTGGCGCGTCTGGGCAGCGACGAGTTTGCCGTGGTGCTTGACGATCCGGCGCAGGTGGTGTCTGTGGCGCGCGCGCTGCAGGAGCGCGTGGCGGCGCCGGTGGAGCTTGACGAGCGGCAGGTGGTGGTCACCGGATCCATCGGGATCAGCCTGTTCCCGGACGACGCCTCCGACGCCGGTCAGCTGATCTCGCACGCGGAGACCGCGCTGCGCCAGGCCAAGACGCAAGGCCG
Organism: uncultured Chloroflexota bacterium; assembly: GCA_903925955.1. Taxonomy (GTDB): domain Bacteria; phylum Chloroflexota; class Limnocylindria; order Limnocylindrales; family CSP1-4; genus CAIXZV01. Next base: position 10,730 of record CAIYHO010000080.1, read on the forward strand.
CGAGTCCATCGGGTTCTTCGAGGCGGGTCTGGCGCGCGCGTTTGAGGAGCGGCTGGCGCTGGAGAGCCTGTTGCGCGGTGCTGCGGGCCGCGGCGAACTCATCGTGCAATACCAGCCGCAGATCTCGCTGGCCAACGGGACGCTGATTGGCGCCGAGGCGTTGGTCCGTTGGCGACACCCTGAGCTTGGCGTGGTGCCGCCGGCGGTCTTCGTGCCGCTGGCCGAGGAGATTGGGGTCATCGGCGACATCGGCGCCTGGGTCCTGCGCGCCGCCTGCCGTCAGGTGGCCTCGTGGGATGCAGCGGGGTTCCACCTGCCGCATGTGGCGGTCAACCTCTCGGCCCAACAGCTGGACCGACCGGATCTGGCCGACAGCGTGCGCGCAGTCCTCCTGGACGTGGGTCTGGCGCCGGAGCGCCTTGCGCTGGAGCTGACCGAGAGCGTTGCGATGCGCGGGACCGTTGAGGCTGCGGCGGCACTGAGCGCGCTCCGCGAGATTGGCGTGGGTCTGGCGATGGACGATTTTGGCACCGGCCAGTCCTGGTGGGACCAGTTGCGGCGCATCCCGCTGGACTGCGTGAAGATCGACATCTCGTTTGTCGCTGCCATCGGAACGGACAAGGCAAGCGAAGAGGCAATCCGGGCGATGGTGGTGTTCGCCCGAAACCTGGGGCTCCAGACCGTGGCCGAAGGCGTGGAGCAGCAGTCGCAGGCCGAGTTCCTGCGCGAGGCCGGCTGCGATGTGGGGCAGGGCTACCTGTTTGACCGGCCGCTCTACCCCGACGACCTGTTGGCCGCCTACAGGCACGGCGCAGTCGGACGCGGGACGGGGAAGCGCTAGGGGCGGCTGCAGTTGGGCGTCCGCGCGGCCGGGGGCCATTGGGGCGCCGTCCGCCACTGGGGCGCCGTCCGCCATTGGGGCGCCGTCCGCCATTGGGGCGCCGTCGGCCACTGGGGCGCCGTCCGCCATTGGGGCGCCCTGACCCACCACGCCTTGACCCACGGCGATCTGACCCACCACGCCTTGACCCACGGCGATCTGACCCACCACGCCTTGACCCACGGCGATCTGACCCACCACGCCTTGACCCAC
>CAIYHO010000081.1 GCA_903925955.1 uncultured Chloroflexota bacterium
AGCCCCTTGCCCGTCCACGGCTCGGCTATCTCGTCGCCCGCGTCGCCTGGCCCGGGCACGATGACCACGGGGAGCGACGTCATGGGCAGCGCCTGGAACACGCGCTCCGCCTTTGCGCCCGGCCCAATTGCGGCGAGCACGCGGTTTGCCAGCGCCGCCGAGTCTGTGGCGCCCACGTCCAGCGGCGTTTCTGCAGGTGGCGTTGCGGACAGGTGCAGCGCCGCGCGGACAACCGCGAGCCGCTCGGCTGAGATGGCGGGCGTGAACGGCCGATGCGCCGCCCGCCGGAAGTGCCGCGCGGCTGCGCCCAGGTCTGCCGGGGCGCCATCGGTGTTGGCAAGCAGGTCCGCGGTCTGCACGCTTGCGACATGCGCGCTAAACCCGGCCTTCGTCAGGAGGTCCGCCAGGAGTTCCGCCTTGTCCCGCGGCGTGCCGGCGCCACCGCGCAGGGTCCCGCGCACGCCAAACCGCACCCGGCCGATGACGTCGCCCGGCCCATCGTCTGCGGCCGGGTATGTGGTGATGGCGTCGCGGACAAACGCGATGATCGCGTCCGGGTTGCCCGCCGCGACAAGCCGTTCAGCCTCGGCGGGGAGATGATCGGGGCTGCCGCGAACCGCGCGGCGCATCTCCTCCCAGGCCTCGCGTGACCCCTTGGGCGCTGGGGCCGATGGGTTGGCGCTTGGCCCCGCGCTGGACGGGCTGGGTGAGGCGCCCTGTCCGCCTGACGGCTGGGGCGTGGGCTTGGGGCCGCCGCACGCAGCGGCAAACGTGGCCGCGGCGATCCCCAGCCCGCTCCCGGCGAGGAACCGCCGCCGCGTGACGCTCACACCGCTCACGCGGCTCACGCCGCTCGCACCCGCCCCTGATTGCCTCGTCCCCATGCGCGGCACGATAACAGCGCGAACTGCCGCCGTCTTGGGTGTTCCCCTATGTCTGCACCGCGGGCCGGTACTCCACGCTGCCCAGCCCAAACGTCCACGCCACAGCCTGGCGCGCGCTTGTCATTGCAGGCGGTACCCGCAGGAAGCACGTCTTGCGCGTTCCGTCCGGCTCCGGTGTGGAGTTGACCACCTCCACCATGACGATGGGCTCGTCCCGGCCCTGACCCCACCGATCTGAGGCGAGCTCACGGCGCCACAGCCTCCCCATGGCGTCCTCGGCGATCAGCCGTGCGCCGCCCTCCCGGATCAGCCGCTCCTCACCGAAGCGCTCCACCAAGACGCGCCGTGTCTCCACATTGGGCGTTGCGTCAATCTCCGCCACCGTGACGGACTCCGGCTGCATGATCACGCGCTTCTCGGTGATGACCCCGTGCCATGCATAGAACTCCACGCCGTCCGGCCAGGCGATGGCCGGCCCCGTGGCGCTGTGCGGTCTGCCGCGATCATCCCTGCGGATGACCAGCGGCCGCTCAGTGACGATGGCGAGGTCGTCCAGTGCCCACCACTGACCGGCTGACTTGGCAAGCTCCAGGTGTAACGCGATCGCGCGCTCCCGCTCCGCGCGGCCCTCTTTGTGGCGCCACAGGAACCCGCCGAAGACCTCCTTGGTTGCCGCGAGCACGGGGGTGTCCGCGTCCCACTGGCCGGGCTGCATCGCCTGCACCGCTCTGCGCATGCGCTGCGGGTCCGCGAAGAGCTCTGCGGTCTGTGCCCGGAGCGCGTGCAGGAACAGGTCCCGCGCAAGATCCGCGCCGAT
>CAIYHO010000082.1 GCA_903925955.1 uncultured Chloroflexota bacterium
GCGCGGGCGGCGGTGCGGGGTCCTCGGCAGGCTGCGGCTTCGGCGCCGCTGGCGTGGGCGCGGGCGCGGGCGCGACTGGTGGCACATGAGCCGTCGCGGTGGGCTTCGTGGCCGGCTTGGGCTTCGACGTCGGTTCTGGCTTGCTGTCGGCAGCCTTGCGCACCAGCGCATCTCGGGCACCGGCGGCCCCGGCCCGGGAACGTGCCGCGATCAGGTCGTCCATGGCGGCTGTGCGGTGTGCCGTGCCACGCCCGCGCAGGCGCGTTGTGATCCAGTGCCGCCCATCGGCCAGCTCACGTCGGCCAAGCGACACGCGCCGCAGCGCCACGTCCAGCGGCCACAGCAGCAGCGCCAGCAGCAGCAGCCACGGCCACAGGTCGGTGGCGCGGCTTGTCGCCCGCAGGTTGTGCAGCCAGGCGGCGACTGGCGTCAGGAGCGTGGTGCCGCCGGTTGCCGCCCGGATGGCGCCCAGCAGCGGCTCGTTGGCGCCCAGCAGGCGGTATTCGGCAGGCGTTGGCGCCACAAGGCCAAGCGTCCGGCCGAGCGCGTTCTCACCGGGCTTTGTCTGCGTCACCCGCACGGCGTACGCGCCGCTCTGCAGCGACGTGACCGGCGCCTCGTAGACGCCCGGCGCCACCTGGTTGAGCGGCACCAGCACCGGTGTCAGGTCGGGGCCAACCAGGGCCACCGACGTGGCGTAGAAGTCGCGTGGGGAGCCGTCGGTGTTGACGCTCTCCACGCGCAGGTATGTGCGTCCGCTGCGGTCCGCAAAGGACGCTTCAATCCCGCCGCTTTCCTCGCCCGGGAACGTCCAGGCCACCATCTGGCTGAAGAACTTGGAGAAGCCGCTCCGGCCAATCCAGTTCTTTGCCCACTGTCCGGTGGCGTCCGATGTCCAGGCGACAGACCGCCCCAGCCCGTACTGCCACTGGGCCAAAAGCGGGTCGCCGCGCGCTGTGAGCAGGACGGTCTGCGCGGCGGACTTGACGGTGGTGCCGTCGTAGCCGAGGAGCTGGGGGAAGCCCTTGTCGGTGAGGTCTCTGACGATAGGTGAGAGCGACGAGAGGATGGGGTAGAACGCCTCCTCCACAATCTGCTGGCCCGAGACCTGCTGGGTCTCCTTGAGGAAGATGTCGGGGATTGCCGCCGGGTTGGCTGCTGGGTAGAAGCGGCCGCCGCCGTTCTTGGCCAACTGCGACAGGAACGGATTGGAGCCGCCGCCCGCGCCCACGGTGGACAGCGTGATCCCGGCTGCCTTCATGTCGGCGAGGATCTTGTCGTACTGGCCGGAACTGGACCAGCCGTCCGTGAGCAGGATGATGTGGCGCCGGGTGGCGGTGGCGGTCTTGAGCGACTGCACGGCCTGGTCAAGCCCGGAGAAGATGTTTGTCTGGCCGTTGGCAGCGATCCCGGCAATTGAGCCCTGCAGGTCCGCGATCCCGCCCAACGGCGCGGTCTTCACCACCCAGTGCGCGGACGAGTCAAACGCCACAACGCCCAGCTCGTCCTTGGCGGTGAGCGCAGACGCGGCGCGCAGGATTGCCTCCTTGCCGATGTCCACCTTCTTGACGCCCGCGATCCCCGCGCCGCCGCCCATGCCGCCGTTGAAGCTGTTGCAGTGGCAGGCGTCCATGGAGCCGGACTTGTCAATCACGACCACCAGCGCCACATCGGGCTGCTTCTGCCGGTCACGCACGCCCATGTCCACTGGGAGGGTCTCCTCGAGCGGCGTGTTGGCGTAGCCGCCGGCGCCATAGCTCTCAGGACCGCCGATGACGACGAGGCCTCGCCCAAGGTCGCGCACGTAGACCTGGAGGCTCTCGAGCGCCTTGTCGGTGAGGCGCAGCCGCGGGACGTTGACCATGACAATGCTGTCGTAGTCGGTGAGCGCGGCGAGATCCGTGGGCAGGGCCTCGGGGATGACCGTCTCCACGTTTTGGCGCTCCAGACGCAGCGCGGCCACCAGCTGCTCCGCCACCGCGGGATTGCCCTGAACCACGAGGATCTTGGGCTCGCCCTTGACGATGGTGCTTGCGTCGGCACGGTCGTTCTGGTTGAACGTGTCGCGGGCCGCGTCTACCACCACGCGGAAGCGCAGGAAGCCCGCGTCCTTGGGCTTGAACGTGAACGTCACGCGGTTTGGGCCGGCCACCAGCTGCGTGGGCAACGTGGAGGCCAGATCGCCGTTTACAAAGAGGCGCAGCGTTGCCGGCTGGGCCACGGTGGAGGTGATGTCGGCCTCCAGTGTCACGCTCTCGCCAAGACGGGCCGTGGACGGCGTCGAGAGGCGCTCAATCAGGACCTCGTCGCGGCCGTTGAGCCCCGTGAGCACGGTCTCCACCTGGATGCCGCGAGCGGCCGCAAGCGACGCCTCGGCCTGCCCGGAGCCCGTGGTGTCGTTGCCGTCCGACAGCAGCACGATCCGCTTCTGGGCGCCGTCGGGGAAGAGCGCCGCCGCCAGACGCAGGGCCGCGCCAAGATCTGTGGCTGACTTCACGGGCGTTGAGTCAAGGCGCTCCACGTCGGCCAACTGCGCCGGCAGTCGCTCCACAAGCGCATCCCCGCCAAATGCCACGATGCCCGCCACGTCGTCCTGCGGGCGCGCCTTGAGCGAGTCGCGGATATAGGCCAGTGCCTCCTCGCGCCCGGCCGTCCCCACGGAGTCCGACATGTCCACCGCAAACACCACTGCCAGACGGTCCACCGGCAGCACCACCTGGAGCCCCGCCAGCGCAAACACGAGCGACGCCAGGAGCAGGACCCGGACCCCAAGGATGAACCGGCGGCGGGCGGAGCCCATGCGGCGACGCGACGCGACATGGAGCACCGCCACCACCGCGAGAAGCGCGGGCAGCAGCAGCAGCGCCAGCGGGGCGTCGAAGGCGATGCCCATCAGGCGGGCCCTCCGCCGCGGATGCGGGCAACCAGGTGGCGGCGCAGGCGTGACACGGTGTCGCGCTCGTAGACCAGCCACTCGGCGGTGAGCACCAGCAGGGCGATCAAGACGATGGGGATCCAGAGTTCGTCGCGGGCTGCGGGCTCCTTCGCGGCGTTGGTGCCGGTGGTCCCACCTGAGCCCGTGCCCGCGCTTGGGTTGGCGCTTGCGGCGGGCTTGCCAAGACGAGTGAGCTTGGCCGGGTCACCGGGGGCGATGTTGGACTCGTCCACGTCAAGCAGGTCAACCGCAAACAGGGTTGGCGCGGAGGGGTCCGCCGGGCGGAAGGTGGGGGCAGGCGCCGATGACGACGGACCGGCTGCGCCTGCCGGCGTGGGCGTTGGCGCGGCCGACGCCGTTGCTCCCGCCGAACCCGAGGGCGACGGGGAGGCGCTGGGGTCCGCAATGGGGGAGACCCGATAGATGCCCAGGAGGTCCGTCCGCGCAAACGTGACGCTTGCGGCACCCGCGACTGGGGCCAGGAGCTCGTCCGCCGACCCGTCGGGGCGCTCCACCCTGACGCCAAGCGCTCCGGCTGGGATTGCCAGGGTCACCGGCGTACCGGGGGCCACGGCATCGGCAGGCGTTGCGGAACCGCCGAGCAGCTCGCCTGCGAGATTGGCCAGGAGCACCGGGAACGCCACCTGGAGCGGCAGGTCAGACTTGCGGGGCAGGAACGTCAGGACCGCCACAGGTCGCCCCGCGATCTGGCCCGCGTAGAGCAGCGGCGCCCCGCCAGGTCCAGGGATGACGTTGCGCGCCCAGGCGGGAAGGTCAATCTTCTGGGCCTCGCCGATGTGGACCGTTGAGAGGTCCACGTACCGCAGCAGCGGATCCGACTGGTCCAGCCGCCCGATCCCAGGGTTGGTGAGCGTGCCGGTGACGGTGCCAAGCGGCGATGTGGCTGGCGGCGCGATGGCCAGAATCGGCTGGGCGGGCAGGGCGGCTGGCAGCCAGCCTTCAAAGATGATCAGGTCAAACTTCTCGGGATGGGTTGCGGGTCCATAGTCGGCTGGCTTGATGCCGTACAGCTCGGTGTCGGGAAGATAGGTGAGCGCGGTCTCAAGGTACGGGTCGCCTGCGCCCACCAGCAGTACCCGGCGCAGGGCGGCGGGCGGCACCACAGCCCACGCATGGTCGTCCACGGCAAGGTAGTCGGGCGCCGCAGCACTGCCGTCGGTGGCTGCCGGATCGGGTTCGGACGCCGTCAGGCGCACCTCCACCACGGATGCCGGGTGGAGCGGGTCATCCACATCGTCGATGGACACGTCGGTCCGGCGCTGCGGATCCAGCGTGAGCGTGCGCGCCTCGCGCAGCACGCCGTCCGCATACAGCTCAACCCGCCGCGTGGCCATGCTGAGGCCCAGGTTGGCCACGGAGATGAACGCCGAATGCGACAGGCCGCTTGAGGCGCTCCGCACGGCGAGCGCAACGATGGCCAGGTTGCCGCCGTCGCGGCCCACGCGCAGGACACGCACCGGCGCCTCCAGCGTGCCCGTGGGAAGGGTGGCCACGGCGGCATCGGTTGCCACAAGGATCTCGGCATCGGCGGACCGTGCAGCCAGCGCGGAGGCCAGCCGCAGCGCATCGCCGATGGAGCCCGCGTCTGAGGTTGCGGTGATGGACGCGATGGCCTGCTTGACCAGCCCCAGATCGTCGGTGCCATTGGCCACCACCTTGGCGGTTCGCCCCGCGGCGATCACGCTGACGCGGCCGCCCGAGGGAAGGTCCTTGAGCGCTTCAAGCACAGCCGCCTTGGCCGCGCCGAGCCGGTCCGGGGTGACATCGGTGGCCTGCATAGACGCCGAGGTGTCGATGACCACGACGATGTCGCCTGCGAGCCCTGCAGGCCGCTCCGTGAACGGCCGGGCAGCCAGCAGCGCCAGCACGATCACCAGGAGCAACTGCAGCAGCAACAGCAGGCTTCGGCGGAGGCGCTGCCACGGGGCATTCGCCTCAACATCCGCCACAAGGCGCTGCCAGAGCAAGGTGGAGGGAACCACTGCCTGGTCGCGGCGCAGCTTGAGCAGGTACATGGCCAGGACAACCGGCACGAAGAGCAGCCCGGCCAGTGCCAGCGGCGCAACAAACGGCATGGCGGGGCCTACCCAACCACGCGGCGGCGCCGCAGTTCGGCAAACACCAGATCCGCCAGCGGCAGATCGGACGGCACCGGCACATAGGAGGCACGGCGCTTGGCCGCAAGATCCGCGAAGCCCTCCTGCCATGCGGCCAGACGCGCCTTGTACGCGTCGATGGCGGCAAGGTCCACCGTGACGTCCACGCCCTCGCCTGTCTCCGCATCCACAAGGCGCAGGTCGCCTTCAAGCTGCGGGTCAAGCTCTTCGGGGGAGAGCACGTGGAGGATGATCAGCTCTGAGCCCGTGGCTGCCAGCTCGCGGATCACGCGGTCCGCACCCGGGTCCAGCAGGTCTGAGAGCAGGACGATGACGCCGCGTCCGGACAGCATGGCCGCCGCGTGGCGCACCGACGCCACAAGATCCGTGGGGCCCTCGGCTGGGCGGATGGACGAGAGGTTGCCCAGCAGGCGGAACACGCGCCCGGACCCGCGCAGACCGCCCTGGCGCCGCGCAGAGCGGCCCGTGAGCGCCGTCACCACCACGCGGTCTTCGCCCGCCAGCGCGATGTAGCCAAGCGCTGCCGCCGCCCGCTTGGCGAAGAGCAGCTTCTCGGGCCGGCCAAACGCCATGGACGGGCTTGCGTCAAGGAGGAACGTGATGGTCACGTCCTCCTCTTCCACAAACAGCTTGACGAACAGCTTCTCAAGCCTCGCGAAGACGTTCCAGTCCAGCTGGCGCAGGTCATCGCCCAGGGCGTAGTCGCGGTAGTCCGCAAACTCCACGGACTGGCCGCGCTTGACGCTCCGGCGCCCTCCTTTGAGGCCGCCCCGGACGGGCTGCTTCATCAGCACGCCTAGACGCTGGAGCTGGCGCAGGAACCCCTCATCAAAGACCGTGGGGTCAAGGTCGCTGGGCAGGTAGGCGCCCGTGCCGGCGCTTGGTCCCGGGCGTGGCGGGACCTCGGGCGCGGGCGCGTGGGCCAGCGGCTCGAGGTCGGGATCGGGCTGGAGGGTCATGGCAGGGTCAGGTGGGGCGCGGTTCGCGGCTACTCCACCGCGGGCGGCGCAACCTCGTCAAGAATGGTCCGGACCACGGCCTCCGTCGTAATCCCCTCGGCCTCGCCCTCAAAGTTGAGGATGACGCGGTGGCGGAGGGCCGGCAGCGCGGCTGCGCGGATGTCGTCCGTGGAGACGTTGAACCGCCCGTCCATGAGCGCAAGGATCTTGCCCGCTGCCACAAGCGCCTGAGCGCCGCGCGGGGAGCCGCCATAGCGGACGTACTGGCGCACAATCGCCGGGGCGCGGCTGCTGTCAGGGTGCGTGGCCGCCAGGACGCTCACCGCGTACGCCGTGATGTGCGGCGCAATTGGCACACCGCGCGCCAGACGCTGCATCTCCACAATCTCGGCCGCGGTTGCCACGTGGTTGGCCTGGGGGTTGTCGGTGCCCGTGGTGCGGTTGATGATGGCGATCAGGTCCTCCTCAGCGGGGAAGGGGACCATCACCTTGAGCAAGAACCGGTCCAGCTGGGCTTCGGGCAGCGGGTACGTGCCCTCCATCTCAAGCGGGTTCTGCGTGGCCAGCACGAAGAACGGCGGGTCCAGCGGATAGCGGTTGCGCGCAACGGTGACCTGGTGCTCCTGCATCGCCTCAAGCAGGCTGGACTGGGTCTTGGGTGTGGCGCGGTTGATCTCGTCAGCAAGGACCAGGTTGGCAAAGATTGGCCCGGGCTGGAACCGGAAGATCCGCGACCCGTTCTCCTCGATGAGGATATTGGTGCCCGTGATGTCCGCCGGCATCAGGTCCGGGGTGAACTGGATGCGGTTGAACGTGCAGTCGATGACGTCGGCAATGGTCCGCACGAGCATCGTCTTGCCAAGGCCAGGCACGCCCTCAAGCAGGACGTGGCTGTTTGCCAGCAGTCCCACAAGCGTGTGCCGGACCAGCTCGCGCTGGCCCACGATGACCTTGCCAATCTCGGTCTCGATGGCACGTGCCTTGTCGGCGAAGCCCTCGGGGGCGAGCGGGCCGCGGGTGGCCGGAGCGGTTGCGTCCATGGATCCTCCGGGGGTCGGCAGGCCTGCCGGTCAGTTGCGGGGGTCGAGCGAGCTGAAGTAGTTGCGCACAAAGTCCTTGACGGAGATGGGCACGTACGAGCGGTCAAGCGTGGTCAGGGCGTAGTTGTAGAAGTCGCCGTAGACCTGCTGGTAGGGGACGAAGGCGCCGTTGTTGGAACCCGAACCCTGCTGGTTGCCCTGCTGCGTCTGGCCGTCGCCGCCGGTGCCCGCCACGTACGACGGGTCGCCGGGCTTGCCGAGGCGGTCGAACGGGGCGAAGACGGAGCCGAGGTCGCCGCCAAGCGTGCTGGGCCGGTTGGGATTGGTGGGTCCGCCGGGCGTGCCATTCGACATGCCCTGGCCGAGGTAGGCGGCGTTTGATCCGCCGCCGCCGAGCGAGCCCTGACCTTGGCCCTGGCCTTGGCCCTGCCCTTGGCCCTGACCCTGGCCCTGCCCTTGGCCCTGACCCTGGCCGCTGCCGCTGGACCCGGGGTTGCCCGAGCCGCCGGTGCCGTTGCCCTGGCCGCTGCCGCTGGACCCCGGGTTGCCCGAGCCGCCGGTCCCGTTGCCCTGCCCCTGGCCGCTGCCGCTGGACCCCGGGTTGCCCGAGCCGCCGGTGCCGTTGCCCTGCTGGCCGTTGCCTTGTTGGCCCGACCCCTGCTGCCCCGAGCCCTGCTGGCCGGTCTGCCCGGACTGCTGGCCGCCGGCATTGGCGAGGTTGCGGCGCGCGTCCTGCAGATTTGACGCAGCTGACGCGAGGTCGCGGTTCTGCTGCACCTTGTCGCCCGCCCCCTCGAGCGCCTTGCCCAGCCGGTCAAGCGCATCCTTGGCGCCGGCCGTATCGCCCTGCGCAAGGCTTGCAACCGCGTCCCGAAGTGCCTGGCCAGCCGTGGCATCTGCCTGGCCAACCTGCTCCTGCAGACCCGCGAGCGATGCGGCCATGGCCTTCTGCTGTTCAGCCGTCATCTGGTCCAGCTTGTCGCCAAGCTTCGTCAAGTCCTCGTGCGCCTGCTTTGGGTCGCCGGCCGGGTTTGCCTTCTGATCGCCGCTAGAGGTCCGCGACAGTGCGCGGGACGCCGCCGCAAGGGCCGAGGCCTTCTGCTCGCTCGCAGGGTCAAGCTGTGCTCGGACCCCGTCCTCGACGGCGCCAAGCTTGGCGAGGTTGGCCTGGAGGTCGCCGGGCTTCGCGCGGAGTTGCTCCGCGAGTTGACGGAGCTGCTGGGCCAGCTGCGTGCGCGGATCCGTGGCGTTGGCGCCGCGTGCCTCAAGCTTCTGAGCCGCCTCATCAAGCCGCCGCGCCTGCTGGGCTGCCTCCTCGCGAAGTGCGTGGTTGCGGTTGATCACCGCGTCCTGCGGGTTTGGCAGGAGCAGCGCGGGCACCATCAGCACAACGGCCGCAAGCGCGACGGCCGCAGCGCGCCCGGGCCTTCGCGGCCGGAACAGGGATGGCTCTACAAGACTGAGCCGGCGGAGCGCATCGCGGCGCTGGCGGAGGATGAATAGGCCGTGGATGGCCGCTTCACCGGCCGGTCCGCTTGCGGGTACATCAGCAGTTGTGTCGAGTGCAGGGTGCTCGGCGCCAAAGGCCAGGGCCGAGGCGATCGCGTCGCCTGCCCCTGCCTCTGCGTCCACCGCAAGCGCCGTCTCGCCGATTGTGGGCCGAACCCGGACCACCAGCGCCAGCAGTCCGAGCGCGCCGCCGGCGAGGATGGCTCCCGCGACGATGAGCGCCTCCTCGATAGGCCAAAGCCGCTGGGCCACAGCAAGGACCAGTTCTGCGGCCGCAACGGACGCCACCGCCATCCATCCACGACGGACGGCGCGGCGCAGCCAGAGGCCGCGGCGGTGGCCCACCAGCACCGATCGGAGCTGCAGAAGGATGGGGTCGATGGGGGCCGGCAGCAGGCCGGGATCCGCGGGGGCCTGCATCGCGGATCGGGTGCGGGCTCCACGGGGCGATGTGCGCAGGAAGGACAGCCGGGTGCGGAGGCCCGTGCTGATCCTGCGTGAGGGAGTGCGTCGTTTTGCGGTCATGCGGAGTCACTCACGGTGGCGGCGGGCTCGGCATCGGGCCCGTCTGCCGCCAAGGACGCCGCAGAGTCCACAACGGTTTCCGCCGGGGCCGCCGGAGCCGCGCCGGTCGCGCCGGAGGGGCGACGTCGAGGCAGCTGCAAGGCGACGCGGGGTCTGCGCCACCTGCGGGTGGGCGAGAGCAGCTGGGAGGAGAGGAGCACAAGGATCACGCCCATCGCCAGCATGGCGGCCACGCCGCGCGGCCAGTAGCTGTCACGCGGGACGCCAAAGCCGTCTCCGCCGCTCACGCCTGTGGTGATCCCCTGGACGACGTCCAGCCGGTCCGTCATCGCCAAGACCGCGAGACACGCCGGCGAGAACGTGGTGTCGGTCCCGCAGACAACATCGACCTGGCTTGCAAACGGATTGATCCAGAGCATTGCGGCGGGCGGCATGTGGATGTTTGCCCAGTCCATGGGCGCGCCGGTCTCGTTGGCTTTGGTCTGCGCGTCGGAGAAGGTCATGGCGGCGCCAGCCCCGTAGAGGGCAACCGTGCCGCCCGCGATGCCAAGGGCAAGCACGAGGTTGATGATTGTGGCCGCCTGGGTCCGCTTGAGGAGGGCGGAGAGGAACAGGCCCATGGAACCGTAGGCGAAGGCGGCCGCGGCAAGCACGATGTAGGCACGGACGATGTCGTCCGGGGCAACTCCACCAAAGGTGAACACCAGCGCCATCACGGGCAATGAGGCAAGCAGCAGCAGGACAATCCAGCCAACGCTTGCGAGCAGCTTGCCCAGCACCAGGGCGATGGACGACACCGGCGTTGTGACAAGCATGTCGAGCGTCTGCTTCTCGCGCTCAAGGCTGATTGCGGCGGCCGTTGAGCCAGGGGCGAGGATCATCACCACGATGGTCAGCAGCACCAGCAGGCCGATGAAGAGGCCGCGGCCGATATCGGCTGTGGAGGTGCTGGAGAACCCATTCATCATGGTGCTGACCTGGAGCTCCTGGACCAGGGCCGCAAAGCCTGCGAGGAGCAGCAGGTGGATGGTGATGATGGCGAAGGCGCGTCGGCCGCGCATGCGTCCGCGCAGCTCCTTGATGCCAACTGCGCTGATGCCCGTGCCGATCCAGCGCAGACGCGCTGCGAGTCCCTGCAGCCGCGGGCCCAGCTTCATGGCGCCGATCCGGCCGGCCAGCGCGGTCACGACCAGACCCCGGTCATCGGCTGTGCGTGAGCACCCGTGGCCGATGGTCCAGTGACTTGCAGGAAGATCTCCTCCAGATCGCTTGCGGCACGGGCGAACGAGACAATCCGAATGCCGGTGCCGATGGCTGCGCCAAGGAGCGCCGCCGCCTCCTCATCGCCGCCAACAAGGCCAAGCTGGAGAACATCGCCAACGGGCGCAACGGAGGCAACCTCTGGCCGCAGGTCAAACCATGCGGCTGCCGCGGCCTTGGCCGCCTCATCGCCCAGCATGTGGACGTGGTACACGGCGCCCGCCCGGAGGCGGCGCTCGATGTCGGACACGCGGCCCTGGGCGAGGATCCTGCCATGGTCAAAGATGGCCACCGAGGTGCACAGCTCCTCAAGCTCCGGGAGGATGTGCGACGAGACCACGATGGTCTTGCCCAGCGCCCGCAGTTCGCGGAGCAGTTCCCGCAGCTCAACTCGGGCACGCGGGTCCAGACCGGACGCGGGCTCGTCGAGGAGCAGCACCTGTGGGTCATGGACAAGCGCGTGGGCAAGGCAGAGCCGCTGCTGCATGCCGCGTGACAGGCCTGCCACATACGTGTCGCGCTTGGGGCCAAGGTCTACAAGCTCAAGGAGGTCCTCGATGATGCGCCGGCGACGCTGGGCCGAGATCCCGTAGCAGCGCGCGAAGAAGTCCAGGTACTCCCACACCTTCATGTCGTCGTACACGCCAAACGCGTCGGGCATGAACCCAAGGATGCGGCGCACTTCATTGGGGTTGTCGCGGACGGAGAAGCCCGCAACCTCGGCCTCGCCCGCGTCGGGGACCAGCAGCGTCCCGAGGATGCGCAGCGTTGTGGTCTTGCCGGCACCGTTGGGCCCGACAAGGCCGAAGATCTCACCGGCCGCGATGTCGAGGTCCAAGCCGCCCACAGCCACGGTTCGGTCATAGCGCTTGACAAGCCCGGTGGCCCTGATGATCCCGCTCACTTGACGGACCCCGAGATGACGGCGCGGAACTGGAAGTAGACCTGCTCGGGCCGCTCGTTGACAAACCGCACACGCAGGTCGCCTGTCACCGGGTCAAGCCATCTGCCCGGGTCTGGCAGGCGGAACGACTGACCGAGGGCGAGGTGTGCGAATTGGACCCAGGCACCGGTCCTCACGTCAAAGACGTCAAGCTCCGGGATGCCGTCCTGTACACGTGAACAGTCGGCTGCGGTGATTTCGCAGCGGACCTCGGGCTTGGCGTCGAGCGGGCTCCCGCCGGGCATCGTTGGGTCGCCGCCGTTGGTCATGGCCACCAGGATCTCGGATGCTGTGAATGTGCCATCGAAGGCAACCGGCCGGTAGTCCATCTCAATGGTCCCTGTGCCAAAGCCCATGGACCAGGGATCCTTGGAGAAGAACGAGGAGTCATTGCTGACCATGGTGGGCGGCAGCAGGTCCCCGGAGAAGGACACCTTGCCGTTAATGGAGTAGCGGAACGGGATCTGGTACAGCACGTCCGTGACGCGCCGCACCTGCTGGCCCTCGATGACCGCGGGGATCACCGGGTCACTGCCCCATGCCAGGAGCACGGCGGACCCGGCCGGGAGTGACCAGCCGATGCCCGTCATCGGGTCCATCGTCAGCTGGTCGATGACGGCGCGGCGGACCATCCTGCGCTGGGTGGCCTCGTCCATCCCGGAGGCGCCCCAGTTGACCTGCCCAACCACCTTGTCGGAGAGCTGCACTTGGTTGAACGCGACGCCGGCCAGCGGCAGGCTGATGGTGGCGGTGGCGCCGGGCGCAAGGTCCGGAAACGGGACAACGGACGAGCCCAGCACAAGGGCCGGGGCAAGGAGCGTCATGGGTGAGCGGTTGGTCACGGTCCCGGTGAGCCTGGAGTCCACAAGCGTCAGGGTTGCCTCAACGACGGGCCCCGTGGCGCTGCCCTCAGCGCGGATGGTGCGCAGCGACCCGTAGCCAACACCAAGGTCTCGGACCTTCGTCGGGTTGCCCTCGAGGACGTCGAGCGGACTGGTTGCGCCCGTGCTGAACATGTCGCCGCTGATTGGCCCGGCGATCAGCGTGTCGCCCGGGACGGTGATGGCAAACGACGCGCGGGTTGGGCTGAAGATGCCAAGCCACGACTGGGCTGAGGCAAGGTCCGTGCCCGGGGCGCCGCGGACGATGGCAACCTCGTGGACGATGACGCTTGACCCGCGCGTCAGCGCTCCAATGCCAAAGGCGCCAACGGTGAACACGACAATGAGGGCGGGGACCGTGGCCCACGCCCACTCGCGCCGGTCCAGCCGCCGCAGCACCAGGTAGTTCACAGGTCCAATCAGCAGGATGTAGCCAAAGATCAGGACCAGCAGCCCGCTTGTGGGGGGCAGCGAGAGGCTTGGCAGGCTGGCGGCGCCCGACACAAGCTGGCTGTCATCGGTGAGCGCAACCAGCGTGCCCGACCGCTGGGGCACGAGGCGACGCCACAGGAGCGCCTCCATGGTGCTGTCCGCGGTCATCCACGAGCTGAGCGGGTTGAAGCCAAGCAGCGTCACGTGGCCCGAGCCGTAGGGCATGTCCGCCGCAACGACTCGATCGCCCGACGTTGCCAGCGGGCGACCCTTCCCGGGTGACCCGACAAGCGCAGCAACTGGGGCGGCGTCCTTGGGCAGCGCGCCGAGGATGGGCCGCAGGAGCGCCGGGTCAACGTCCAGGACGCCGGACGGCCGATAGGGGAGCAGCTCCTCGGGGAGCGCGTTGAGCGCGTCAGGGCCTGCTGTGCCGCCCACGATCACCAGGCGACCCCCGGCGGCCACCCAGCGGCTGAGCGCTGTGAGCTGTTCTGTGCTGAGGGACGCGGCGTCTGTGTCCTGCCAGATGAGGCGGTCGAGGCCGGCCCACCCCTGAACGCGGTCCGGGAGGTCGGCCACCACCAGAGGCACAAGCACGGCGGTGGTGCCGGTTGCTGCGTTGGGCAGCAGCGAGACTTGGCTCACGATGCGGGCCGGGTTCTCGGCGAGGATCCCTACGACCAGCTGGTTGGGGTCATGGAGGGCAACGGCTGCCTTGGCGGTGGCGACGGTGCTGCCGCCGGCCACCAGCTCAACGACGAGCGGGCTTGTGGAGCCGACGAAGCCTGGCGGCTGAACGTAGAGCGTGAACGTCTTGCGCGAGCCCGTTGCCAGTTCGACCCCGAGACCAAACCGCGTCCGCATGTCGGGGCCGCCGGTCACGCGCAGTTCGCCCGTGACCGTGGGGCCGGCGTTCTCGACATCGACTGCAACCGCCATCCAGGCGCCCTGTCGCGCGTGTCCCTGCAGCAGCGCGCGGGCCGTCATGGTGAGTCCGCCGTCGGCGGCGACAGGCGCAGCGGGAGCGAGCGCAAGGAGCACGAGGGCGGCCCCGGCGACAGCGCGGGTCAGGCGGACAGCACGGCCCGGCTTGCGGAGCGGCACACGGACTCCTATAGCGGTGGAATTGGACGCGTCCTGCCAACGACGCTCCTGCATGCCGAATAGTTGCACGAGGGACCCCCGTCTCCTGCCTGGCCCACCCGTAGCTGTCGGGTGGCCCTTGCGACGCGCCTATCGTACGATGCACGGACGTCCGGGCAGGAGGCCCCGCCGAAGGCGCCGGGCCACCACCATCGCCGACGCCGCCCAAGGACACCTGTGCCCGATATCCGACCCTTCCGCGCCCTTCGCTTCGATCCCGGTGTCGCCGGTGATATCGGCAGCCTTGTGGCGCCCCCGTATGACGTGATCAGCCCGGCGCTGCATGAGGCGCTGCTGGCCCGTAGCCCGAAGAACGCAGTGCGGCTGGACCTGCCCGCGGTGGTTGTGGGCGAGGATCCGGACGAGCGCTATCGGCGCGCTGCCCACACGCTGGCCGCTTGGCGCAGCGACGGGACCCTGCGCAAGGACCCGCGGCCGTCCGTGTACGTGCATGAGCAGACGTACCGCGTCCCGGGGACCAGCCTCGCCCGGACGCAGCGCGGCTTCTTCGCCCGTCTGCGGATTGAGCCGTTTGGGCCCGGTTCAAGCGTGCTGCCGCACGAGCGGACCCTGACCGGCCCCAAGGAGGAGCGCTATCGGCTCCTCCGCGCCACCGGCCTCAATACCTCGCCCGTGATTGGCCTCTTTAGCGACCCTGCGGGTGCCGCCGCCGCGGCGATGGCCGCCGTGGTCCTGGCGCCGCCCCTGACAGATGTCACAGACGACGACGGCGTGCGCCATCGCCTGTGGGCGGTCCCCGCCGGGGGTGACGGCACGGCCGAGACCCTTGTGGCCGCCGCTGCGGCCGGCCCCGTGACCATTGCGGACGGCCACCACCGCTACGAGACGGCGGTTCGCTACCGTGACGAGCGACGTGTGGCGCATTCGGCCGAGGTGGATCCCGCCTACGACTTCGTCCTCATGCTGTTTCTTGATGCCGGCGGCCAGCTGACCGTGCTGCCGACGCACCGGCTTGTGCATGGCGTTGGCGCCGCGGATCTTGCCCGCCTGCATGGTGGTATGGACAGCCTGTTCGAGGCTGAGCCCGCCACGCCCGCCGCCCTTGCGCAGCGCTTTGGCGCGGCTGGAGGGCTTGCCGGGGGCGAAGGCCGCTTTGGCCTGGTCACCACCGACGGCGCATGGCTCCTGCAGGCAAGGCGCGAGGCGTTTGCAAAGCTGCTGACCGCCGGCGGCGAGGCCGTGCGTCGGCTTGACGTGACGATGCTGGGGGCAGCCCTAGACGTTCTGCTTGGGATTGATGCCGCTGCGGTTGCGAGCGGCGAGCGCGTGGCGTACACCAAGTCGGCCGAGGAGGCCATCACGGCCGTTGCCTCGGGTGGCCACGCCGACGCCGCGTTCCTCCTGGAGCCCACGCCTGTGGCGAGCATCCTTGCAGTGGCGCAGGCCGGCGACGTGATGCCCCAGAAGTCCACGTACTTCTACCCGAAGGCCCTCACGGGTCTCCTGTTCAACCCGCACGAGCAGTAGCCCGCGCATGACCGACACAACAGCGGACCGCCTTACATCGCGCACGCCGCCGCCGGGACGACCCGTCCGCAAGGACGAGATTGAGCTTGCGGAGCGTGGCCTCTACGTCGAGTCATGGTTGCCGGAGCGGCGCTCGCGGCGCAAGCCGCTGCTGTTTGTGCACGGGTTCCTGGGCGGTTCGTGGGTGTGGGAGCGCTATCTCCACCACTTTGCCGCGCGCGGCTGGGAAGGCCATGCGCTGAACCTGCGCAACCACTACTGGAGCCAGACAGCGGATCCCGCCACGCTCGACATTGAGTCCTATACCGAGGATGTGGTTGCGGCCCTCGAGCGGCTTGGGCCAAACGCGGTGGCTGTCGGCCACGGCCTGGGTGGTCTGCTGGTGCTCAAGGCCGTTGAGCGTCTACCAGTTGCGGGGTACGTGCTGCTGGCCCCGGAGCTGCCCCGCGAGCTGCGCGATCCCGCCCGCACGCATCTTGTGCGCGACGTGCCGGATGCGTGGGGCCGTGCGGAGCTGGGCTGGGAGACCCTCCCGGAGCGGCTGACGCGTGAGCACCGCGACCTCTCCATCGCAGACGTTGTGCGGATCCAGCACCTGCTTGGGCAGAAGACCTTTGAGTCCGGCGCCGCGCGCCGCCAAGTCCTCCAGGGTGTCCCAGTGGACCGGACGGCGCTGCCGGACGTGCCGCGTCTCGTGATTGGCGCCGGCCTGGATGTCTACGTGCCGGAGCCCTCCGTGGAGGCGCTGGCGGACTGGCTGGGCGCCCAGTACGAACCCTTCGGCGCCCACTCGCACTATGGGCTGGTGCTGGGCGAGCAGAGCTTCCTGCAGGTGGCCGAGACACTGCGCTCGTTCCTCGAGGCACACCGCCTGTAGGAGCCCCGTCGGGGTGGCCGCGGTTGCGGGTCCCGCCCGGCGCCTGCTATCCTGCCCGCCCGGCCGCGCAAACGGCCAGCACAACGCCGCATTCGTCTAGAGGCCCAGGACGCCGCCCTCTCAAGGCGGAGATCACCGGTTCGAATCCGGTATGCGGTACCAGCCTCTGCCCCCGCCCTCGGGTTGTCCCCGGGGGCATCGTCATGTCTGGGGGCGGCTCAGCCCGTGGGCCATGGCCGTATTCTTCCAACACCCAGCCCAGCCGCCGTGGAAGGATCCATGCCCGCCTCAGCTTCCGCCTCTGCTAACCGCCGCCTCGTGATCCTTGCTGAAGGCAAGTTCAGCTTCCACAACGGCAAGACCGCCATGGGCGTCATCCGGTTTGGCCGGGACACCGTGCTTGCGGTGGTTGACTCCACGCAGGCGGGCGGCAACGTCAAGACCTGGCTTGGGGAGCAGCCGCGCTTTGACATCCCCATCGTTGCGAGCCTGGACGAGGCGCTTGCCCTTGGGGGGCACGCCAACGCGCTGCTGATTGGCATTGCGCCCACCGGTGGCAGGCTGCCCGAGACATGGCGCGAGGTGATCCTCGCCGCGATCGCCGTGGGCCTGGACATCCACTCCGGGCTCCACACGTTCCTCGGCGACGATCCCGAGTTTGCCGCGGCCGCGTCAACTGCCGGCGTCAAGATCGTGGACTACCGTCGGCCGCCGGAGCGCCACGAGACGGCCGTTGGCCGCCGCCACGCACCGGGCAAGCGCGTGATTCTCACAGTCGGCACGGATTGCGCCATTGGGAAGATGTCGGTGGCGCTGGAGCTGCGCCGCGCAGCCGTGGACGCGGGCAGGTCAACCGCCTTTGTCGCCACCGGCCAAACCGGCATGATGATCGAGGGCTCGGGTGTCGCTGTTGACCGCGTGATCTCGGACTTTGTCCAGGGCACGGTGGAGGAGATCGTTGCGGAAGGCGAGCAGCGCGGCGACTGGGTCCTTGTTGAGGGGCAGGGCTCGCTGGACCACCCGGCCTACAGCTGCGTCACGCTGGGCCTGATCCACGGCTCCACGCCGCACGCGATGATCCTCGTCCACAAGCCCGGCCTCATCGCGCACGACTTCGACCATCTGCCGGAGCGCAGCTTCCCCCTTGCGCCGCTGGGCGACTTTATCCGTCTCCACGAGCAGGTTGCCAGCCTTGTGGCGCCGTCACGCGTGGTGGCAGTGGCGCTCAACACGTCGCTCATTGCGGACGAGGCGGAGGCACACCGGGTGATTGCGGCCATCGGGGCCGAAACTGGCTTGCCCTGCGCTGATCCAGTTCGCTTCGGCGGCGACGGCCTCTGGCGCGACATCGAGACGGCAGTGGACGCGCTGCCCTGGGTGACCCCGGCATGATGTTCTCCATCCGCCACCAGACGCTGCGCCTGCCGTTGCGGGACCCGTTCATCATTGCCCGCTCCGCGCCCGGTGAGGGCCACGTCATCACCACGGTGGTGGTGGAGCTGCGCGATGAGGCCGACGGCGGGGCCGGGCCCGTGGGCCTTGGTGAGGGCTATCCCGACACCTTCTACGGCGACACAGCGGAGACCATGGCGGCGGTCTTCCCCCTGCTGCTTGAGGCGATTGCGCCCGCCGCCGCCGGCCTCCGGGGCCCGTTGGCCGAGGCACAGGCGGCGCTGGAGCAGGCCGCAGACCTGATGGCTGGGGCGATTGCCCACCACGGCGGTGCCAAGTGCGCCATCGATGTCGCCCTGCACGACCTTGTCGGCAAGCGCCTGGGATTGTCGCTCCCCGACGTCCTTGGTCTCCATGGCGAGATCACTCCCACGGACTTCACGCTTGGCATCGACGAGCCGCAGGTTGTGGCAGCCCGGGCAAAGCGCGCAATCGACTTCCCGGCGCTCAAGATCAAGGTGGGCGGGGCGTCTGACCTGGCCACCCTTGAGGCGGTTCGAAGCGTGTACGCAGGGCCCATCCGCGTGGACGCGAACATGGGCTGGACGCCCGCAGGTGCCGTGGCGCTGCTGCCCGAACTGGTCCGCCTTGGCGTGGTCCTGGTGGAGCAGCCGTTCCCCGCGCACCGGTTGGATTGGCTGCGGGACCTGCAGGCGGTTTCCCCGCTTCCGATTGTCGCCGACGAGAGCGCCGTGACCATCGATGACCTCGACGGCCTGGTTGGCGTCGTGGACGGCGTCAACGTCAAGCTTGCCAAGGTGGGAGGCGTTGGTCCCGCTCGGCGCATGCTGGAGCGCGCGCGCGCCCTCGGGTTCCGCACGTTTCTTGGCTGTATGGAAGAGACATCAATTGTGATTGCCGCGTCGGCGGCCGTGTCGCCGCTTGCCGAGTGGGCCGATCTTGACGGCTGCCTGCTGCTTGCGGACGATCCCGTCGAGGGCCTGACCATCGGCGCCGACAAGCGCTGGCGGCTGCCCGATGGGCCCGGTCTGGGGCTCCGGCTCAAGGCCGGCGACCTGCCCTGACACGGTTCCCGTCGGAGCGCATCCACAGGTTTGGCCCGTAACGGCGCGGCTGTCCACCATCACTCGGAGGCTGTGGACAACTCGGCTGGGCACTTCGTGGAGAAGCCCCTTCCCCTGCCCGTCGCGGATCCGTAGGATGACGCGAGTCGCCGCCTGAGGGGGACTGGGGAGGTTCCAGGCACACGACAATCCACAGGACTGACGACGGTGTTCGCTGCAGGACGCGCCGCGCCACCGCAAGCCGCCGCATGCCCAGAGGGAGAGGAGACCCGCATCGATGCTGCCCGTCAGCCCCGTCGTACCCGCCATCTCGGTGGCAGCCTTGGCCGCGTCACCGGTCGCCGAGGCGTTTGTCCGCTTCTGCTACCAGCGCCGACGCGTTGGGTGGCCGGAGCTCTATGACGAGATGTGCCTCGTGGCCACGCGCGGTCTGTTCCGCGGCATGGGCCACGACGCCCTGTCGGATGTCGGCGTTGGGTTCAGCCTCTTTGAGACCCCGCGTCTGGCGCAGCTGGTGGCACGGATCATTGGCGAAGAGCAGGCGGCTCGCCGGGCGGCCAGGGCAGCCGCGGTAGACGGGATGCGGGGCGAAGGCGAAGCGGGCGGCGCAACGGCAGCGGCCTAGGTCCATGCCCACCCTCTTTAGGGGGTGTGCGGGTCTTGCGCTAGGGGCGTAGCATCCGGGGGCGGCCGTGGCAGGTGATCCGTTGATGCCTGCGTGGCCCGCGCGTGGTCGGGGGTCTGAGTCTACTGATGGGCGGCGTGACGCCACATCGACGGCTGCTGGGCGGTTGGCCCGCGGCCTGGTTTGTCGTTCTGCTGATAGGGATCGCTGCGGCGTTCCTGCGCCAGTTGACAACGGCTGCAGGGACCGGCCTCCTCGCCACGGCGTGCGGGGTCACGGCCACCCTGCTGTTGCTTCGCGCGGGGCTTACGCGTCACCGCGCTCAAGCACCGGCATTTGCGGCCGTCGCGGTGTCGATCCTTCTGGGGACGGCGGGGATGACGCTGCGAGCAGGCGCTGGCGGTCCAGTCGCTGACGTTGCCCTGCTGACGGCCGACATCGGCACAAACCTTGCCGGCGCCATAGGCCTGCTGCTGTTCGCACGGGGATTTGGGCGCGCCGATGCCGACGCCTGGCTTGACGCCGGGTCCATCGGTCTGCTCCTCAGCCTGCTGATCTACGACGCCTTCACGCGCACGGCTGACATCCCGGGCATTCAGGGCTTCGCTGACTTTGGTGTCGCCACGCTGGACGCCATCCTGTTTGCCATCCTGCTGCGCTTTGTCATCCGGTTCTTGCGGAACCCCGGGCTGCTGCTGCTGGCCTTCGTGCTTGGCGCGGCAATTGTGATTGACGCGGCCTACTCCGCGCATGGAGGACAGGCGTCCGCGCTGCCCGCAGCCGCGTACGAGGGGATGTGGCTGCTCGCCTACACCGTGATTGGCGCTGCCACGCTTCACCCCGCGCTGCGCTCGCGCCCGCCGGCGCCGGTGCCGGTGCCGGAGGCGGACGCGCTGACGCACATCGTGCGCCGGGTGCTGGTGGCCGTGGCCATCCACACGGGCAACGGGCTCATCGTGCTCGCCGTGATCGGGGTCCATATCGCGGCAGGGATTGCAGAGCCGCTGCCGGTCATGCTCCTGGGTCTCGCGGGTCTGCTGACTCTTGGCACGGCGCGGTCGGTTCGAGTGGTACGCCGTCTGGAGTCCGACATCGCGGCGCGGCTTGCGGTGGAGGCGCAGTTGCGTGTCAGCGAGCAGCGCTACCACCGGCTCGCCGAGATGGTCCCCGTGGGGATCCAGGAGATCGATGCGGCGGGCAACCTGGTTGCCTCAAACCCTGCCTGGTCGACACTCATCGGCACGCCAGACACCGACGCCCCCAAAGCAAGCCTCATGCGGACCATCCATCCTGATGACGCGCAGCGCGTGCTTGCGACCTGGGATGCGGCCATGCGAGATTTGACGCCGATTGACGAGGAGCACCGGATCCTGCGTGATGACGGGACCACCCGCTGGGTGCGGACGGAGGCGGTTCCGCTGCGTGACGCTGGCGGGCAGGGAACTGGCTGGGTCGCGGCGATCAGCGATGTCACGGACCTCGTCGACGCCCGCACGATTGCGCTTGAACACGAGGCGATTGCAAACGGCATGCAGGACCAGTCGCCGGTGGGTATCGAGGTCTACGACGTGGAGGGGCGGACGCTGCGCCGCAACGACGCCCAGCGGCGTATCCGGGAGCTTGCGAGTCTGCCAGATGCGCCGATCGCCGACGTTCGGGCGGATCCCCTGACCGCGGCCCTCGCGCAGGGCGCCGCCATCTCGCGCGCACTCGCGGGCGTGGCCGATCCCGCTGAGCCAGAGTCCGTCCGCCTGATGCTCCACGGCCATGGCGGGACCGCAGGCGAGGTCTGGCTTCGCATCCGCTGGTTCCCGCTCAAGGGCGACGACGGGCGCGTGGCCGCGCTCATCTCGTTCACCGAGGACGTCACGGCGAAAGTCCAGGCCGCCGCAGACCGTCAGGCAGCCGATGCCGCCGTGCGGGAGGCGGCGAAGCTCGAGGCGCTGGGCGTCCTTGCCGGCGGCATCGCACACGACTTCAACAACATCCTCGTGGCGATCCTGGGCCACATCGGCTTCGCCCGCGAGGGGATTGCCGAGGAGTCCGCCCCGGCCACGGACCTTGCTGCCGCGGAGCAGGCCGCGCATCGGGCTGCCGATCTCGCCCGCCAGATGCTGGCCTACAGCGGCCACGGGACCATCCAGGTGGGCCCCATGTCGCTCAACGCCGCGGCCCGTGACATGGGAGACATGGTCATCAGCAGCCTTGCACCCGGCGCCCGCGTGGTGTTTGACCTTGATGAGGCCCTTCCGGCGGTGATCGCGGACGCCACGCAGGTGCGCCAGATCGTGCTGAACCTGGTCGTGAACGCGTCCGAGGCGCTGGGAGGGCAAGCAGGGACCGTCACAGTCCGCACAGGGCTTGCCGTTGTTGGCCCGGATGACCCCGACCTCATCCCCGGTACCACCGCGGAGCCGGGAACCTACGCGATGCTGCAGGTTTCCGACACCGGTATGGGGATGGACGCCGCCACCATGCATCGGGTCTTCGAGCCGTTCTTCTCCACCAAGAAGGCTGGCCGGGGTCTTGGTCTGGCTGCCACGCTGGGCATTGTGAAGGGCCATGACGGGGCAATCCGGGTTCGATCGCGGCTGGGCCTTGGGACCTGTTTTGAAATCCTGCTTCGCCCAGATGGCGGGGTGGTGCCGGCTGCCGCGCCGTCGCCGTTGGC
Source organism: uncultured Chloroflexota bacterium (assembly GCA_903925955.1). GTDB lineage: Bacteria > Chloroflexota > Limnocylindria > Limnocylindrales > CSP1-4 > CAIXZV01. Next base: position 21,904 of record CAIYHO010000082.1, read on the forward strand.
GCCGCCGGATCGCCTGACGGTGGCGTCAGTCCTGCTTGTGGACGATGAGGATGGCGTGCGACGTGTGGCGCGCAGGGTTCTGGAGCGGTCTGCGTACCGGGTGGTGGAGGCGTCAGATGGGCCGGACGCAATTGCCCTGTTTGAGGGAGCGCCCGATCTCTACGAGGCCGTTGTGCTTGACCTCGCCCTGCCAACGATGGGCGGTCGGGCCGTGCTTGCGGAGTTGCGTGCCCGTCGCGCAGAGATCCCGGTGGTGATCTGCTCTGGCTGGGCAGCCGACGACGTTGGCGACACCCTGCGCGCGTCGCCGCACACCGTGTTTCTGCAGAAGCCGTTTACGCCACCGGAGCTCACGGGTGCGCTGGAGCAGGCAATCCGGGCAGCGGCAACACGCAACGTGTTGGGCGAGTTCGCGGGCGCGCCCGCGACAACCGACAGGTAGGCCAGGGCCTCAGGCGCGGATGCGCCGCCGGGACATCTCGCCCTCGATCTGCCGCTCAGCTTCCACATAGCGGTCGATCTGGTCCCGCAGCTGGTTTGCCTCAGGCGTATAGAGGTGAACCTGCTGCTGGAGGATGTAGGAAAGCCGCCTGCTGGTCATCCGGACGTGGTCCAGGTTCTTCATCAGCACAAGCGGATCCATCGACGCGAGGTCAGACGCGGGGTACATCTCGTTCATCGCCAGCAATGCTAGCCCAAGCGGGGCGGCCCTTGCGGGGCGTTTGGCGCGAAGGGCTGTTGCGGAGCCGCTGCCGCGGGTAACCTGCCTGCTCTCGGAGTTTGGCAGGAGGGTGGTTGATGCGGACGATCGCAGGCGCGCTGCTGGTGTTCATCGTGGCCGGGTGCGCCGGGGGCGGCTCGCCAACCGCCGTCTCGTCAGCTGCGCCGTCGGTTGCGCCCGCCACCACGGCTGTGCCGACGCCCGCCGCGACGGCCACCCCAACCGCCCCGCCAGCGCCAACGTTGCCGCCGGCCCCCACGCCAACACCCCGCGGCTGCCTGCCAGACCCCATTTCGCTTGTGGATCTCATCGGCATCGACAAGCCGCAGGGGCCGCTGTCCGCCAAGTACCCGCAGATTGCCGGACCGTACGGCGAGCACGCGTTGGCCTGCCTCGGTGGCGCCTCAATCACGTTCAAGGGCTTTGTTGCCGTGCCAGAGGGACTCGGCGGCGTGACGGCCTTCAGTTACGAGCCCACGTGGTTCTTCACGGGCTACTGGGTGCAGCCAACGGCGGCGGTGATGGACCCTGCGTTCCCGGAGTTTGGCGCCGGGCCGTGGCTGGCAATGGCGATCCCCAAGGAGGTGGGCAACTGCTGGGGCGCGGACGGGATAGCGGACCCAACGTGCCCATTTCAGCCGTACGCGGGCAAGTGGGTGATGGTGACCGGGCACTACGACGATCCCGCGGCGAAGGACTGCCGCGTGGTGAGCAAGAGCCCGGAGGTTGGACCCGCGCCCAACGCCAAGCAGATGGTCCAGATCTGCCGCAGCACGTTTGTGCTGGACAAGGTTGCCCCGGCGAGTTGACCGGCGGCGGCACGCGCTAGGGGGCGCGGACTAAGGGGCACGCGCTAGAGGGCGCGCAGCCTCGTGGGCGGCCACGTCCAGTTGACCGGCACGTCGGCGGCCGCAAGTGCCCGGCGTCGGCCGGCCTCTGTGGCGCCCAGCACCAAGATCACGTCCGTCTTGGTTGCCTGGCCTGCTTCAGCGCCCCACAGCCGCGTCATCTTGCGATTGGCGGCCACTTCGTCACGGACGAGGCCCGCAAGGCGGAACCCGGCGGGGTGGGCCGCTTCCTCCCAGACCCGCTCGGCCAGGCCAAGACCCGCTGCCGACGGCTTGCCGCGGTCTGTCTCCACGTCGCCGATCACCAGCACGGCGATCCCGTCGTCGGTGAGCGCCGGCCGCAGGTCCGCAAGCACGTCGCGCATGAACTCGATGTACGCCTCGGGCTGGTGTGCCGTGTCCAGCGTGGCGTCGATGGCGGCGGCGTCAAAGCCCAACAGCCAGGTGCGCAGCCAGTTGTAGTAGCCGTACTTGAGCACGCGCAGATACGGCGGCGACGTCACCACGAGCCGGACCCGATCGCCCATGCCGCGCTCCCGCAGCGCAACGCGGGCCCGGCGACCGGCCGTCCGCGCATCCCCAAGCAGCGCGATGCCGGTGGTGGGGGGCAGTGGCTGGCGGTAGAGGCGGTCGAGCTTTGCCGCAAGCGCCCCAAAGGCATCGCGCTCGGGCGGCTGGTACCCGGTCCGCTCCACAAACGCCTGCACGTAGCGCGGCGCCATGCTGAACGTGTTGGGCATGACCGTGGAGAGGTAGGCCGGCGTCTTGCCGTGCAGGATCCCGGCCAGGGACGCCGCAAGGAAGCGGTCCACGTGGTTGTCCAGCTGCAGGCGGGACCGCAGGTGCGCCACCTGCCCCAGCGTCTGGGGGTGGAAGGCCACGGCCACCGCAGCAGGCAGGGCCTCGTCACGGGCCTCAGGACCGCCGCCGCTGCCCGCTCGCGGGATAAACGCTGAGGGATGGCCAGGCCTGATGCCCGCCTGGCGCCCGATGGATGTCCATGCCTCAGCATCCGCGAGCCAGCCGAGGCGCAGGGCAAGCAGCCGCGTCCGCGCCTCCACGGCTGTGGCGGGTTCAATCTTGGCGGCGGTGAGGACGTGGGCAAGCGGGTTGAGGTCGTTGCCAACGCCAATCCGTCCCTCCGCGGCCGCCTGCACGGGTGCCGTGCCGCGACCGGAGAACGGGTCAAGCACCACGTCGCCGGGGCGGCTGTAGCGGGCGATGAAGGCGTGGGCGAGGGCAGCCGGGAAGCTCGCGAGATACGAGCACATCGGGTGCAGGCTGTGGCCCCACAGGCGCGGCTGGTCCTTCCAGTCTGCCTCAAGTGCAAGCGTCGGCAGGGCGCTCGGCAGCTCCAGCGCAAGCTGGCCAGCCGTGGACGCGTGTAGGTGCCGTGTTGTGTCGGGCATTCCCGGGCCTCGACGGTCCGCGCGGCGAGGACGCCGCGTGCGGGTGGCGGAGCATACCACCGCGGATTCGAGCCGGGGCGACCTCAGCGGGGCGCCGGTGCCTCGATACGCACACGGGCATCAACCACAACCGCGCCATCGGCCAGCACGACGACCGGGTTGCAGTCCATCTCCACAATCTCCGGATGCGCCTCAACCATGGCGCTGACGCGGAGGAGCACGCCCTCGAGCGCACCGATGTCGGCGCGCGACGCGTTTCGGTAGCCCTCAAGCAGCGGGTACATGGCCAGCGAGCGGAGCATCTCGCCCGCATCGCGATCGGTCAGCGGCGTGATCCGCACGGCCACGTCCTTGAGCAGCTCCATCTCGGAGTCACCGGCGCCGCACGCGATGACAGGACCAAACAGCCGATCATGGACGACGCCCACGAGCATCTCCGTGCCCGACGGGACCATGCGCTGAACGAGGAACCGTTCAATCTTGTGGCCAGCGGCCGCAAGATCCGTTGCCATCGCCTCAGCCGCCGGGCGGACGTCGTTGGCATTGAGTCCCAGCACCACGGCGCGGGCCTCGCGCTTGCGCACAACCCCGGGTGCAACCGCCTTGAGCGCAACGGACCCACCCAGCTCCTCGGCGGCTGCGGCTGCTTCAGCAGGCGTTGCGGCAAGCCGCCAGTCCGCCACCCGGATGCCGTAGCACTCAAGCAGCTGCGCCGCCTCGTCGGGGGGCAGCCAGCGCGAGCGGTGGGGCGCATCGCCAACTTCGGCCAGAGCCCGGGCCAAGAGGCGCGTGGCCTCGTCAGGCCGGAGGTCGGGCAGGTTGGGGGCGTTGCCTTCAGGCGCCATGCGCCACTCGGCGTAGCGCACCGCGTGGGCAAGCGCCTGGGCGGCCTCCTCGGGGAACATGAACGCTGGAACCCGCAGGTCCGGCCCCCGCAGCTCTGCGGGACCGCCCTCGGCCGACATGAACACGGTGAGCACCGGGACGGGACGCGGAAGCGTGGCCACCGCGGTGTGGATGGCCGCGGCCACATCGCTGCTTGAGGCGCCCAGCGGCGGCACAAACAGCACGATGATTGCGTGGATCTCCTCGCACGCGGCAAGGATCCCGATGGCGCGCCCGTAGGCTTCGGCAGACGCGTCACCTGTGTCCACCGGGTTGTCCAGCGTTGCCATCGCCGGCAGGCATTCGCCAAGCGCCCGACGCGCGGTCTCGGGGAGTGGTGGCACCAGCAGGCCGCCCGCTTCGCAGGCATCGGCAGCCAGGATGCCCGGCCCGCCGCCGTTGGTCAGGATCGCCACACCGCGCCCAAGCGGCAGCGGCTGGTTGGCCAGCAGCGAGGCCACATCGAAGAACTCCGACAGCGTGTCCGTGCGCACCACACCGGCCTGGTGGAACAGCGCATCCACCGTGACGTCCGACGCCCCGATCCGGGCGCCGGTGTGGGACATCGTGGCCCGCTGGCCTGCCGCAGACCGGCCGCTCTTCACCGCGATGATGGGCTTGGTCCGGCCAACGCGCCGGGCGATCCGTGAGAACTTGCGCGGGTTGCCCACGGATTCCAGATACAGCGCGATCACGCTGCACGCCGGATCTGACTCCCAGTACTGCAGGAAGTCGTTGCCCGAGAGGTCTGCCTTGTTGCCGATGGAGATGAAGCTTGAGAGCCCCAGCCCCAGACGGTTGGCGTGCTCGATGATTGCCAGACCCAGCGCGCCGCTCTGCGAAAAGAAGCCAACGCGGCCGTTGATGGGCAGGGTGGGGGAGAATGTGGCATTGAGCCGGACGCTGGGCTCAAGGTTGATGACGCCCATGGCGTTGGGCCCAACCAGACGCATGCCTGCGCCGCGGCAGGCGGCCACAAGCTCGCGCTGGCGGACGGCGCCTTCGGGCCCGGTTTCAGCAAAGCCCGGCGACACCACCACCACCGTCTTGATGCCCTTGGCCGCACACTCGTGGACGGCGCCGATGGTGATGTTGGCCGGCAGCGCGATGAGCGCGAGGTCAACTGGCCCAGGGATGGCGCTCACCGAGCGGTACGCGGCAACCGACTGGACCACGTCGGCATTGAGGTTCACCGGATAGACCGGGCCCGTGAAGCCGCTGCTCACGAGGTTGTGGAAGAGCTCGCCGCCCACGGTGCCACGCTGGCGTGATGCGCCAATGACGGCAACCGACGCCGGGTGGAGCAGCGCGTGGACCGCCGCGGCCGCCGCCACCTGCTCGCGGCGCTCAAAGCGCTGGCGCGCTTCGCCGCTGAGCTCGGTGGGGAACTCCACCGAGATGCTGCCTGGCTCCGAGTGCAGCCGGAGCGGGAAGCCGCTGGCCCGGAAGACATCGAGCATCTTGGCGTTCTCCAGCAGGACCTCCGCCAGAAAGGTTGTGATGCCCGCCTCGTTAGCGCGCCGTGCAAGCGCCTCCAGGAGCAGCGTGGCAACCCCCATGCCCTGCCACTCGTCGGCCACCACAAACGCAGCTTCGGCTGTGGTCTTGTCCAGGAAGAGGTAGGTGCCGGTACCGATGACGTGCGTGGCGCCGCCGATCTCGGTCTCCGCAACCAGCGAGCAGTCCCGGGGATCTTCAAGCACCGCCCATGTCCGGGCGCGGGCCTCAAGATCGCCGCCGACGCTTGCAAACCGCAGCCGTCGCGACTCCGGGTCCAGCGCCTCAAGGAACGCCACCATCCCGGGGACGTCCAGCTCGGCGGCGTCGCGGATCCGGATGGACGAGCCATCGCGCAGGATCGTGTCGCGCGTCTCGTCCCGGCTTGCCGCGGGCGTAAAGCCGTCCACCGGTCCTCCTTGCCGCAGCGCGGTTGTCGCTGCCAAACGCTTGCCATCCTACGCGCTGGCTGGCGCCACTCTAGACTGCCCAGCGTCATGCCTGTGTCCCATCCCAATCCAACCCCGCTCGTCATCTACGGACCGGCCAGCCTTGCCTACGACTTTGGGCCAGGTCATCCCTTCACCCCGCGCCGTTTTGGCCCCGGCATCGACCTGCTACGCGCGCTTGGCGCAACTGACGTTGTGGAGCCCGCTGCTGCATCCGCGGCCGAACTTGCGACGGTCCACAGACGCTCGTTCCTGGCGGACATCGAGCGCCTCTCCGACTTTCCGGAGATGGGCGCGGAACTGGCGGTCACCGATGGCGACACGCCGCCCTTCTACGGGATGCACGCGGCTGGGGCAACGGTGGTGGGCGGAACCCTGCACGCGATGGAGCAGATCCTTGCGGGTGAGCGGCTCCACGCCTTCCACCCAGGCGGCGGCCTCCACCACGCGTTCCCGGCACGGGCCACCGGCTTCTGCGTCTTCAACGATGTTGCGGTTGCCATCCGCCGGGCGCGTGACGACGGTCATCGCGTCCTCTACGTGGACGTTGACGTCCACCACGGCGACGGCGTGGAGGCCATCTTCTGGGATGACCCCTTGGTGCAGACCGTGTCCATCCACGAGTCTGGCCTGACCCTGTTCCCGGGCACGGGCTGGGTGGAAGATCGAGGCGGGGAGGGCGCTGAAGGGTCCGCGGTAAACATCCCGCTGGAGCGCGGGACGTCCGACGCCTCGTGGCTGGCCGTGCTGGAGTCCGTGGTGCCGGCCGTGGCGGCCGCGTTTCGGCCCACCATCCTGGTGACGCTCAACGGTTCCGACGCGCACGCGCGTGACCCGCTGGCAAACCTGCGGCTGACCACGTCTGCCTTCCAACGGGCCGCGCGGCTGCTTGACGAGACTGCCCACCAGTACGCGGGCGGCCGATGGCTCGCGACAGGCGGCGGCGGCTACGACGTGTACAGCGCGGTGCCGCGCAACTGGGCGATGGTCTGGCTGGCGCAGGCGCATCGTGACGCGCCGGTTGAGACACCTGCGGTTTGGCAAGAGCGCTGGGCGCCAGATGCCGCGAGATGGAGGGCTGGACCGCCGCCGGCGCTCATGCTGGACCCGGAAGACACAGCCGCTCCGGAGCCGCCTGCCGTAGCGGCTGCCAACCACGCCACCGCGGCCGCGGCGCTGCAGCACACGCTCCACGTCCTTGCGGAGCGGCACGGGTCCTAGTTGCGCCTCGCCCTCCCCTGAGATTCGACGGGTGGTCACTCGCACCGCCACCAGCGTTGCCCGGGGTCGGCGTTGTCCCACAGCGCCTGTGGATCCACGGCGCCATCGGACCCCGAAGACCCACCCCCGGTGGCGCTCAACCACTCGGCCATCCGGGCGGCCAACGGGCAGTCTTTGCCTACCAGCCCCCGCGCGTTTTGGAGCTGCACCTCTGAACGCAACGGAGCGCTGTTCAAAATGGGTTCCCCTCTGGCCGCGGTCCGCCGCGCAATCGCCGTCCTGGCCGTTGTCTCGCTGATTGCCGGTGGCGCCGCGGCGCCCGTGCTCGCCACGCCGGACGCGACCGCCCCCATCGTCACCACGCCCGTGGTCTCGCCCTCGCTCATCGTGCGGGGCGTGAGCGGCGCGCCCACCGTCACCGCCACGGCCACAGACCCGTCAGGCATCGCCTCCGCGGAGATGAGCCTGGACGGCGGCGACTGGGGCCCGATGGCCGCCATGGACGGCACCTTCGGCGGCGTCAGCGAGGGCCTCACCGCGGGTCTCACCGCGGGCGTCGGCAAGCTGTCCTCCCTAAGCGTGGGCATGGTCCACAACTGCGGGCTCCTCGAGGATGGCAGGGTGACCTGCTGGGGCCAGAACTCCACTGGGGCGCTGGGTGGGGCCAGCCTCGCCTCCTCGAGCCCGAGCCCGGTGATCGCCGCCGGCATCAGCACCGCCACCGCGATCAGCGCCGGGTACCTGTACACGTGCGCCCTCCTTGCCGACAGAACCATCCGCTGCTGGGGCAGCAACACCGACGGCCAACTCGGCGACGGCACCACCACCGGCACCCACACCTCGGGCGGCCCCTACGCAAACCCAGTCACAGTCACCGGGATCACAACGGCCATCGCCGTGAGCGCGGGCTGGAACCACTCGTGTGCCATCCTCGCCGGCGGCACCGTCCGCTGCTGGGGCTGGAACCAGGCCGGAGAGCTTGGCAACGGCACCACCGCCGATAGCCTCACGCCGGTCGCCGTCACCGGGATCACCAACGCCGTTGCGCTGAGTTTGGGCCGGCAGTCCACGTGCGCCGTCCTCGCCGACGGGACCATCCGCTGCTGGGGTTTGAACACCTACGGTCAGCTCGGCGACGGCACAACCGTCAACCGCAGCGCATCGGTCGCCGTGACGGGCATCACCACCGCCGTGTCGGTGAGCGCTGACAACTACCACACCTGCGCGCTCCTCGGCGACGCCACCGTGCGCTGCTGGGGCGACAACTGGTACGGCCAGCTCGGCGACGGGACCACCTCGTTCGGCGTCGCGTCCCCGGTCACGTTCGGTGCCACGGGCGTTGTCGCGGTGAGCGTCGGTAACGCCTCCACCTGCGCCTTGCTCGCAGGCGGCGCCGTATGGTGCTCGGGCAAGAACTCACAGGGCGGGCTGGGCGACGGCACGAAGACAAACCGGGTCACCCCGGTCCCCGTGTCCGGCATCACCACCGCCACGGCGATTGGAGTCGGCCTGGCCCACGCGTGCGCCATGCTGGCCAGCGGCACGGTCACGTGCTGGGGCGCCAACTACACGGCGCAACTTGGCGACGGCACCTGGGTCGACAGCACCGTTCCGGTGGCCTCTATCGCGCTCCCCACCGGCACACACGAGGTCTGCGTCCGGGCCACCGACACGGCATCCAACACCAGCGCCGGCGGCGCCTGCGCGACGCTCGAGGTGGTTGCGGCCGGGTCCGACACCACGGCGCCCACGTTCAGCAAAGCCGCAACCGTGGCGCTGCGCACGGCCGCCGCGCTCAGCACGGTCTCGACGTCGTCCGCAGTCCCGGTCACGGTCTCCTGGGCCGCAGCCGACAACGCGGGCGGCAGCGGGCTGGACCACTACACCATCGAGGCGCGGGCCAACAACGGCGCCTGGACAACGGTGGCTCTGGCCACCCCGCTCGCGGTCAGCGCCGCAACCACGATGCCCTCCACCGGCACGGCCACGTTCCGGGTGACGGCGTACGACACCGCTGGCAACTCGCAGATCTCCCTGACGGGCGCACGATCGGCGGCGCTCACCCAGAACACCAGCAAGCTCGTCGTGTTCAGGGGCGCCTGGACGCTCTACAAGAAGTCCACGTTCTCGGGCGCCAGCGACAAGTACAGCAGGACCAAGAACGCCTACGCCACGTACGTGTTCACCGGCCGGGCCATCGGGCTCGTCTCCATGAAGAGCAAGCTGTCCGGACAGGTGAAGGTCTACATCGACGGCAAGCTCAAGGCCACCGTCAGCCTCACGGCGTCCGCCACCACGTACCGGACGGTCGTGTGGCAGTACGCCTTCGCCACGTCGGGCAAGCACACGGTCAAGCTTCTGGTCGTGGCAACCAGGGGCAAGCCGCGCGTGGACCTCGATGCTTTCGTCGTCCTGAAGTAGCCGTCCTGAAGTAGCAGAGGCCGGGCCGTCCGTCTGGGCGGCCCGGCCGCTCCCGCAGCACCCGGGCAAACGGGTGGTCCACGCCCGGGTTCATGTCTGCGCCGCGCTCAGGCGAGACAGGCTCGTTACACTCAGCGTCGAGCCCCCGTAGCTCAGCGGATAGAGCATCTGCCTTCTAAGCAGTTGGTCGCAGGTTCGATTCCTGCCGGGGGCGCCATTGCCGGGGGCGCCACAGAGGTTGGCGCAGGATGTTCTGCCGTACGATGGGTCTACGGCGAACGTTGCTGCGGGCGGGAGCAACCCCCGATAGGGAGTGGGGTGCATGGGCAAGCGCAGAACGACGGGATTGGACGTCGCGCCCGGCGAAGACCGGCTTGCCCTAGAGCACGACTCGATTCTGATCATCAGCCTCGTGCGCGACGGCGCTGGGGCGTGCTTGGACGTCGTCATCGAGTTCGCCAACGATGCCTGGCGTGACGACTTCGGGATCAGCGAGCGGGACCTCGCCGGGCACAGCCTGTTTGCCACCGTGCCTGCCCTCAAGCAGCGTCTGCCGGTGGTCTACATGTCTGGCTATTCCGCCGAGGCGATATTTGACGGCGGCGTGCTTGAGCGCGATGTCGCGTACCTGGCCAAGCCGTTCACCGCAGACGCCCTGAAGCGGATGATCCGCGAGGTCCTTGATCAGGCCGGTACAAGCGCCGGCTAGCGGTCGGGGTGAAGGGCCTCCCGCACGATGGCCCCAAGCCGGTGCATGTCCGCCTCCTCGTACCGCTGGTCGCAGTGGATCGAGAGGATCCGGCGTGAGAGGTCCGCGTCGGGCCCGCCAGTCCCGCGCTTGGGCGACGCGTCCAGCGGCCACAGCACAACGGGCGCCACGGCCCGCGCGGCAAGCGCGTGGAGTGCCTTGCGCTGCTCGTTGTGGGTGGCAAAGACCATGGTGAACGCAAACCCAACGCCGCCCTGCGGCGCCTGCAACAGGCGCGCGGATGGCGGCAACTCAGCCTCGTGCTCAAGGATTGCAAGGTGTCGCCGCCGCCTCTCTCGCCAGGCCTGTGCGGGCATGCCCGGCAGCAGGGCGCGGGAGATCGGCAGGATGCCCTCGCCTGCGCCGCTCCCGCTTGGATGCCACCGGCTGCGAGCCAGGGCCCGGAACCGAAGCGGACCGGCCCCGTCGGTTGCGGACCTGCCCAGCTGGGCGGCCAACGCCTGGCCAAGGCGTCTGGTCGCTGATGGCGTGGAGTCCGCGGCGTCGGCCGGCTCCGGTGGCAGCTCCAGCCCTCGGGGCGACCACACGGCGCCGCCGTCGGGGAGCGGCAGCGTCTTGCGCAGCGAGGCAAACGCGTAGTCCGCGCCACTGCGCAGCGCCCATTCCGACCCGAGGTCGTGGGAGTGGTCCTCGATCAGGGTGACGCCGCCGGCGGTGATGGCGTCCATGGCGTCGGTGTCCGGCCTTGGCCGCACGCCCAGCTGGTTTGCCAGGACGACCACGTCGCCGCGGATCGCCGGGATCGCCCCAACCTGCGTTGGCGCCCAAAGCGCGTGATCCGGGAACACGAGGAGTTCAACCACGTCCGCGATAGCCGCCAGCGCAGCCGGGACCTCCGGACAGTAGTAGCTGGGCACCCAGACCCTGCGCCAGCCGTGTCGAATGGCGCCCCACCGCACCAGCGCGACAAGGGCGTCACGTCCGGACGCAAAGAGCGAGGCATTGCGCAGATAGGGCAGGTTGGCTGACGGCACGTCGCACATGATGGACCCAAGCCCCGTCCGTTGGTCCCAAACCAGTCAGGACGGTGTCCCAGTCCTGTCCCGGCGGCATGTCTGGGAGTTGGGACGTGCGGCACCCGTCGCCAACCACCGGCCCACATACGGTTGTGGTGATCCCCGAGTTGGGGACTGCTCACCAACCAAGAACGCGCCTGCGCCCCGGGTGCTGTCCTCAACCACCGCTCCCGGAGGGACCGGATGCCAGTCCTGCATGCGAAACCAGCACCACCCAGCGACGACAAGCGCTGGAAGATCGTGGAGACCCGGATGCGTCGCATGGGCGACCGTCCGTATGCGCTCATCGAGGCGCTCCACGCCGCCCAAGAGGCGTTTGGCTACCTTGACGAGAGCGCCCTCAACTACGTGGGCGACACGCTGGGCGTCCCGCACTCGCGCGTCTACGGCGTGGCCACGTTCTACTCGTACTTCACGCTCAAGCCGCAGGGCGAGCACACGTGCGTCGTCTGTACAGGCACCGCCTGCTACATCAACGGCGCCAAGGACATCCTCGCGGGCATCGAGCGCGAGCTTGGCGTCAAGCCCAAGCAGACAACGCCGGACGGCAAGCTTTCCATCCTGACGGCGCGCTGTCTCGGCGCCTGCAGCCTGGCGCCAGCGGTCATCGTGGACGGCGCCGTCATGGGCAAGATCGGGGCGGCCGACCTGGTTGCCCAACTGGAGGCGATGTGAGCGAGCAGCCAGCCGCGGCACGGCCTGTCCGTCACCGCGCCGCCGTCGCCACCACCGCAGGCGAGACGCGAGCCTCCGCGTACGTGTGCGAAGCCGCGTCCTGCATGTCGGCGCAGGCCCACGACATCACGGTCAACCTTGCTGCGCAGTGCGCGGCCGCGGGCCTCACCGATGTCATGGTCAAGCGCGTCGGCTGTCTGGGCCTCTGCGCCGCAGGTCCGCTTGTGGAGATCCCCCAGACGGGCGAGCTCTTCGCGCAGGTCAAGCCTGGCGATCTTGGCGGCCTGATCACAGCCCTCAAGCACGTGAAGCCCGGCGCCACGCCCAAGCCCCAGGGCCCCTTCTTTGAGAAGCAGCTCCGCGTTGCCACGGAGAACATGGGCCGCGTGGACCCGGAGTCCCTTGAGGACTACGTCGGCCGCGGCGGTTACGAAGCGCTCCAGAGCGTGCTTGCGGATATGACCTCCACCGAGGTCCGCGAGGTGATCAGCCAGAGCGGTCTCCGCGGTCGCGGCGGCGCCGGCTACCCCACGGCCCTCAAGTGGACCACCGTGGCCAAGGCCGAGGGCAAGCAGAAGTACGTCATCTGCAACGCCGATGAAGGCGACCCGGGCGCGTTCATGGACCGCAGCGTCCTGGAGAGCGACCCGTTCAGGATCCTCGAGGGCATGGCGATCGCCGCGTTCGCCGTCCACGCCACCGAGGGCTACATCTACTGCCGCGCGGAGTACCCGCTTGCGGTTGCCCGCCTGCGCACGGCCATCCGCCTCGCACAGCGCGCCGGGTTCCTGGGCGCCAACATCGCCGACACCTCGTTCACCTTCGACGTCCAAGTCCGGCTTGGCGCGGGCGCCTTCGTCTGCGGCGAGGAGACGGCGCTGATCGCGTCGGTTGAGGGCAAGCGTGGCACGCCGCGTCCGCGTCCGCCGTATCCGGCCGTTGAAGGGCTGTACGGCTGCCCCACGCTGATCAACAACGTGGAGACGTTTGCCAACGTCCCGGCCATCCTGCGCAAGGGCGCGGACTGGTACGCGTCGATTGGCCTTGGGAAGAGCAGGGGGACCAAGGTCTTCGCGCTCGCCGGGCGTATCGTCAACACGGGCCTCGTGGAGGTGCCGATGGGCATGACCCTGCGCGAGATCATCTACGACATCGGCGGCGGGATCATCGACGGGCGACCCTTCAAGGCCGTCCAGACCGGCGGCCCGTCGGGCGGCTGCATCCCGGCCGACTACCTCGACAGCCCGGTCAGCTACGAGACCCTGATTGATCTTGGATCCTTCATGGGCTCGGGCGGCATGATCGTCATGGACGACACCGCCTGCATGGTGGACGTCGCCCGCTACTTCCAGGACTTCTGCCGCGACGAGTCGTGCGGCAAGTGCACCCCCTGCCGCGTCGGCACCACCCAGATGTACAGGCTCCTCGACCAGATCACCCGCGGAGCGGCGACGATGGACGACCTGGCCACGCTCGAACGCCTGGCCGGCATCGTCCAGAAGACGGCGCTGTGCGGGCTCGGGCAGGGAGCGCCCAACCCGATCTTCAGCACGCTGCGCTACTTCCGGGACGAGTACATGGCCCACATCGTGGACAGGGTCTGCCCCGCCGGCGTCTGCACGATCACTCCGGTGGAGGTGATGGCATGACCACCGTCTACACCCTGCGGATCGACGGCAAGGATGTCGCCGGCTCGGAGGGTGCGACGATCCTGGAGGTGGCGAGGGAGAACGGGATCGACATCCCGACGCTCTGCCACCTCGAAGGCATCTCTCCTCGCGGTGCCTGCCGCCTCTGCATGGTCGAGATCGCGGGCTCACCGAGGCTCGCCGCGGCCTGCCTGACGAAGGTCATCGAAGGCATGGAGGTCACGGCGCACTCCGAGCTCCTGCTGGAGTACCGCCGCAC
>CAIYHO010000083.1 GCA_903925955.1 uncultured Chloroflexota bacterium
CAGCGCGCGCGCCTCAAGGTACGAGAGCAGTCCGGCATCCCTCTCGGCTTCCTCTGTCACCCGCAGGACCGTGGCGCGGGAGCCGGACTCAAGCTCTGAGAGCGGCGTCCCGGCAGGGCGACGGCGAGCCGTCTCAGCATCGATGGGGTTGCCGTGAGGGCATGTCTCGGGGTGGCCCAGCAGGTCCTCCAGCCGCGCCTCAACTCGGGGGGAGAGCGCGCCCTGCATCCGGGCCGCCTCAAGGTCACTCTCCGCCCAGGACAGCCCCACAACCGAGGTCAGCAGCCACTCGAGCAGCGCGTGGCGGCGGAAGATCGCATCGGCCGCGGCCTGGCCGGCCGGCGTGAGGACGACGCCGCGGCCCGAACCGGTCTCAAGGAGACCGTCGGCGGTCAGACGCCGGCACATCTCGCTGGCGGCCTGCGTGCTCACGCCCACGCGTCGGCCCAGGTGTGCCGTCGTGGCCAGATGCCCGTCACCGCACATGAGGCGCAGGGCAAGCAGGTACTCCTGGGCGGCGGCGGAGATGTCGGCGGGATCGTGGTGGCGGGCCATGCGCAGAGTGTACGGCGCGGCGCCACGGGTATTCCCAGCAGGCATCGATCCTGGCCCGCCGCGGCCCGCCGCCGCTGTTGTCTGCTGCTGCTGCTGCGGTGATGTCTGCTGGGCATCGCCGCGACGCGAGATTGGGCACATTGATGCCCCCACGAATAGGTCCCGCTGCAACGGCCGTCCCGACCCCTATGGCTCCACGACGTCGCGCGCAAGGTCCACAAGGAGGTCCATGCGGAACGGCTTGCGGAGGATCCCCACGACACCGGGGATCCCGGCCGCAACCTCGACGGCCTGTGGGTCCGCGGACATCACGATCACGGGCACGGCCTCAGCCGAGTCTCCGATCAGCCGCGCGAGGCCCAGGCCGTCGTGGGTGCCCGGCATCATCACGTCTGTGACCACCAGTTTCACTCCGGCAGTCCCGCCCGAGGCCATCTCCGAGACGTACTCGTCAGCGGAGGCAAACGGCAGCGGGGCAAAGCCGGCACGCTCAAGGATCCGCACGAGGATCCGGCGAACCGCGTGCTCGTCTTCGATGACCGCCACCACAACGCCGCTCACGATGAGCCACGACGCCTGATCGTCCCGCTCCGGAGCCTCACCTGTTGCGCAATCAACGGCGCCACCACCCCACCATCGCACCCTTCGTCGCGTCGCTTGGCATAAGCACAGGTTCCCCGACTCCCCCCCCCGCCCGCGATCAGAACACCGGAACATCGGCTGTAGGACGGAAGGATGCGCTGGCGAGTCCGATAGCGAGAGGCGAACCCGGGCCGTTGGGCACCCGCCCTCAGCCGATCAACTCTCCAACCGGCGCCAATTCGAACTCCGGCACCGCCTCGCCAACCAGACGCCCATGCGGGTCCAGGCTGGGCGGCCGGTGATAGCGGGCGAGCACCCGCAGCGCCTGCCCCTCAAGCACACCCGCCTGGCGCAGGGACTCCACGGTGGCGGCGGACAGCCCGCGGCTGAAGCCGTCGCCATCCTCAATCTTGGCCGCGAGCCCACTCGCCGGCGCCTCAACCGTGGTGCCGCGCGGGCCGGGCAGGATCCCGACACACTGCAGCGCCTCCATGCCGCTCTTGGCAACCAGCCGTTTGGGTGCCGCCTTCATGAGCGACGTGTCGAGCCGGTCGCGCGTGCCCGCCACAAGATCCGGGTGACGCACCATCGCATCGCGGATCCGCGTGAGGTGTGGGGCCAGGGCCGCACGGTGGTCACGCGCAGGCACCGCGGAGGGGTCCGCCAGCAGGGCGTACGCTCGGGCGGTCTGGCGCAGCGTGAAGGCATAGGTTTCGATACCGCAGCCGTCGATGCCGGCACGGAGGCTCTCATACGGAACATCGAAGGCGTCGGCGATGGCCTGTCGATACGCGACGTGCGCCGGGTGCTCCGGGCGCCAGTATGTCTCCAGATCCCAGCCGCCCAGCTTGGCCGTGAGGATCAGGGCTGAGTGCTGCCCAGAGCACATGTGGCGCAACTGACTGGGCCGCTCCCCGTCACGGGCAAGACGTGCCGCGGTCACCGGGTCCATCGGCGTGGCGTCCGCGCCGCAGATGAGCGCTGCCTGCGGGATGCCCACCCGGCGGAACAGCGCCTGGATGGTGCGGACGTGAAGGTCTTCGCCCGAATGGCTCGCCGTCATGATCGCGAGCTCGTCGGTGGTGAGGTCCAGCTCCTCCACGCCGCCCGCGCGCAGCAGCGCCAGCAAGCCGAAGGGCTTGCCGCAGGAGCGCAGATAGCTCACCCGGTCCGGGTCGCCGATCACGCGGATCAGGCGTCCCGTGGCGTCAGCCTCAACGATGTCGCCCCGGTGGACGGACTCCACGACGCCGCCGCGGATCTGCCGGACGAGGACAGGCGGGACTGACCAGCGCGCAGCGCGCGTCTGGCCGACGGGACCACTGGCAGCGGAGGTGCGGAGAGCCATCAGGGGCGAGCATACCGCGCTAGGATTCAGCCCGGAGCGGCCGGTCTATCGCCGTGACTGTCGCCTCCAGTGTCGACCGCATCAGCGCGAGGTATCCCGTGGCAACCTGGCCCACCCTGCACGTGTCGCAGCATCCGGCAGTACGCCACAAGCTGGGCATCCTGCGCGATGTCGAGACCGAGCCCAAGAAGTTCCGCGAAGTTGTGCGCGAGCTCTCGTGGCTGCTTGGTTATGAGGCACTGGCGGACGCGCGCACCCGACCCGTGGACGTGCCGACGCCCCTTGAGGTGATGGCGGGCGAAGAGCTGGCGGACCGCATCGGCTTTGTCCCGATCCTGCGGGCCGGCCTCGGCATGGTGGACGCGTTCCTGGAGCTCATGCCCACCGCACAGGTCTGGCACCTTGGTCTCTTCCGCGACGAGAAGACCCTGCGCCCGGTTGAGTACTACAACAAGCTGCCCAACAGCGCGGCTGTGGACCTGTGTCTGATCCTGGACCCGATGCTTGCCACCGGCGGCTCGGCGACCGCTGCCATCGAGGTCCTCAAGCGCTGGGGCGCCGCGCGGATCCAGCTGGTCAACCTGATCGCCGCGCCCGAGGGCGTGGAGGCCGTGACGAAGGCGCACCCCGACGTGGAGATCTACACAGCTTCGCTTGACCGCCAGCTCAACGAGAAGGGCTACATCATGCCCGGGCTCGGCGACGCGGGCGATCGCCAGTTTGGCACCGGCGGCGCCGGCTGACAGCCTGACCTCTGGTCCAAGGGCCGCTCTGGGACGTGCACCACGAGGCCGAACTCGAGTCGGCGGCCGCCCGCGAGCGCCAGGTCATCGTCTTTGGTTTGGCGCTGATCGCCGCCTACCTGCTCGCCGCGTATCTGCCTGACCTTCTGCCCGCGGCAGCGCAGCAGCACCTTGCGGTGTTTACGCACGCCCGCGTGGTGTCGGTGGCACAACCGGAGCCGGTGCCAAGCGCGGCGCCCGACGCCTCGGGCAACCCGGGGGTGGACCCGGGTGCGGAGTCAGGCGGTGGCCAGCCGACACCGGCGCGCGCCACGTTTGTGTTCCTCGAGGGGCCGCTGACGGGACAGACGGGCGAGGGCTATGTCCAGGGCCCCAGCGGCTCAACCGAGCTCCCCGACTATCGACCCGGCGACGAAGTGGTTGTGGAGGTGGAGACGGCGCCGGACAGCACGGTCCTGATGACGGTTGTGGATCGCTGGCGCCTGCCGCTCTTCGGGGCCCTCGTTGGGCTGGTAACAATCCTCGCCGCGGGCGTAGCGGGCTGGCGCGGCCTGCGCGCCGTGGCCAGCCTTGCGCTCACGCTCGTGCTCACGGTGCGGCTCTTTGTCCCGCTCGTGTTGATCGGCTGGAACCCTATTGCGCTTGCGATCGCCTTCGGGATTGTGGTGACCGCGCTGAGCTTTGCTCTCACCCAGGGCATCACCCGCACCACCGTGTCGGCGATTGCGGGAACCACCATCGGTCTCGCCATCACTGGCGTATGCGCCATGGTGGTGACCGCGGCCGCCCAGTTCACGCCGGCGCAGGGCTCGGAAGAGATCGTTTACCTCGACCAGCTCACGGGCGGCACGCTCGACTTGTCCGGGCTGCTGCTGGCAGCGGTCATCTTCGGCACGCTGGGCATCCTCAACGACGTGGCCATCGGTCAGGCCGCCACGGTTGAAGAACTGCATCGAGCAGATCCGAGCCTGTCGCGCTGGGATCTCTTTCGCCGGACCATGAACGTGGGGACAGCGCATCTGGCCGCCATGATCAACACGCTGGTGTTTGCCTACATGGGCACCGCGCTGCCGCTTGTCGTGGTCTTGGCTCTGCAGAGATCCAACAGCGGCGCGACCATCAGCATCGAGAGCGTTGCGGTTGAGATCACACGCACGCTGATCGGCTCCATCGGCACACTCGCAGCCGTCCCGATCACCACGCTGATCGCGGTCCGGTGGATCGTGCACCGCCACGACTGAACGCACGGGCGACGACGCCTGGAGCACGCAGGCTGAAGCATGAGACAGCGTCTCGCTCGCTGCGGTCGGGCGGTACCCTCGGCCGCGTGGATCGAGCCCGCCTGATCGGCATCGCCCTGGTTGTCGCCGCCGCCGTCGGGTACGGCTCCGGCGGTCTGCTTGCGCGACCCGCGTACGAGGCTGGCGCCAACTGGCTGACCGTCATGGCCTGGCGCTTTGGCATCGCGATGGCCCTGTCTTGGCTGTTGGTGGCGATGCGCCCCCAGACGCGGGCAGCGGTGCGCGCCATGGCGCCCAGGACCATCGCGACCACGCTGGGGCTGGGCGTGATGCTCGTGCTGCAGAGCGGCACCTACTACGCCGCCATCGAGACCGTGCCAATCTCGCTGGCGGGCCTGCTCACCTCCATCTACCCGCCCGCGGTCGCCTTCCTGTCCGTGTGGATTGGCCAGCCGCTCCAGGGACGCCGCGCGTGGCTGGCCCTTGCGCTGACGGTGACGGGCATGGTGCTCGCGGTGGGCGGGATCAAGGCCGGCGCGATGCCGCCACTTGGCGGGCTGCTGTTGGCGATTGCCGCGCCGCTGTTCTACGCGGTGTGGATCGTCATAGCGGCTCGCCATTCAGGCGAGACCCGGCATGCCACCGGCGCCGAGTCGGGCAGGACCAACGACGCGCTCGCGACCGGCGCGCTCCTTGTCACGGGCACTTCCGTGGCCTACTGGGCCATGGCCCTCGTCATCGGCAACCCCGTGCTGCCCGCCGACGTTCCAGCTGCAGCGTGGCCGGGGATCCTTGGCGTCGCGCTGGCTTCGGG
>CAIYHO010000084.1 GCA_903925955.1 uncultured Chloroflexota bacterium
CATTTACATTTACCTCTACATGCCAGTTATCCACACAGTAGATAACTGGAGCTCGCTGATCCCTCGAGACTCGGGAGAAGCTGCTGGCGCCGGCGGCTTCCTCACCGCCGTCGCCTGTGTCGGCCGTCTTCGTCAAGCTGCCGTCGTGCGCGTTCCAACGCGCCCAAGATCATCTCCAACGGACGAGATCTGACTACTCATCTGCGACTCGGAAGTTTGCCAGTTACCTGGCCAACTTGTCCAAGTCGCTCACTTGCAAGCTGAGTCCCTGAGAGGGACTCTGATGTTTTGGAATCAAAACCTCATGAGACCGGTCAGGAGCTCCCGACCATCAGTCGGAATCAACTCCCCCGACTCCCCGCGCTTATCATTTAAGCCCGGTTCAAGACGTGCTACCTGCAGCAGTAGCCAAGCGCCTGCGGAGCCTCAAGCGCTCCCGTTCGTTCAGCGGGGCCCCTTCGGCCCCTCGCTCGTCGACCCGTCCGTCCGCCTGTTCGGCCGTCGGACAACCTTCCGTCGACCTTCCCGGCCATCCTGACTTCCGCTCGACCACTCAGCCTCGCGTCCGTCCGACTACCCGGGCTCCCAAGCCGTGCGGTCGTCCGTAGCTGACGTCGCTCATCGTTCAACTCGACGACAACCTCTGGAAAACATCATCGGCGATCCCGTCAGTTTCTACCTCGTCTTGACGGCAACCTTTGGCGGCCGTCCTTCCGACCGTCCGTCAGCTGCCCATCCATCCGTCGGTCCGTCCGCCCGTGGCTGGCGTCGCTCGCGACATCCTTCGGGCAGCATCTTTTTGAAAGCATCTTCTTGCTGTGTCAGCCAGCATCTTCGTGACATCATCTTCTGCTGCGTCAGCAAGCATCTTTTGCCTCATCAGCAAGCATCTTCGACACATCAGCCTCTCTACAGCGGCTGTCCGACCGCACTTCCGTCCGGCCGCTCATCATAGCGCCGGCCCGTCCGTCTGCCCGCCCGTCGAGGCGCCGACGCCGCTCATAGCGCCTACTCGACGGTTTCTTCCTAACGGCACCCTTCGGCGGTAATCCGCCTGTTCCCTCGCGGGCCATCCCATCTGTCGGACCGTTCCTTCGTTCGTCCGTCCACAGCGGCGTCTCTGCTTCACTCAGACCTACCTTCTCCTACGCGGCAACATGGTGGGGTCACGCACGGCCGCTGACGCGTTCGCCACGGGCGTGCCCTTCGAGGGCAGCCTGATAGGCGACCCCTTGAGCACGGTGGCAGCCCTCTCAGCGCTGGACGAAAAACTCGGCCTCGGGCTCGCGATCATCAAGAAGATCACCGACGACCACGGTGGTGACGCGCTCGCATCCTTCATCGGAACCTGCCCCGCGGAGGCCCTCATCGACGCGTCAAAACTCGACGACTTCCTCGTCTTCAGCCTCGGCTACCTCGCCGCTTCGCGCAAGGACCGCGCCGTCCTCCTCAAGGGAGACGACTGGCCGCTGGTGATCGAGTTTCGCCTCGCCTCGTCAGCTGGGCACACCCCGCGCCGCACGGGACGCGCTGCCCGCGACCTCCTCACCTCCCCCGACAACAGCTCGGGCGAGGAGGAGCTGGAGGAGGGCCAGGGCGGCGCCCCAAGCAGCGACCCGATGACAGCCGGCAAGGACTTCGGCCGGAAGGCGAAGACGGCGCTCATCGGCATCGCGTCCATGGCCACCCTGGCCTTCGGGGTCCACAAGGAGGACGCCCATCGGCACGCCTTCGCCAAAGCCCTCGACACCATCGTGGCCCTGATGGAAGTTTCGATCCACGACCCCGCCACGCGCACCTTCCTCCTCAGCGAGCAGGCCAGCGAGGGACTGCCGACCTTCCAAAACCTCATGCGCGTGGCCACGTCGTTCATGGGCTACGTCAAGGACCAGACCTTGGACGAGCCCCGCCTCGTCCGCATCAAGGCGCCAGAGAACCCCGCCGCCCTCGACGTGTTCCAGAGCCGCCGCGTGCGCGCGCAGGACAACTTCATCAAGGGCACGCTGACGAACCTCATCACCGAGCTGCTCGGGCAGTTCGTGGGCACAAGCACCGAGGACATCATCCTCACGACCCTGCTCAGGGCGCTGAAGAGGATCTCGGCCGTCCCACCGTCACTGCAACAGGTGGCCGCGGCCCCTGCATCGGCGCCGGCACAGACGCAGGACGAGGACCTGGGCCCGCTGCACTCCTTCATGCGCGGCCTGCGCGCATCATGCGGGACCGAGGCCGACAAGGCGCTCGCCGACTACGAGCAGGGCGCCGGAGACCAAGCCTTTAATGGCATGCGGGCGCTCGACGCGCCGCGCGCCGGCCACCCCATCGCAGGTGCGTCGGGGCTGGGCGCGGGTCTCGTCAACGGCGGCTTCTTCACCTCCACCGACGCCGACATGCCGCCCGGGTCGCTCTACCTAGGCGACACGCTCCTGCTGCCGATCAAGAACGTGCCAGCACGCAACCTGCACGCGCCTGGCGGGGACGACAACTTGAGCTTCAAGGC
>CAIYHO010000085.1 GCA_903925955.1 uncultured Chloroflexota bacterium
ATCGCCAAGCACCGTGCGACTGGTGTCACCATGCCGTGCGGCAATCCTGGGGGCGATCAACAGGCAATGAAGAAGTCAAAGCTCCTCAAGGTGCACCAGGCGACGATGGTTCGCGCCGAGACGGCCGAAGCCCTGTATAGGGCTGCGGTCTTGCGGGCCGAGGTGGCCGAGGCGCGGGAGCGCCACGCGGCGGAATTGCGCGAGAAGTACGCCTTGGAGCGCGAGTCGCTCGCTCTTGAGCGAGAGAAGGCGGCCCTGGAGCGTGACGCCGTCGCCAACGCGCGAGACACGGCGGCGGCAGCGCGCGATGCGCTCCTCAACGCCCGCCTGAGTGTCGCGCCGGCCACCGCTAAGCACGCGGCCGCTGAGCCAGCCGCCGCTCAGCAGGCGGTGCCAGCCGCCGCCGCAGCGTCCACCGCGTCTTCCGCCGCGTCTGGCGCCTGGTCGTCCGATGAGGGCGCCGAGGTCCGCGACACCGAGCTGGAGATGGCGCAACTCGAGGCCCGTCTGCAGCGCGCACACCTCGACGCGCTGACCGGGGCGTATCGCCGCGAGATGGGCAGGCTTGCGCTCAAGAACGAGATTGACCGCGCGCGGCGCACCGATGGCCGGTTCGTGATCGCGTTTGTGGACGTGGATGACATGAAGGGCGTCAACGACCGCGAAGGCCATGCGGCCGGAGACCGCATCCTGCGCACGCTCGTTGCCACCATGCGCGCCAACCTGCGCTCGTATGACCCCATCGTGCGGTTTGGCGGCGACGAGTTCATCCTGGGCATCACCTCAATCGACCGGAGCGAGGCCGAGCACCGCCTCGCCGTGATCGATCAGTCCCTGCGCCATGCAACGGGCGTGGGCATCACCTCCGGGATCGCCGCCCTTGAGGGCAATGAGAGCCTCGAGGAGCTCACCGCGCGGGCCGACGCGTCCCTTCTGGAGAAGAAGCGCGCCCGACCCAACTAGCGCTGGCGGGGTGGGCCGTTTGACGGAATCGGCCAGACACCTGATCTTAGGGGCCATAGTCGCCTTACTGCGCCGGGCTCTCATTTGCCGGTCCGAAGCGCGCGACGGATCGGATCCCCCTGTCATGGCACGCAGAGCCTTCTCCTCCCCTGCCGCAAACATCGTTGTGAGCACGGACGGCTACTTCGACGTGTACCCGCCCACGGCGCGCACAGGCGGCGACCGGCCGGCCTACCGCGGCGGCATTGCCGAGCTTGGCGCGGGCATCCGCGGCACCGACGACCGCCTCACTGTGCGCCCCGACTCCGCCGCCCTGGCTGCGGCCGTTGAGGCGTGGTCTGCGGTCCATGGTGCATCTGCGGTGCGCGGTGAGATGGGCAAGGGTCGCGGCGGGCACGTCGCCTAGCGATCCAAGGGCGCCGGGCGCCGGGCGACGGACGTGCGGCGCCTCGGCGCAGCGCCGCCGCCTCTGTCGCCTCATCACCGCTCGTGATATTTGCCAGCTAGTTTCTGCGCGCAGCCGCGCCTCCGCGCCCCCGTCTGCCCGAACCCGCCCTGTATCGACCGCCGCATCACGAGCGGTGATATTCCGGGCGGCTAGGGCGTCCGCGGACCACACAGAACCGCCCGAGGGCCACGCGGCCGGCTGTAGCGATGGCAATTATCACGAGCGGTGATACGCGAGCATGGGCGCGGCCGATGCCTGCTGTCCGCGGCGTCTGCGCGCTTGCGCGGAGTACCACCAGCCCCTGGAGCAGGTCTGGCAGCTCTGGGCGGACCCGCGCAAGCTGGAGCGCTGGTGGGGGCCGCCGCACTGGCCGGCCACCGTAACCGTGCACGAGTTCCACTCCGGCGGCCAGGTGCACTACTACATGACTGGCCCCGACGGCGTGCGCTACCCGGGGTGGTGGCGCTTCACGTCCATTGAGGCACCCCGGAAGCTCACGTTTGCGGATCGCGAAGGCGCGAGCGGCGGGGCCCGGACGTGTCCATGCCTGAGACCAAGACCATGGAGAAGCTCGTGGCGATGGGCATGGTTGAGGGCGTGACGCTCGCGCTTGGCCACGCGGACGCGATCCTCGCCGAGGGATAGCCTGCCGCACCGTCGATAGCTGGGCTGGCGACCGGTAAGATGCGGGCCTCTCCCCCGCCCAACCCCGCCGGAGCCATTCCCGCATGCGACCCTCCCTGCACATGCTCTCGGACGACCTTATCGGGCAGATCCTCGATGAGGCCAAGCGGGTGCTGGCCGAGACGGGCTTTGAGATCCGCAGCCCCGAGATGCGCCGGCGGCTGGTCGCTGCGGGTCTGCCCACGCGTCGTCACGACGGCGTTGACCGGGTCCTGTTCCCGCGCGACGTTGTGGAGGCGGCCATCGCCAGCGCGCCGCGGTCGTTCCAGCTGTTTGACCGCGACGGCAACCCCCACGCGGATCTTGGCGGGGATCGCGTCCACTTCGTCCCGGGCTCGTCCGGCCTCAAGTGGATGGACCACCGGACAGGCGAGGTGCGCCTGGCCAACTCGACAGACTTCACCCAATACGTGCGGATCTGCGACGGTCTAGACCACATCGCCTACCCGTCCACCGCGTTCTCCACCAACGACGACATCGAGCCGCAGGTCTCCGACGCCTGGCGCCTGTACATGGTGCTGACCAACACCAAGCGCCCGGTGGTCTCCGGCGCCTTCACCGAGCATGGCACGCCGCGGATGGTGGAGCTGATGCAGCTCTTCCGGCACGACCGGGCGGACCTGATCGCGCGGCCCATGTCCATCTTCACCATCACCGCCACGGGCAACTTCCGCTACTCCGAGGACTCCTGCCAGAACCTCATCGACTGCGTCGAGGCGGGTATACCGGTGGAGATCGTGCCGGTGACGCTAATGGGGCTGGTGGCCCCGGTCACCACCGTGGGCGCCACGGTCTTCCACACCGTGGACGTGCTGGCCGGCATCACCATGGCGCAGATCATCCGCCCCGGTGCGCCTGTGCTCTTTGGCGGCGCCCCGGCCACCTTCCACATGAAGAACGCCACGTCGCCCATGTCGGCCATCGAGGCCTTCGCACTTGACGCGGCGTATGTCGCGGTGGGCAAGTCGCTGGGGCTGCCCACACAGTCCTACATGGCGCTCTCAGACTCCAAGGTGCTGGACGCACAGGCGGGCGCTGAGACGTTTGGGTCCGCGCTGATCGCGGCCCTCGCCGGCGTCAACAGCGTCAGCGGCCCGGGAATGCTGGACTTCCTGCTGGTGTTCAATCTGGCGAAGCTCGTGTTTGACGACGATATGTGCGGGCAGGCGCTGCGCTTCGTCCGCGATATCCGGGTAACCGATGATCTCCCGGTTGCGGGTCTGGTGGACCGCCTGATGGTGGACCAGCACCTGATCATGGCGCCGCACACCACGGCGCACTGGCCCACGGAGCTGTACCTGCCGTCAGCGGTGGTGGACCGCGACAACCGCGAGAACTGGCTCAAGGCCGGGGGCAAGGACGCGGCCGTGCGTGCGGCCGACGAGGTGGACCGCAGGCTTGCGCGCTACCGCCAGACCGAAACGGACGCGGTGATCGTGGCCGAGATGCAGCGGATCATCCGCAGCGGCCTCATCGACCAGACCGAGCTGCCGCTGGTGCCGCCCGCGCCGGAACCGTCTACCGAAGCGCTTGCCGGGGCTTTCCCGGGCGCTGACGGCGAGGGTGCCGGTCGGGGCCGCAGGGTGAACGCGAGACGCGCGGCGCACTGACCGCGCCTGCCACCCCTCAGGGCATCGCCAAGAACGACACCACAACGACCGCCACCGAGGCCACGGCCTCGACCATCCCGACATGCACCGGCCGCAATGGCCGCCCGGCACGGGCCCGACGGTCAACCACGACGGGCAACAGCCAGGCCCGAAGCGTCAGCCCTAGACCCAGCACAACCCATGGCGCGGAGAGCGTGAGCGCGGCAAGCGCTGCGCCAACCGCATGGAACGCGGTGGAGCGGGCTGCAAACCGCCGGTTGCCGCGCTCACGCAGGACAGAGCGGACGACAAGCACGGTCCCAAACAGGTATACGGCGGCAATCGCGGTTGCGACGGCCAGCCGCGCCGGATCAGTCACCCCGCCAACGAGTGCCGCAGCCGGGACCAGCACGAGCGCTTGAACCACCTGGATGAGGCTGTTGGCGAGATCCCGACGAGAGCCGGGTTTGGCCTCGGCAGCGACAACCAGCGCGGTGGGCGCGAGGACAACAACCGATGCCACAAGCAGCGGGAAGACCGCTGCAATGACTGCGCCCTGGACGGCAAGCGCCACGAGGTACACGCGCAAGGGCAGGTCAAGCGGCTGGCGCTTGCGGGCGCGGCGCCAGGCCTGCACGGTTGCTGATGCGAGGTAGCCCGTCACGGCGGTCGTGGCGAGGAGGACGTGCCAGGGGCTGGGTCCGCCAACGGCCATCCCCATCAGGAACGGCACCGCGAGCATTGCCCATGCGCCGTGCTGGTGCGGGAGCCACTGGTGGCCCGCGCCTGTGGTGTGCGCGGTCATGCGACCGCCGCAGCCGCCGCAGCCGTCGCTGCCGCGCTCGCCCGTGCCGCTTCGCTCTTGGCCGTCAGCCGCCGACGCCGCCGCGCCTCAACCGCAGATGCTGTCGCCGACACGACCACAAACAACAGGATGGAGCTGACATTCATAACGCCGCCTGCAATCCGGAGATCCGAGATTGAGAGCGCGTCGCCCGCCAGCCGCAGCACAAGGCCCGCGTGCAACAGCACCAGGTGCGCGTAGAACCAGGGCTTGTAGGGAAGCGGCACGCGCAGGAGCGCGGGCACGATCACGGGGGCATGGCCAAAGACCATCGAGATCACGAAGCCCAGGAACAGCGCATGGAGCCGGAGATCCATCCAGATCATGGTGGACTCCATGCCGCCCGCCACCCACACAACACCCGCAATTGCCAGCCAGACGTATCCGGCAAGAAGGCAGATGGCGATGTAGCGCGTGACCCCAGCAACGCGCACCGTTCGACGGGCGATGTCGTTGCGAGCGAGCCATGCCGTCAGCGCAAGCAGCCCGATGCCCGCGACGCGCACGCCAAGGTCCGGCCACGCCAGAACCATGCTGATGCCAAGCATGACCCACGCCCAAATCACCACGAACACGCGCCGAGTCCGAACCGGCAGGCCGCCCAGGCGGGCGAGGTCAAGGCGCTCACCGGCAACCGTGAGAACCAGGAACGCCGCAAACCAGGGCGTGACAAGGGACACCGGCACACCCGCCAGCAGCAGGACCGAGCCGGCCAGCCACGCTCCCCCGCCAGAGATCTGCACGGCCAACTGCAGGGATTGCTCAATGGCCGCCAGCGCGGCGTACACCGCAAGGAGGCCCAGCGCAGCAAGTGTGAACGCCGCCACGGCGACGCCCGGCTGTCCGGCGAGCGCAAGAACCACGCCAGCGGCTGACGCACCGGGCGCGAGATAGCCCCAAGGACGGTCCAGGGCAACGGCGCGCTCGAGGGCGATCACGGTGCCGAGGAAGCCCAGCGCCATCAGGATCCCGTGCGATCCGGCAAGGCCGGTGGCGGAGGCGGTCATCGGCACGCCCAGCAGCACCAGCGCGCCAGTTAGACCAGCGAGCATCGCAAGCGCTCCGCCGGCCAGAAGCAGCAGTGCTTCGCGCCGGACCGGGCGCGTGCGAGCCACCAGCGGGCCGCTCACCGGTAGCCCAGCATTGCGCGGGCGGCGGGCAACATCCGCGCCGGCGTCCAGGCCGGGCTGTATGTCATCACCACCTCAACATCGGCGATGCCCGGCAGATCCAGAACGGCCCAGCGGACCTCGTCCTCGAGGTAGCTCCCGATGGGGCAGGCGGCGGTTGTCGTCGTCATGAGGACGCGGGCCATCCCGGCGGTGACGGTGACCTCATAGACAAGACCCAAGTCCATGATGCTGGCGCCCAGTTCGGGGTCCATCACGTTGTCAAGGGCACGCAGGACCGGCGCCGGGTCATCACTCAGCGCAAGCAGGCGGCCGAGGCCCACGGGTTCAGACATGAGCGGGATCTCCAGAGGAACGGACATGGGCAAGGCAGGCGGCTGGCTCACCGAAGGGCTCTAGCGAGACGGTGCCGGTGGTGGCGCCAAGCGCGAGGACCGCGCCCTCGAGGTAGCCCAGATGCACACCGCACACGATGCGGAGCTGCTGCGGGGCGAGTGGCAGATAGGGGCATGCGCGAAGTGCCAGCGTAAGGCCGCCCGATGCATCCGGCATAGAGGCCACTGGGACAAAGCCCTCTCGGACCAGCATCGTCGTCAACGCTTCCCCAAGGCTCGCCGTGGCCGGACCGCGCTCGTGCTGGGCGTTCGCCTCGGTCTCGCCCCAGCGCCGCCCAGCGGCCTGCCCAATCGAGGGGCCGTCGGCTGTCGCCGCAAGCTGGTCCACCAGCCCCAGGACCAGCGCCCTGTGCGGGTCGTAGCCGCCGCGCGGGTCAAGCGCGTAGAGAACTCGGGGCCTGCCGCGTCCAGCAGCGGGCGCCGGGGTCACCGCAACCCTGCCCGCAGCCTCGAGACGGTGCAACTGGTCACGAACGGAGTTGACGTGGAGGCCCAGCGAGGCGGCCAGCGAGTGGGCGTCAACAGGTCCTTCGGCAAGTCCAAGGGCGCGCAGGATCGCCCGGCGCGTTGGGTCAGCGAGAAGCGCGTGATTGGCGTCGGCCGCGGTGGTGATGTCGGAGTTGGTCTGCACACTTGCATTTTGCACGGTTTACACCGTATTTTTCAAGTGCCATCGCGGGCCGGGTCCAACAGCCGGTCACAGAACCCCCCAAACACCAGGAGCCGTCATGTCCAAGCCCGTCACGATTGATCTCCGCGGCATGGAGATGGACCCCCGCCACGCACTCCTGTTCAGCACGCTCTTTGGACTTGCGCCGGGCGAGTGCATGGAAGTCACCAACGACCACGACCCGTCAGGGCTCAGCTATCGGCTGGCCGCCGAGCACGCGGGCAAGTTCGCCTGGACCTGGCTAGAGCAGGGGCCGGTGGACTGGCGCTTCCGCGTTGACCGACTAGCCGAGGGCTGAGCGCTGACGGCACGCGCAGCAGGCTCTAGGAGCGCTTGTCGAAGTCCTGCGGCACAAGCGACAGCGCGCTCATCGGGCATGCGCCCACGGCACGCTTGACGTCCTTGAGTTCGTGCTCGGCGATGACGCCGGGCCGGATGATGGGGTAGCCCCATTCGTCAAGGTCGATGACCTCCGGAGCCTCAGGCGAACAGAGGCTGTAGCCGTCGCAGAGGATCCAGTCGATCCTGAGCTTCTGGTCCATCAGCGCACTCCGCCTGAGGTGCCGGTCACAGAGCAGCGCCCTGTCCGCGCATGGTGCTCGAAGTCCTCGCCAAAGACGTTGAGCGCACTGGCCATGAAGCCCACCGCACCGTCGGGGTGGTGACAAGCGCCGCGGCCGGCCGTCTGGGGGATGAGGCGCTCGATCAGCTGAAGATCACCGGACGCGGGCTGGCCTGCGGCGAGGCGCACGGTGGCGTCTGCGAGTGCCCGGAGGCCAAACAGGCAGGGACCACACTGGGCTGCGCTGGCATCGGCGAGGTATTCGATGATCTGCGCCGTGGCATGCACGCCACAGGCGGAGGCCGGCAGCAGCCACAACAGGCCGCACCCAAACGCAAGCCCAGAGGCCTTCATCGCCGCCGGATCAAGCGGCATTGTCCAGGCGTCCCGCGCCGTGGTCCACGTGCCAAAGTAGCCGCCCATCAGCACGGCCGCCGTCCGGTCCTCGCGCGCCCCGGCCTCCTCGGCCACTTCGCCCAGCGTCGTGCCCAGCTCAATCTCCCAGACGCCGGCGTCCCGCACCGCACCCGAGAGCGTGATGAGTGCGGTGCCTTTGGAGCCAAGCCGGCCGGCCATGCGGTACCAGGCGTCGCCGTACCGTGCGATCAGCGCCGCGTACGCAAGGCTCTCCACGTTCTGGACAAGCGTGGGCTTCTTGCCGACGCCGCGCTGCGAGACGCGGGGCGGCACCGTCATCGGCTTGCCCTTGCCGGTGTTGATGTAGTTGACAACGGCGGTAGCTTCGCCCGCGACATAGCCCAGGGGCGCCAGCACAATCTTGGCGCGCTTGCCCAGCTCAGGCTTGCGTTCGGCCATGGCGGCCTTCATCGCCGCAACCGCGGCCACGTGCTCGCGACCAACATAGAAGACGATCTCACTTGCGCCGATGGCCTCGGCCGCAAGGAGCGCCCCGTCGATCACCAGGTGCGGGCGGTGCGCCATAAGGGTGCGGTCCTTGTGGCTGGCGGGCTCGCCCTCGGCGCCGTTGGCCACCACAACCGCACTGTCCTTGCCGTCTCGGGACGCGAGCGCGCGCCACTTGCGCCCAACCGCGAAGCCTGCACCGCCGCGACCAAGCAGGCCGCTGGCCTCAAGGCTGCCAATGAGGTCCGCCCGGCCGCCCACCAGCGGGAGTACGCCAAGACGGGCGATGTGCGCCGCGTAGCGCTCCGGCGTGCCGTCAAGCGCTGGGCCAGCAAGGAGCCGGCGAGTATCGAGGGGGAGGGTCATCGGATGCTCTGTGTGCGGACGTCAGTTGAGAGTAGACGCAGTTGCACGTGCGAGTGCCAGCAGCGCCACGTTCTCATGAGGCATGAGCCTACGAGATGGTTTCCCCAGACGGTGTAGGACCCGTATGTGAGAAGTCCTAGAAATCGGCGCTCCCGGGCGTCCGCGGGAACGGAATGACGTCGCGTATGTTGGCCATGCCCGTGGCGTAGGCAACGGCGCGGTCAAACCCAAGGCCAAACCCCGCGTGCGGCACGGTGCCGTAGCGGCGCAGGTCGCGGTACCAGGTGTAGGAGGCGGGATCAAGCCCCGTCTCGCGGATCCGGGCGTCCAGAACGTCAAGACGCTCCTCGCGCTGGCTCCCGCCGACGATCTCGCCAATCCCCGGCGCCAGGACATCCATGGCGGCCACCGTGCGGTTGTCATCGTTGAGGCGCATGTAGAACGCCTTGATCTCTTTGGGGTAGTTGATGACGATCACGGGGCGCTTGGCGTACTCCTCGCACAGGTACCGCTCGTGTTCGGCCTGTAGCGCAACGCCCCACTTCACGGGGAAGTCCCAGGCGCGGCCGGATCGCTCCAGCACCTCGATTGCCTCGGTGTACTCCATGCGCGCGAAGCTGGAGTTCACCAGCGCCTCCAGACGAGTCACCGCCTCCTTGTCGATGCGATCGGCAAAGAACGCCATGTCGTCAGGCCGCTCGTTCAGGATGGCGCGGTAGCTGTACTTGAGCAGGTCTTCGGCGAGGTCCGCGTTGTCGTGGATGTCGGCAAATGCAATCTCGGGCTCCACCATCCAGAACTCGGCAAGGTGCCGGCTGGTGTTGGAGTTCTCCGCCCGGAATGTGGGGCCAAAGGTGTAGACGTTGCTCAGGGCGAGGCAGTAGGTCTCCACGTTGAGCTGGCCCGACACCGTGAGGAACGACGGCTTGCCAAAGAAGTCCTGCGTGTAGTCGATGGCGCCATCGGCCGTGCGTGGGAGGTTGGCCAAATCCAGCGTGGAGACGCGGAAGAGCTCGCCCGCGCCCTCGGCATCGCTCGCAGTGATGATCGGGGTGTGGATCCAGGCAAAGCCATGCTCGTCGAAGTAGCGATGGATGGCCATGGCCAGCGAGTGCCGGACGCGCGACACGGCGCCAAACGTGTTGGTGCGCGCGCGCAGGTGCGCAACCTCGCGCAGGTATTCGAAGGTGTGGTGCTTGGGCGAGATGGGGTACGTGTCGGGGTCATCCACCCAGCCCACAACCGTCACCGCGTCCGCCTGGAGTTCAACGGTTTGGCCCTTGCCCTGCGACTCCACCACGGTGCCGGTCACGGTCACGGCGCACCCTGCGGTGAGGTGCAGGACCTCGGACTCGTAGTTGGCGAGCGAGGCCGGGACAACGGCCTGGAAGGCGGCGAAGCAGGAGCCGTCGTGGATGGCCAGGAACGAGAGCCCGGCCTTGGAATCCCGACGCGTCCGGATCCAGCCGCTCACCGTGGCGCGTGCGCCGACGGCCGGTTTGCCGGCGAAGATATCGACGACTCGGTCTGCCTTCGGCATCAGGTACTCCTTGGGGGCCTGGAGAGGCGCGCTGTGCGGGTCAATTGCGTTGCCCTCAGGATGCCGCATCCCGCGCAGATCGCGCAGGGCCGCCCGGGCAGGAACGTGCCCGGCGTCACGGGCAGGAACGTGCCCGGCGTCACGGGCAGGAACGTGCCCGGCCGCACGCTTCGTGCCCGGCGTCACGGGCAGGAACGGGCCCGGCGTCACGCTTCGTGCCCGGCGTATGCAGTCCATGCATGGCCGCAGGGGAGCGACGGGGTTAGTTAGGTCGGGCGCGTCTTGGTTAACCCGTCCGCGCTCCCTTGGGACGCGCGCTATGCATGGCGCGGCTATCCCGACGCCGATGGCCCGGCTGCTCCCCCAATCCGGCGCCGCACCAACCCGTTGAGCGGCCGCTTCCCCAACAGGCAGTCATGGGTTGCATACGCCGCGGGCCAAGGCGTCGGGCGGGGGCCCGGGTGAACGGCCGCGGGCGGGCCAGGCGGG
>CAIYHO010000086.1 GCA_903925955.1 uncultured Chloroflexota bacterium
AAGGCCGCGGTCACCGTCACCCCCACCGCCGGCCAGTCCAAGGTCTACGGCGCGTCCGACCCGGCCCTCGTGTTCACCACCAGCGCACTGGTGGGTTCGGACACCATCGTCAGCTCGTTCACCGGCGCCCTCACCCGCGTCACCGGGGAGACGGTGGCGGGCGGCCCGTACACCATCAACCAGGGCACCCTGGCCTCGGCCAACTACACGATCGGCTTCACGGGCGGCGTCACCTTCGCCATCACGAGGGCGGCGGTCACCGTCACCCCGACCGCCGGGCAGTCCAAGGTGTACGGCGCGTCCGATCCAGTTCTGACGTACGCGACGAGCACGCTCGCGGGCCCGGACACCATCGTCTCCGCCTTCACTGGCGCGCTGGTCCGCGTGGCGGGCGAGACCGTCGCGGGTGGTCCGTACACCATCAGCCAGGGCACCCTGGCGGCCGCCAACTACACGATCACCTTCACAGGCGGCGTCACCTTCGCCATCACGGCCGCCACGCTGACCGTCACCCCGGACAGCGGGAAGACCAAGGTCTACGGCGGGTCCGACCCGACGTTCACCTACACAAGCTTGGGCCTCACCAATGGCGACTCCGTGAGCGTCTTCACGGGCGCCCTGGCTCGCGTCGCCGGGACATTCGTGGGCAGCTACGCCATCACGATCGGCAGCCTCGCCGCGGGCGGCAACTACGCCGTCACGCTGGCCGCGTCACCGGTCACGTTCTCCATCACGCCGGCCACAGTCACGGTGACCCCGACGAGCGGCCAGTCCAAGGTCTACGGTACCGCGGACGCGACGCTCGCCTATACAAACTCGGCGCTCGTCAACGGCGACAATCCCAGCGTCTTCAGCGGCGCCCTGTCGCGGGCCTCCGGCGAGGGCGTCAGCACCTACGCCATTGCGCTTGGCACGCTGTCCGCTGGCGGCAACTACACAACGGTCCTTGCCGCGTCGCCGGTCACCTTCGCCATCACCAAGGCCACGCTGACCGTGATCCCCACGGGCGGCCAGTCCAAGGTGTACGGGGCATCCGACACAACCCTGACGTACACCAGCTCCGGTCTTGCCAACAACGACACCGCCACCGTGTTCACGGGTGCGCTGACGCGGGCCGGCGGCTCAAACGTGGGCAACTACCTGATCAGCCTTGGCACCGTCTCGGGCGGCGCCAACTACACCACGGTGCTCTCGGGCACCCCGGTGAACTTCGCCATCACCAAGGCAACTGTCACGATCACGCCAAACAGCAGCCAGTCGAAGGCCTTCGGCGACGCAGACCCGGTCTTCACCTACACCAACTCCGCCTTGGCCAACGGCGACAGCGCGACCGTCTTCGGCGGCGCCCTGACGCGTGACGGCGGCGAGGCGGTTGGGGCGTACCAGATCCGCCTGGGCACGTTGTCGGCGGGCAGCAACTACACCACCGTGCTCGCGGCTGCGCCCGTGTTCTTCGCTGTCGGCGCGCAGCTGCTGTTTGTGGATGCGAACAACACCGACAAGGTGTACGGCGCCGCGGATCCACTCCTTTTCACGTACCACCTGCGCGGCTTTATCAACGGCGATGACGCGACGTCGGCCGGCGTGACGGGCATACCGTCTTGCAGTCGGGCAACCGGCCAGACCGTCGCTGCAAGCCCGTACGCGATCACCTGCGCGCCCGGAACGCTGCACGCCACCAACTACACCATTGTCACCGGCGACCTCGGCGTCTTCACGATCTCGAAGGCCCCGGTGACCGTCACGCCGGTCAGCGGCCAGTCCAAGACCTACGGGGCGAGCGACCCGACCCTGACCTTCACCACGAGCGTACTCGTCACCGGCGACACCATCGGGAACGCTTTCACGGGCGCTCTGGGCCGCGCGGCGGGCAACCCGGTTGGCACCTACGCAATCAACGTTGGCACCCTTGCGGCGGCCAACTACACCATCGCGCTTGCCGTGAGCCCGGTGCTCTTCACGATCAACAAGGCGCCGCTCACCGTTGACGCAGTCGCCAACACCAAGGTGTACGGCGTGACCCCGGATCCGGCGTTCACATGGAACCCAGGCGGCCTGCAGTACGGCGAATCGCTCATTACAGCGGGCGTCTCGGGCGTGCCCACGTGCTCTCGCGTGAGCGGGGAGGTCGTGTCCGGCAGCCCGTACGCGATCAGCTGCGTGCCCACCAGCGGCGGGTTCCCCATGACCGCGGCCAACTACACCATCGTCGCCGGCGCATCGGCCGCCTTCACGATCACTCCCGCGGCAATCACGGTGACCCCGAACAGCGGTCTGGGCAAGACCTACGGCGCCGCGGATCCCGTCCTGACGTACACGTTCTCGCCGTCCACCCTGCCCAACGGCGACACCAACGCCGTGTTCACGGGCGCGCTGAGCCGCGCCGCCGGAGCCAATGTGGGCTCGTACGCCATCAGCCAGGGGAACCTTGCGGCCGGGTCCAACTACACGGTCACGCTGTCTGGGAGCCCCGTCAGCTTCACCATCAGCAAGGCGACTGTGACGCTTGACGCGGTGGCAGCCGGCATGACCAAGGTCTACGGCGCAACCGATCCCGCGTTCTCCTTCACCTACGGCGGCTTCCAGGCCGGCGAGAACATCGGCAATGCTCTTGGCGTAACCGGTGCGCCCACCAGCTGCACGCGCACGCCGGGCGAAACGGTGGTGAGCAGCCCGTACGCCATCACGTGCGGGCCCGGTTCCCTGCAGGCGACCAACTACACGTTCGCCCAGGGCGCATCGGCAGCCTTCACGATCACCAAGGCATCGCTGACCGTGACGCCCACGTCCGGGCAGACCAAGGTCTACGGCACCGCGGATCCGACGCTGACGTTCACCGTGAGCCCGGCGCTGCTCTTCTCCGACACCATCGGCAACGCCTTTACAGGCGCCCTCTCACGCGCCGCCGGCACGGCCGTGGGCAGCTACCTCATCAGCCAGGGCACCCTGGCGGCGGCGAACTACGCGATCACGTTCGCGGCGACGCCGGTGAACTTCGCGATCACCGCTGCGCCCATCACCGTCACGGCAACCTCGGGCCAGACCAAGGTCTACGGCTCCGCGGACCCGGCGCTCGCCTTCACGGTGAGCCCCGCGCTCGTCAACGGCGACAACAACGCGTCGGCCTTCGGGTCCACGGTACTCACGCGGGCCACGGGCGAGGGCGTGGGGAGCTACCTGATCAGCCGGGGCACCCTCGCGTCGGGCAACTACACGATCACCTTCTCCGCGAGCCCCGTGAACTTCGCCATCACCAAGGCCACGCTGAACGTTGACGCCACGGCCGCCGGCAAGACGTACGGAAGCGCGGACCCGGCGCTGGTCGCCACGCTGAGCGGCTTCGTGAACGGCGACGGCAGCGGGACCAGCTCCATCACGGGCGCTGCGGTCTGCACGCGGTCGGCCGGTGAGACGGTTGGCCAGTCTCCGTACACCATCTCGTGCACGACGGGCAACCTCGCGGCGCCGAACTACCTGTTTGCCGCTGGCACCACATCGCTGTTCGCCATCAGCCCGCTCGACGTGACGGTCACGCCGGACGCCGGACAGTCCAAGTCATACGGCGACGCAGGCGACCCCACGCTGACCTGGACCCACAGTGTCCTGGGGTTCAGCGACACGAACTCCGTGTTCACCGGGTCCCTGACCCGTGTGGCCGGCGAGGATGCGGGCGCCTACGCCATCGGCCTGGGAACGCTCACCGCCAACGCCAACTACAACGTGCTGCTGGCGCCAAGCGTGGTGGACTTCACGATTGCGCCGGTAATTGTCACGATCACGCCGGATGCAGGGCTGGGGATGGTCTGGGGCGATCCCACGCCGACACTGACCTACACGTATGCGCCCAACCCGCTGCCGATGCCCGTTGAGGCAACCCCCCCTGTGTTTACCGGGTACCTCGGGTCGCTCAATGGCGTCGGCTCCCACCCCATCACGATTGGCTCGCTGTCGCTGGGCCCCAACTACACCCTTGTCATAAACCCGATACCGGTGAACCTGGAGGTCACCAAGGGCACGCTGACCGTCACCGCCAAGGACGTCACGCGCGAATACGGCACGCCCACCGCGTTTGACTACACGCTCGGCGGGTTGGCACCCGGCGACAGCATCGAGTCCGTGGCCATGACATCCACCGGGTCTGGCGCGACATCCGCGCCCAACACCTACGTCATCACCATCACCGGCATCACAGCAGGCTCGGGCACCGATCTGGCCACCAACTACGACGTGCTCCCGTTTGTTGACGGCACGCTGACCGTCACCAAGGGGACAACGGTTGCGGCGGTGGCGTTTGCAGCGGCAAACCACGCGTCCGTTCCCTACACGGGCACGGCCTACACGGTGACGGCCTCGCACGTCACGGGCCCGGGCGGGCTTGACCTGCCGCTCACCCCTGTCTACACCGGCGAGTGCCTGGTTCCCTCCGATGCCCCCGGCGCATCAGCGTGCACCGCCACGGTGTCGTATGCGGGCGATGCGAACTACCAGCCGAGCTCCTCGTTCGCAGATCTGACGATCCTGCCGTCCACGGTCCCTGTCATCGTCCCGCCGACGCCCGGCATCACTGCCCTGGCGACCTACATGACAAGCCGGAGCTTCCCGCTGGCCTTCGCAACCGGCGGCGGCACCTACCCGGCTCGGATCTTTGACCTGCGTTACCGGCGCGCCGCATACAACGGCACCTTCCAGACCGTGCCCACGGAGATTGACGGGATTTCCGCGTCGAGCTTCCAGTTCACGGGTCTCGCCGGCTCCACGTACTGCTTCTCGGTTCGCTCATATGACCCGTACAGCCACACCACCGGCGCCTGGACCGCTGAAACCTGTACGGCCGTGCCGCTTGACGACCGCAGCCTCACCAAGAGCTCCGGCTGGCTGGCGAAGACTGACGTCACGCCGTCGCGCTACTACAACAACACGTACGCCTACACCACAACGCTCAACAAGTACGTGACCAGGACCCTTGTCCAGGCGCGCCGCATCGCGATCGTGGCCACCACGTGCAGCACCTGCGGCTCGATCAAGGTCTACTGGAACAGCAAGCTCATCAAGACGGTCAGCCTCAAGACAACCGCCACCGTGTACCACAAGGTCATCCTGGTGGCGACGTTCAGCTCCGTCCAGAAGGGCACGCTCAAGCTGGTCGTCTCCACCTCCGGCAAGAGGATCTATCTCGACGGCGTGGCGATCAGGCGCGTCTAGGCCCGTCGGCCGACCACCGGAGGTTCGCGCCAAGCGCGCTGGCGTACGGGCGCTGTACGCCGCAGTTGTCGCCCGCCCTCCGTGAGGACGGTATCTCCGCGGTTCCGCTAGGCGCCCGCGCCACCGCGCCACCGCGTCACTGCGGGTAGACGAGGGTGAATCAGAAGCGCCGCGTCTGGGTGAGCCCGTGACGCGGCGCCTTGAGTGATTGCAGGCTGGGCCTGCCCCCGATCAGGGCACGGGTGCGGCGATCGGGTCCGTTGTGCCGGGGCGAAGCGTGGTGGTGGACATCGTTGTCTTGCCCCCGCTGGTTGCGGTGTAGCTGAACCGCACAGCCGAGGAACCGATGGTGATGGTCACGGTGACTGGATCCCCGGTCAGCCCAAGGACCGACGCCGGGTAGATGGCCGTCAGCACGGCCTCCACGCCGCCACCGTTGCCGGAGACGCTGGTGGGTGCCCCCAGGACCTCTACGGGCGACACAGGCGCCGTGTCGGCGGCCATCAGGACCCAGGCGCCGCCAGCCTCCCGCGCCCACGCCTTGGGCGGGATGCGGATGTACTCGACGGTGCGGTCCCCGGTGGTCACCGAGATGGTGGACGCGCTGCCGGTTGAGCGGCCAGACGCACTGACGATGGTGGCCCCGTCAACGGTGACGGTGGTGCCAAAGGCGCTCGCATCGCGCAGCGGCGCAAGGGCCCCAGCGAGGACGCCGGCAGCCGAGGATGGGTTGGCGGACGTGGTTGCCCCGCTCGATGCCGCAGGGGCGCCGGTTGCGGCCGGGCTCGCCGCGGGCGTTGCAGCGGCAGGACTGCAGGCGGTGACGACGGCAAGCAACAGGATGGCCCCGCCGAAGCGGGGCCATCCGAAGTGCGCAAGCCGTCCGGAGACGGAGGTCAAGGGCGCTGTCCCTTGTGCTCGCCGGAGTGATCGGCAGGCTGGTTGTGGTGGCCGTCCACCTGGTTGGCGCCCGGCTGGACCGTCGTGTTCACGATGGGGTCTGGGGCCGGAGTCCTGCCGCAGCCTTCCCGCTCAAACCGCACCTTGATGGTGTAGGTCCCGGGAGTCTGCTCGCTCTGGCGGGTTGAGACACGGACCGAGGCGTGAGTGCCGTCGAAGCGTGTCCGGAAGCCCTTGTCCGAGGTGTGCGTGGTGACCGTGCCGCCCGTGGCGGACACGTACGTGAGGGACCCGTCGGGGTTCACCGTGTAGGTGATCCCAATTGCCGTGCCGTCACATGTCTTGCCGGACCAGGTGTGGTCGCCGGCCAGCTCGGCGAGCGTGCCGGTGAGGACCTGGCGATCACGGGCGGTGAGCGTCAGCTTGAGGCTTGCATGCGGCTTCTCGCCCGCGACAACCCTGACGGTGATGCTCAGGACCTTTGTGTAACCGTCGCGGCTGAACGAGACCGCCGCAACCGCAACCTGCGCATCGCCGTGCTCGTTGGACTCGAAGTGCTTCGAGTGGTGGGCCTCAGGCGTGCCGATGACCGACGTCACGCCGTCCGCCGGGGTGACCGAGTCAATCGTGATGGTGGGGGAGCCGGCATCGCTGCCGACCGTATAGCCCAGCGTGGACTTGGTGCCCGTGGCAAACAGATCCGCGGCCCACGTTCCGGGACCCACCAGCGCGTCGAGCGTGGCTGCCTTGGCGCCGATTGAGAGCGAGGCGCCATGCGCCTTGATCTTGACCTGCGTGCCGCCGGCAGTGCTGTCAAAGGTGACAGCATGGCCGTTGAGCTTCGACGCGGTGTAGTCGCCAACCGGGTCAAGGTTGACCTGGCTGAGGTTGCCGCTGGCGTCAAGCGTGACCTGAACGGTCATTGAGGAGCCAAGCAGCGGCAGCGTGGCGGTCATGCCGCCGGTCTGGGCAACCGAGTCGGTGGTTGTCGCGAGAGCGACGACGGGGACGGCCAAGATGGCCGCCATTGCCAGCGCGGCTGCGGCGCCGGCGCGGCGGGAGGTGAGGACGCGAGTCTGCAAGCGTTGCTCCTTTCACGTGCCGTCTGAACCCCGCGTTGAGCGGGAACGGCCGGGAACGGTCTGGTGTGGGGTAAACCTAGCCGAAACAGGCCACAGTGGCACAAAACCATCTGCCCTCTGGGAGGGGAGGCGATGGTCCCTGTTCGTTGCTTTGATGCATCAGCCCACCCGTAGGTTTCAGCACGGCGCGGGGCTGTTTGACACTCACCCCGCCTCCCCACAGAATCCACGCACACCCCATGAAGAACACCGACCCCCAACCTGTCCAAGGCGCGCCGGCGCGTCGAACTGTCGCCGTCGTGCTTGCCGCAGGACTTGGCACCCGCATGCGCTCGCGCACGCCCAAGGTGCTGCACCCGCTGTGCGGACGGCCGATGATTGACTACGTCCTCGATGCGGCGATCGCTGCCACCGGTACGCGTCCGCTGGTGGTCTATTCGCCCGCCACAGACGCTGTGCGAACCCACGTGGCGGAGCGGGCCGATACGGCGCTCCAAGATGTGCCCCGTGGCACCGGCGACGCGCTGCGGGCAGCGCTAGACGCCCTCACGGACGATGTTGTTGAAGTCCTTGTCCTGTCGGGTGACGTGCCGCTGGTGCAGGCGGACCTGTTGGCGGCACTCCTTGAAGCACGTGCCCTTGACCACGCTGCCATTTCCCTGATCTCGGTGGACGCCCTGGATCCCACGGGATTGGGCCGCGTGGTGCGCACCGAGGGCGGCACGGTGGAGCGGATCGTCGAGGACAAGGACGCAAGCGACGACGAGCGCCAGATCACCGAGATCAACGCGGGTCTGTACGCCATCGATGGCGCCTGGCTGCGGCGCCGGATTGGCTCACTGCGTCCATCG
The DNA here is from genome assembly GCA_903925955.1 of uncultured Chloroflexota bacterium. Taxonomy (GTDB): domain Bacteria; phylum Chloroflexota; class Limnocylindria; order Limnocylindrales; family CSP1-4; genus CAIXZV01. The sequence continues at coordinate 8,036 of CAIYHO010000086.1, forward strand.
GCCGCCACCGGTGAGCTGTACCTGACAGATCTTGTGGCGCTCGCCCGCGAGGACGGTCGCCTGGTTGCGGGGCTGGACGTGGACGACGACGGCCGCCTGACTGGCATCAACGACCGGACGCAGCTGGCCCGCGCGGAGTGGGACATGCGCGTTGAGCTGAACGATCGCTGGATGCGGGCCGGCGTCACGATGCAGGACCCGTCCACCGTGTACCTGGAGCACAGTGTCCAGCTGGCCGAAGACGTGACGCTGGAGCCCAACGTCATCCTGCGTGGCCGCACCGTCGTGGGACGGGGGACGCGGATTGGCGCGGGCTCGCGGATCATCGACACCGTCATCGGGGAAGACTGCACGGTCATCGCAAGCGTGCTCGAGTCGTCCACCGTTGAGGATCAGGTCACCATCGGCCCGTTCTCGCACCTGCGGCCCGGCGCCCACGTTGGTCGCCGATCCGAGGTGGGCAACTATGCCGAGATCAAGAACAGCCGCCTTGGCGAGCATGTCCGCCAGCACCACATGAGCTATCTGGGCGATGCGGAGCTGGGTGACGACACCAACGTTGGCGCCGGAACCATCACCGCCAACTACGACGGCGTGCGCAAGCACAAGACCGTCATTGGCAAGGGCGTGTTTCTGGGCGTGGACACCATGCTTCGTGCGCCCGTCACGCTTGGCGACGGCAGCAAGACCGGCGCTGGCGCCGTGGTGACGCGGGATGTGCCGGCGGGCAAGCTTGCCTTGGGCATGCCGGCCCGCATCCGCGAGATCCGCAAGCCTGACGACGCGCCTGCACCTGAGGCGGCCCCAGCCGCAGACGGCGCGGACGGCGCAGACGGCGCGGACGGCCCCGCGTGAGCCTGCCCATAGCGGAGATCCTGTTTCTGGTTGTCCTCACGGTGCTGGAGGGCTTCTTCGTCGCTGCTGAGATTGCGCTGGTCTCCATCCGCCGGAGCCGCGTTGAGCAGCTTGTGGACGAGGGCCGCCCCGGGGCCAAGCGCGTCCAGCGCCTGCTTGACGATCCTGGACGCTTCCTTGCGGTCTGCCAGCTTGGCCTGACGGTGATCGGGTTCCTCGCCTCGGCCTTCGCCGCCGTGAGCCTCAGCAAGCAGCTCGCCGAACTGTTTGTCTCGGCCGGCATGGGGGCAGGCACCGCGGACGGCGTGTCGCTGGTGGTGGTGACCGTTGTCCTGGCCCTCTTCACCATTGTGTTTGCGGAGCTGGTCCCCAAGACCCTGGCACTCGCCAACTCGGAGCGGTTTGCGCTGACGCTGTCGGTCCCGCTTGTCTTGCTTGGCCGCATCCTGACGCCGGTGGTGGCGCTTCTCACGTCCATCACCCAGGCCATCACCCGCCCGCTTGGCGCCCGCGTCAGCTCGGATGCCCACATCACAGCTGAAGAGTTGCGGCTCATCGTGGAGCGGGGAGGGGAGCAGGGGATCCTCGAGGCCGAGGAGGAGCAGATGATCAACGCGGTCATCGAGCTTGGAGACAGGCGCCTCCACCAGGTGATGGTCCCGCGGATCCACATCGTGTCCATCCCGGCCAGCGCGTCGTTTGACGAGGCAATTGAGCTGGTCGTGGCGGAGGGCCACTCGCGCATCCCCGTCTACGAGACCTCGGTGGACGAGGTGGTGGGCATCCTCTACGCAAAGGATCTGCTGCCCTTCCTCAAGTCCACCTCGGCCGAGCCGCCCAGCCTGCGCTCGCTGCTCCGGACGCCGGTGTTTGTGCCCGAATCGCTCTCCATCGACGACCTGCTCCACGAGTTCCAGCGGCGCAAGGTCCACATGGCGATCGTGCTTGACGAGTACGGCGGCACCGCGGGCCTCGTGACCATCGAGGATCTGCTTGAGGAGATCGTCGGCGAGATCCAGGACGAGTACGACGAAGAGGAGCCGCTGATCGAGCGGCTTGGTGACGATCGCGCGCGCATCGACGGCCGGGCGGCCGTGGAGGACCTGGTGGACCTGTGGGACATCCGGCTCACGCTCGAGGACGAGGAGGAGTACGACACCGTCGGCGGCCTCGTGTACCACCGCATCGGCGGTGTTCCGCAGCCCGGTGATGAGGTGCTGCTTGACGGGCTGCGCCTGACGGTGGAGTCAACTGACGGGCGACGCGTGGCCAAGGTGATGGTGGTGCGAGATCACACGCTTGACGGCCGACGCGAGGACAATCAGGACTAGCCCTCACCACACGTCCGGGGATACGCGCTGCACAACTGCGCAATCCAGTCCACACTCACTGCAGCAAGTCACATCCGGTGCAGGAACTCGGGCCGCAGGCCCGGGGAGCGGGATCACCCGGACATGCCCCATCCGCCGGAGGCTCTTTGTCACACTTCTCAGCCGTCGGGTTCCCAATCCGATCCAGCGCGGAGATGTTGGCTGTTGCCCGGCGGGTGCCCGCCTCGGCCCTGTATGCACAGACTGATGCTGGTTCCTACTACCGCTGGGAGACTGGCGGCGGGTCCGAGTTGTGGCTTGCAACCGGCCCAGACCAGAGCCTCAAGTCCGTTGTCCCGCACTTCACCAGCGTTGTGCGTACGCGCGTCCGCCTGATGGAGCGCGTGCCGTCGCCGGACCACGAGATGGACGGCGCCTTTCGCATCGTGGTGGCGCCGGCCCGCGGCGGCCAGGCGAGCGGCGACCCGGAGGCGGGAGCCTTCCAGCTCCTGGCCGACGTCCCGGACTACCGCCGCCTTGACACGCTCACGCTGCCGGTGGACGTGGACATGTCCGTCGGGGCGGTTGCCGAGCGGATTGAACACTACGCGTCGGAAGCCGAGTTGCGCGCAGCCGGATCGCTGGCGGCGATAGAGTCGCTGACCCCGTCGGGCCTGTTTGTGGCTGACGGTGTGCAGCGGGCTCCACGGCGAGCGGAGGCGGTTCTCTACGGAACGGTGCTTGCGTCGGGGATGCGCGCCAATGCGGTAGGCGGGGGAGCGTTTACGTGGGCGCGGGTGCGCACGCATGCGGTTGAGCTTGAGGTTGTTGCGGACCCGGTGCTCCTGCCCAAGCCGCCCGTGGCCGGCTCCATTCTTGGCGGGACCTTCTGGATCACGGCGCGGCTGTCAACCGCGTGGCCCGATCCAATTACCGGCCGGACCTAATTAGGCGGCGATGACGGCCCGGATGATGCCGGTGAGCTTCTCGTGGGCCTTCGGGCCAATCACCGAGAGTCCGTCAAGCTCAGTGAGGCATTGGTCACGATGACGCTGCGCCTCTGAGCGCGTGAAGGCTGCGGCGCCCGCTCGCTCCAGGATGGCCACAACTTCGGCCACTTCGGCTTCGTCCAGATCATCGGTCTTGTAGAGCTGGGTAAGACGCGCGTGCTCGGCTGGCGTGGCGTGTTCAAACGCGTACAGCACCGGCAGCGTCTGCTTGTGGCGCACAATGTCTGTGGGCACCTTGCCGGTCTGCTGCTACACGCCCCAGATGCCCAGCAGGTCATCGTTGAGCTGGAATGCCAGACCCAAGGACCAGCCGAAGCGCCGATACCGGCTGATGACCTCCTCGTCATCGGTGGCAAGCAGTGCGCCCGCCTCGATGGACGCCGAGATCAGCGCCGCCGTCTTGCGGCCGATCATGTCGAAGTACAGCTCAACGGTCATCGGCTCGCCCTGGGCGGACGTGGCGATGTCGATGTACTGCCCCTCGCAGAGCGCAACGCACGTCTCGTCGTAGAGGCGCATCAGGCGCAGGACCTTGGCATCGCTGAAGCCGAGGTCCGTCAGCCGATGCAGCGCCACGCGCGACAGGCTGAAGATCAGGTCGCCGGTGTTGATGGCCTGCGGGACGCCATGGATGGCCCAGAGCGTGGCCCGGTGGCGGCGCTCGACGTCGCCGTCCTCGATGTCGTCATGGACGAGGCTGAAGTTGTGGCCCAGTTCCACGGCGGCGGCGCCCGGCAGCGCGGCGTGATGGTCGCCGGCGATGGACGCGTAGGCGAGGAGGCCCAGCAGCGGCCGCATGCGCTTGCCGCGCGGTCCTGCAGATCCGTCAAGACCCAGGTGGTAGCGGATCATCTCGTACACGCCAACGGTGGAGGCGTCACGATCCGCAACCACGCGCAGGATCTCAGCTTCGGTATCGGCGAGCAGCAGGTTTAGGTCAAGTTCGTCGGTGGCGGTCATCGTTGGGGAGTGTACCGCGCACGGTGGCAAACATGTTCGCCGCAAGTAGCCTGTTGAGCAGGGCGTGGATGGCCGCCGTCCCCAGCTGCGCCACCTACGCTGGCCCAGCGTGGTATCGCCCAGATTGCCGTCACCCACGCTCCCGCGGCGTGGATGGAGCGGGACGCCCATCGGCCCCCGCACAACCACGGCCCGGCAACCGCCCGGGTTCTGCATACCACGCCACCGGGGCGTAGGTGACGCCCGGAGCCGCCTCACGGCGGGGCGCCGAGGGGAGGGGTCGCTCTCGCGGTCCACGCTGGACACGCCACAGGCGCGCGGTGCTACCGTCCAACTGTGCCCGCTCCACGTCGCTATGTCACCGACGCCATGGTCCTCACGCGCTTCGACCTTGGGGAGGCGGACCGCGTCCTGACGCTCATTACGCCGGGCGAGGGCAAGATCAAGGCGATTGCGAAGGGCATCCGGCGCCCCACGTCGCGCCTTGGCGGGTCGCTTGAGCCGTTTGCGGAGCTGCGCGTGACGCTGGCGCGCGGGCGAACCTTTGACGTTGTCACCGAGGTCCAGGTGGGCCACGCGTGGCTGCGCCTGCGCGACAGCCTTGAGAGTGCCGCCACCGCCTGGTATCTCGCCGAGCTGGCGGACCGCAGCCTCGAGGAGCGCCACGCATCAGAGCCGCTCTACGCGCTCCTGCGCCGGGCGTGCGAACTCCTGGATGCGGGCATGGCGCCGGGCCGCGTTGCGCGCTGGTACGAGATGCACCTCGCCGACGAGCTTGGCCAGCGGCCCGAGACCGATCGCTGTGTGGAGTGTGATCGCCTGCTGGAGGCCGACGAGGCGTTTCGCTGGGTCCCGCCCCTTGGCGGCGTCCTCTGCGGTCGCTGTCCAGGACCGCCGGCTGATCGCGCCGCACTGTCACTCGAGGCGCTCAAGGTGCTCAAGGCGTATCAGCGGCTTGACATCGAGGCTATCGCGTCGCTGCGCCTGCCCGAGGCGGTGGAGCGCGAGGTGGAGGCGGTGATGCGTGACTTCATGCGGGTGGCGCTGGAGCGTGACGCCCGGTCGCTGGCGTTTCTTGATGAGGTGAGAACAGGGCCACGCGCACGACGCGCAGCGGCCCGCAAGCGCGAGGAGTTGTGACGGTGTTTGACACAGGCAGCGCCAAGGACCGCCATGCGCTTGCGCGTCTGGGCGCGGAGCGCGTGGCGTGGCTGACGTCCGTCACCCCCGACGGCCAGCCCCAGACGTTCCCCATCTGGTTCATCCTCGATGGCGGCGACCTGCTGGTCTACAGCGACAACCGAGCCAAGCGCAACGAGAACCTGATCGCCAACGCGCGCGTCTCGTTTCACTTGGCCGACGACGGCTCGGGGGGCGACATCCTGGTGATTGAGGGGACCGCACGCATCGATCCTGCGACGCCTACCTTGCCGGACCACGCCGCCTACTGCGCCAAGTACGCGGACTGGATTGCGGCCGGGTTTGAGACGCCCGCCAAGATGGCCGAGCGCTACAGCGTCCCGGTGCGGATCACGCCGGTGCGGGCGCGTGTGTCGGGCGGGTCTGAGGCGGCCTCGTGACCCGCGCGGGGCCCGGGCGTCGCGCGGCGATGGCGGCGGGCGTCATGGGCGCGGTTGGGGCTGCGGGCCTCGTGGTGGCGGGGCCGGTCCTGAGCCGCGTCCTCGCCCGGACGGAGCGGCGCATGAACCCGGTTGGCCCGGGCGTGCTGCCGCCGGTATCGGAGCGGGCGGCCGCGCTCCACGCCACGCTGCGCATTGCGGACCTGCATGCTGATTCGCTGTTGTGGGGCCGGGACCTGCTGCGTCGCGGCAACCGCGGCCACGTGGACGTGCCACGCATGGCCGAGGGCAACGTGGCGCTCCAGGTGTTCTCGATGCCGGTGAAGACGCCGCGCAACCTCAACATCGAGCGCAATGTGCCCACCAGCGACGACGTCACGCTGATCGCGCTGGCCCGCCGATGGCCACCGGCAACATGGAGGAGCCTCACGGCGCGCGTGCTGGAGCTCTCGGCGAGCGCCCATCGCTTTGAGGCCGCGTCTGGCGGTGCCTTCCGGCTGCTCAAGACTCGCGCGGATCTGGCGGCCTACCTCGCCGACCGCGCCATCAACCCGTCGCTGACCGCTGGGATCCTCTCGATTGAGGGCGCCCACGCGCTCGACGACGACCCGGCCAACGTGGAGGTGGTGGCAGACGCCGGGATCCGGATGATCTCGCCGTCGCACTTCTTTGACACCGTGTTTGGCGGCAGCGCCCACGGCATGGCGCAGGGCGGGCTGACCGAGCTTGGGCGCGACATGATCCGACGCATGGAGGCGCGCGGCGTGATCCTGGACGTTGCCCATGCCTCGGCCGCGACGATTGACGATGCGCTGGCCGTGGCAACGCGGCCTGTGGTGGCGTCGCACACCGGCGTCCGCGGCGTCTGCGACAACGCTCGCAACCTGTCCGACGCGCACCTCGAGGGCATCGCCAAGACCGGCGGCGTCGTCGGCATCGGCTTCTGGGACACAGCGTCCGGCGGCGTGGAGCCGTCCTGGATCGCGCGGTCCATCGCGTACGCCGTTGAGCGCGTGGGCGTGGCGCATGTGGGTCTTGGATCAGACTGGGACGGCGCCGTGCAGGTGCCGTTTGACGCCGCAGGGCTTGCGCACCTCACGGACGCGCTGCTGGACGTTGGGCTGGACGAGGCGGCCATCCGCGCGGTGATGGGGGAGAACGCGCTGCGGGTCCTGGGCGAGACGCTGCCGTAGCGGCACGGCCGCCGATGCCCCACATCGCCCCGGCCGCCGATGCCCCACATCGCCCCGGCCGCCGATGCCCCACATCGCCCCGGCCGCCGATGCCCCACATCGCCCCGGCCGCCGA
>CAIYHO010000087.1 GCA_903925955.1 uncultured Chloroflexota bacterium
CCGACCAACCCCGCCCCGACCAACCCCGCCCCGACCAACCCCGCCCGCGACCTGAGGACCCCCGATGACCGCGCCCGCCATCAACCGCCTCTTCATCGCTGGCCGCTGGACGGACTCGGTCAGCGGCGCCACCTTCGAGAGCGTCAACCCCGCGGACACATCGGACGTCGTGGGCCGCTTCCAGGCGGGCACTGCGGCTGATGTGGCCATGGCCGTGGCGGCCGCAGCAGATGCCATGCCGGCGTGGCGCGCAACCCCGGCGCCCAAGCGCGGCGAGCTGCTCTACCGCTTTGGCGCCCTGATGGCCGAGCACAAGGAGCGTCTGGCCCGCGCCATGACCCGCGAGATGGGCAAGGTGCTCGCGGAGGCCCGGGGCGATGTCCAGGAGGGGATCGACATCGCCTTCCTGATGGCGGGCGAAGGGCGCCGGATGTTTGGCGACACCGTGCCCTCTGAGCTGCCCGACAAGTGGGCGATGAGCATCCGCCAGCCCGTGGGGATTGCCGGGATCATCACGCCCTGGAACTTCCCCATCGCCATCCCGTGCTGGAAGATGATGCCCGCGCTCGTGGGCGGGAACACCGTCGTGTTCAAGCCGTCATCCGACGCGCCGCACTGCGCCACGCTCCTGGTGGAGCTGATGGAAGAGGCTGGCTTCCCGGCGGGCGTCATCAACCTTGTGACCGGGAGCGGCGCCGAGGTGGGCGACGCGATTGTGGCGAACCCCGACGTCCGCGTCATCTCGTTCACGGGCTCCTCGCACACCGGCCGCCACATCGCGGAGCAGGCCGGTCGCCGGCTCAAGCGCCTGAGTCTGGAGCTGGGCGGCAAGAACGCCGTGGTGGTTCTGCGCGACGCGGATCTGGATCTTGCGGTGGACGGGATCCTGTGGTCTGCCTTTGGCACCACCGGCCAGCGCTGCACGGCCTGCTCTCGCGTGATTGTGGACCGCCACATCCATGACGAGTTGGTGAGCCGCCTGACCGCCCGCACGCAGAAGCTCAGGCTTGGCTCGGGTCTGGACGAGTCTGTCGATGTCGGCCCGCTGGTCAACGCCGCGGCCGTGGACAAGGTGGACCGCTACGTCGCCATCGGCCGGCGCGAGGGGGATCTGGTGGCGGGAGGGGAGCGGGCCACGGGCGCCACCCTCGACAAGGGCCACTTCTACAAGCCAACCATCTTTGCGGGCGTCAGGCCGATGGCCACCATCGCCCAGGAGGAGATCTTTGGCCCAGTCCTCTCGGTGATCCCGGTGGACGGCTACGACGAGGCGATGGCCGCCGCCAACGGCACCCACTACGGCCTCTCTGCCTCGATCTACACCCGCGACGTCAACACGGCCTTCCGCGCCATGCGCGACTTTGAGGTGGGCATCGTGTACGTCAACGCGGGCACCACTGGCGCCGAGACGCATCTGCCATTTGGTGGCTGGAAGGACACCGGGAACGGCCACCGCGAGGCCGGCCACGTGGCGCTGGACACCTTTACCGAGTGGAAGGCCGTCTACATCGACTTCTCAGGCAAGCTCCAGCGCGCCCAGATCGACAACCAGCCGGGCTGACCAGCGCGCGACGAGCGCCAACCTGCGCGTCCGCTGACAGATCGGCCGCGCCGTCCCCGAAACATGCGGTATTCTTCCGGCCGGTCCGGGCGAGTAGCTCAACGGTAGAGCAAGTGACTCTTAATCACTAGGTTCAGGGTTCGAATCCCTGCTCGCTCACCAAGCCTTGACCCTTATCGCAAGCCCCTCTGGTCATCCGGAGGGGTTTTCGTTTGCCCGCAGGCGGCTGTCGAGGCCTCCGCCGGGTCCCACATCGGCGCACACCCCACGTTCGGGCCATGCCGTCGGGCAGGCCTGTACCCGGCCGAACGTCCCGCAACGCCGTGCCCGTGGCCCTCCGGGAGCGCGACCAGTGGTACGTGGCCGAGGACCCCCGGGTGCCCGATGATCGTGATCGGCGTCCCCATGGTGCAGTGCCGCTGCTCTGGGATAAGCCCACGGCCGGAGATGCGCCCGGGAGCGAGGGATACAAATGCGCGATGACGGGCTGTACGCCGCGATGGTGCGGCGGGGAATGACCCGGCGCAGGTTCCTTCAATTCTCGGCGGCAATGGCTGCGGCGCTGTCGCTCCCCGCCGCGTACGGTCCGCGTATCGCAAAGGCCCTGGAGATGGCGCCACGCGTGCCTGTGATCTGGATCCGCGGTCAGGCCTGCGGCGGCAACACCGAGGCGCTGCTGCGTGCGGCCAGCCCCACGGCTTCCAATCTGCTGCTTGACGTGCTTGCCGTTGACTACCACGAGGAGTTCCTTGCAGTTGCAGGCTCCGATGCGGCAGCACCCCTGGCCGATCTCGCCAGCCGCTACCCCAACGGCTACTTCGCCGTGCTGGAGGGCTCCTTCCCCGCAGGCGCATCGGGCGCCTACTGCCTGATCGGCGGCCGCCCGGCAGTAGACGTGGCACGCGAGGTTGCCGCAGGCGCGCTCATGACCATTGCCGTTGGCTCCTGCGCGGTGGATGGCGGCGCGCGGCAGCCCCCGGCGGTGCCACCGAGGCGGGCGGCGTTGGCAAGGTGCTCAGCGGCGGCAACTACATTGCCCTGCCCGGGTGCCCGGCCAACCCGTCAAACCTCGCCGCGGTGATCGTCCACCAGCTTGTGGCCAAGGAGGCGATGCCCACGGACTTGGCGCATCGCCCGCTGGCGTTCTACGGAAGCCTCATCCACAACCAGTGCGAGCGGCGCCCGCACTTTGAGTTTGGCGAGTTCTCGCTTGAGTGGGGTGACCAGGGCGCCCAGAAGGGCTGGTGCCTGTACAAGCTTGGGTGCAAGGGGCCCGAGACCATGGCCAACTGCCCGGACGCCCGATACGGCGAGAAGATCAGCTGGAACATCAGTTCTGGCGTTGGCTGCATCGGCTGTCACACGCCCTCGTTCTGGGGCGCGATGGGTCCGGCGTACCGGCGCCTCCCGTCTCCGCTGCCGTTCCTGCCCAACCTCACAACGGACCTTGTGGGGGGCGCGATGGTTGGCGGCGTCGGCGCGGTTGCCGCCGTCCACGGGGTGGGCATGACAATCAGGTTCAAGCGATACAAGGCGCAGGAGCGGCGCGCAAAGGCGAAGGCCGAAGCCGATGCTGCAGCCGCCGCCGCGGCGCCCGAGGTGCCAGATGCCCAGACGCCGGCACCCGCCGACGTTGAAGCCGAGTCCGCGACAGTTGGGACAGGGGAGCGCTGAGATGGCCAGGACGGTGATTGATCCCGTCACGCGGGCCGGCGGCGGCCTCCGTGCAGAGCTTGATGTAGTCGGTGGCGCAATCGCTGAGGCGTGGATCTCGGGGACCATGTTCCGCGGGCTGGAGGCCACGCTCAAGGGACGCGACGCGCGCGACGCCTGGCTCCTGGCTGACCGGATCTGCGGCACCTGCTCTGGCGTTCACGCGCTGGCGTCCGTCCGCGCGGTGGAGGCGTCACTGGGCGTGAACATCCCCGCCAATGCCCGGCTCATCCGCAACCTCTTGGCCGGGACGCTCATGGTGCGTGACCACGTGCTGGGCTTCTACCAGACCGAGGGTCCCAACTGGGTGGACCTCAAGTCGGCGGCTGGTGCTGACCCGTACGCCACAGCCCGCCTCGCCCAACTCCAGTCAGACCGCGCAGGCAACACCCCGGACGCCTTCAAGGCCGTGCGTGACCGGCTGGCCGTGGTGACGGCAGACGGCGCCCCGGGCGCCATCGGACGTGGCTGGTGGGGCCACCCGGCGTATCGGCTGTCGCCCGAGGAGAACCTCCTGCTGGCGGCGCATCGCTTTGAGGCCCTGGACTGGCAGCGCAACGTCATGCGCATCCACGCCCTCTTGGGCGGCAAGGACCCGCATCCCCAGACCTACCTTGTGGGCGGGATGGCGGTGGCGGCGCCGTGGGGCGGCCCCAAGGGCCAGACCGGACGCGACCACCCCAAGGTTCCGGACCGCAACGCGCCGGATGCGCTGAGCACCGCGGGGCTGCTGATCATCGAGGGGATCCTCGCGGCGGCGCGCGACTTCATCACCCAGGTCTACCTGCCCGACGTCCGGATTGTGGCCAAGGCGTACGCAGACTGGGCGGCGATTGGCACCGGGCTTGGCGCATACCTGTCGGCTGGCGAGTTTCCCGTGGACGCAGGCGAGGGCGCCGCGCGCTTCCTGCCGGCCGGCCGCCTGCTGCTTGGCAATCTCATGAGCCCCCAGCCGGTGGACCCCGGGGCAATCGGCGAGACCACCGTCCACGCGTGGTACGCCAATCCCAACGGCGACAGGATCCTTGAGGGACCCGCGACGAGCGGCGTGACGCCCGCCTGGCCAAACCTCGCGTTGCCGCTCACCACGCTTGAGGGAGCGGCGAAGTACACCTGGATCAAGGCGCCGCGCTACGAGGGCCTGCCCGTGGAGACCGGCGCCCTCGC
>CAIYHO010000088.1 GCA_903925955.1 uncultured Chloroflexota bacterium
AAGCGACAGCGCCGGTCGCGGATCCGGGTGAGGCGGGCGCCCGTGAGCGTGGCCGAGCGTGCGCCGGGCGTCTGAAAGTGGCTACCGTCCGTGGGGCGGACGGTAGACGGGAAGGAGTTGGATACCGTCCTCCGGGAGGACGAGCGGTGATTTGAGGCCCCGGCAGCGCCGGCAGGAGGCCCCGGCAGCGCCGGCAGGGGGCCCCGGCAGCGCCGGCGGGGGGCCAGGACGGGCGGCGCTCCCGGGGAAACCCAGCCGAAACGCACCCGTAACCCGGTCAAATCGCGGGGCACCCCACACCCTCCGGTAGAATTCGGCGCCATGTCAAGCCCCCTCGTCGTCATGAAGTTCGGCGGCTCGTCGGTCGCCAATGCGGATCGCATCCGCCGAGTCGCGCGCCGCATCGCCCGTGAGCGCGCCAACGGCAGCCGCCTGGTGGTGGTTGTGTCCGCCATGGGCGACACCACGGACGAGTTGCTCGCCCTGGCCGCCGCCATCACGGATGACCCGGATCCGCGCGAGCTTGACGTGCTGCTTGCCACCGGTGAGCACCAGTCGGCCACGCTCATGTCGATGGCTCTCCAGTCGCTCGGCACGCCGGCCATCAGCCTGACGGGGCCCCAGGCGGGCATCACCACGGACGGCACCTACGGCAAGGCGCGGATTGCGGGCATTGACCCGCGGCGCGTCGATGCGGAGCTCGCCCAGGGCAAGGTGGTCATCGTGGCCGGCTTCCAGGGACGCAGCGTCAAGCCCGTCGAGCACCTTGACGACGCGCCCGGCGCCAGCGACGCCCATGCGTCTGAGATCACCACGCTTGGCCGCGGCGGCTCTGACACCACCGCCGTCGCGCTTGCCGCCCAGCTCAAGGCGGACCGCTGCCAGATCTTCACAGACGTCAAGGGCATCTACACTGCGGACCCCCGGCTTGTGCCGGACGCTCGGCAGCTCCCCGTCATCGGCTACGAGGAGATGATGGAGCTGGCCCACCAGGGCGCCCAGGTCATGAACGTCCGAGCCGTGGAGCTTGGCTGGGTCAACGACGTCGTCATTGAGGTCCTCAGCTCGTTTGAGGACGCACCCGGCACTGAGATCAGGGAGGACCCCCTCGTGGAGCAGCGGAACAAGGTCCGGGGGATCGCCCATGACCGCAACGTCGCCAAGGTCACCCTGGTGGCCGTACCGGACCAGCCCGGCGTTGCCCGGCGGGTGTTTGACCCGCTTGCCTCGTCCGGCATCACCATCGACATGATTGTCCAGAACGTGGGCCACGGCGGCGCCACGGATCTCTCCTTCACCATCCCGCGCGTGGAGCTGGCGAAGGCCAAGCGGATCCTCGAGCCGCTCGTTCGAGAACTGGGCGCCCGCGAGCTCACCACCGACAGCTCGGTGGCCAAGGTCTCGATCGTTGGCGCCGGCATCCAGAACGCGCCGGGTTACGCCGCGCGCATGTTTGGGACGCTTGCGGACAACGAGATCAACATCGAGATGATCTCCACCTCGGAGATCCGGATCACCACGATCATCGCCGAGGACCGTGTGGAGGACGCCGTTCGCGCGCTCCATGCGCAGTTCGCGCTCGAAGTGCCTGAGGCGGCCGAGACCGCCGCCGGCTGACGGTGACGCAGGTCGCCCTCTCCGCTCCGTACAGCCGGTTCGAACACTTCGCACAGACCGGCTCCACCAACGATGTCGTTCGCGGCTGGCTTGCTGCGGGCGTTGACGAGGTGTGTGTTGCGGCCGCCGATGAGCAGGCCGCTGGCCGTGGGCGTCAGGGCCGAACCTGGACTGCGCCTGCCGGGGCCGCGCTGCTGATGTCGCTGGGCTTCCGGCCCGCATGGCTTCCGGCTGACCGCGTCTGGCGCCTTGGGGCAACCATGGCCTTGGCGATGGCGGATGCCGCCGAGGAGGTTGCTGGTCTGCCCACCGGCGCAGTGCGCCTGAAGTGGCCCAACGACCTTGTGGTGGAGACCAGCGGGCCAAACGCCTTGCTGATGGGCATTGAGGATGCGGCCGTGGCTGCGGCGCTGCTGCGCGGCCCGGTCACGTTGCGCAAGCTTGCCGGGGTCCTTGGCGAGAGCGACGGGCTGGGCACCGACGAGCCACGCGTGGCCGTGGGGATGGGCATCAACGCCGACTGGGCGGCAGCTGACTTTCCAGCCGAGCTGGCGACGTCGATGACCAGCCTGCGCGAGGTCTCCGCCGGCCGGCCGATTGACCGCCACGCCCTGCTCGACGCGTTTCTGGGCCACTTCGAGATGCGGTTTGAGGCGCTCAAGACCGGCTATTTCGACATTGCCACATGGACTCGGCGTCAGGCGACAACCGGGCGACTGGTTCGGCTTGAGGGCTACGGGGGCGGCGCTGGGCCCGGCACCGAGGCAGCCGAACTGCACGCGTTTGGCGTTGATGGTGCGACCGGTGCGCTCCTGGTGGTTGACCCTGGGTCAGACGCAGAGCCGCGGCCCGTGCACGCAGGCGAGGTCGTTCGCGTGCGCCTTGCGCCGCAGTCCGCAGCCAACGCCGCAGCCAACGCCGCGGCCGGGGTGTAACGCAATGGCTCGAGCGGTGTTTGGTAGGAGCGAGCACGCCACGCCGGTGGTGGTGCTTGACCGCGACCGTCGTCTCGTGGAGACTGCGCGCCGCGATCCAGCCCAGTTTGACGCCCTGTATCGGAAGTACCTGCCCCAGGTGTACGCCTTCGCCCTCTACGAGCTGGCCAACCATCACGCGGCCGAAGACGCCACGGAGCGCACGTTCCTGCGCGCGCTTGCGGCCCTGCCGCGGTTCCGCGAGCAGGCTCGCCCGGAGGACGGCCCCGAGGCCTCCACGTTCCGCGTCTGGCTCTTTCGCATTGCGCGCAACGTGATTGCCAACGAGCGCCGGACGCAGCGTCGTCAGCCCGCCGCATCCCTCGACGCCGCGCTGGGCGCCGGGCTGTCCATCGCAGACGCCACGGACGTTGAGGGTGGCGCCGTCCTGCGTGACGAGGCAGCCACCGCGCTCCGCGCCGTCCGCGCGCTCCCCGACGACCGCCGCCGCGCGGTCCTGCTCCGCTTTGTGGACGAGATGAGCACGGCCGAGATCGCCGGCGTCCTTGGCAAGTCCGAGGGCGCGGTTCGCGTGCTGATCCACCGCGCGTTGGGCAGCGTGGCTCGTGAGCTGGGCGCAAGCGCCGGCCGCCGCGGGGGTCATTCGTGACATCGCCATACCTGTCCGGGCCGGACGCGCTGGCCGGGGTTGACGCGCTGGTGACGGACCGCTACCTCGACGCGCTTTTGGCCGCTGCCGAGCGAGGCGCGTCCGCAACCCCTGCCGATACCGCCCTTGACGAGGATCTGCGTGATGCCTCCGACGTCATCCGCCGGTCGCTTGTCCGCGTCCACCCGTCGTTCCGGTTTGAGGAGCGTCTGGCGGGGCGCCTTGCGGACATGGCGCAGGAGTCCGGGCCAGCGCGCGCCGGCTCCGTGATTGCGTTTCGGCCTCGGGAGGCTGCCGTTCCCGCTGACCCGCTGCTTGTCGCCATCCTGGAAGGCACGCTGGATCCGGCCGATGCCGATGCCGTCGCCCGCGCCGAGGGTGCCCGCAGCCTGACCCGCCCGCTCATCGTTGGCGGTGCCCTGACGTCCGCCGCCATCTCGCTTGTTGGCGTGGCGCTTGTTGCCTGGCGCGCAAGCCATGCCAGTACCCGCACCGCCCGCGAGCGCCCAGACGGCGTCCTTGCCGCCAATGGCGCCGGAGGACACGCCTGATGCCCGTCAAGTTCCCGTCCTTCCGGTCGCGCCGCGAGGCCATGCCCGACAAGCTCTGGACCCGTTGTCCCGGCTGCTCTGAGCAGCTGTTCAACAAGCAGCTGGAGAAGGTGCTCCACGTCTGTCCGTCCTGTGGTCACCACTTTCGGCTGCCGGCCACCTCGCGGCTTGCGCAGATGCTTGACGAGGGCTCATTTGAGGAGCGCGACCTCGGTCTCGCATCCGTGGACCGCCTGGGTTTTGTGGACCAGAAGTCATACGTGGACCGCCTTGCCGCAGCGCAAGTGGCCACCGGTCTCCGTGACGCCGCCATCTGGGGCTTCGGCCGCATCGAGGGCCAGCGCATCGCCATCCTCGCCATGGACTTTGGGTTTATGGGCGGCTCGATGGGTGCCGTCGTGGGCGAGAAGGTGGCGCGGGCAGCCGAGGGCGCTCTCGACGAGCGCGTGCCGCTGGTGATCGTGTCCGCGTCCGGTGGCGCGCGGATGCAGGAGGGCACGTTGGCCCTGATGCAGCTTGCGAAGACGATGGCTGCCCTGGAGCGCCTCCGGCTCGCGGGCATCCCGTACGTGTCCGTCATGTCCGACCCCACCACCGGCGGCGTGTTTGCCTCGTTTGCCGCGATGGGCGACATCAACCTTGCGGAGCCAAACGCGCTCATCGGGTTTGCGGGTGCACGCGTGGGCGCCGGCACCATTGGCCAGGAGCTCCCGCCCGGGTTCCAGCGTGCGGAGTTCCTCTTCCGCCACGGGTTTGTGGACCGCGTGGTGCACCGCATGGACCTGCGCCGCGAGCTTGCCGCGCTCCTGCGCCTCATCACGCCGCGCGCCAAGGAGGCCAGCCGTGGTTGACCGCCTGCTGGGCCGTGGCCGTGACGGCAAGGACAGCCGTGACGCACGTGACGCCCGCGACGCACGCGACGCAGACGAAGCCAAGGCCGCAGAGGCTGCGGCTGCCACTGACCCGAAGGGTGCCGTCTGGGCCCGCGTCCAGCTTGCGCGCAACCTGCGCCGGCCGCGGACGCTTGAGCTGCTCAAGGCGATGGCCGACGAGTTTGTGGAACTCCACGGCGACCGGCTCTTTGGGGATGAC
>CAIYHO010000089.1 GCA_903925955.1 uncultured Chloroflexota bacterium
CCAGCGCAACCGCCAGCGCCACGGTGACCATCCGGGGAGGGTTTGGATGCAGTTTCATGCGCGGATGATGGCGCGTGGCGTGACGGCGTGCACGGCCGTTTTGCACGCGTCCTGGTCTGCCGCGCGCGACACTCACCGGCGTCTGGCGCATGATGGCGCAACCCATCGCCGTTCCTTCGGGGGTCCGCCGTCATCCACCTCCTCCCGCGAGCCGCTGCCCTCGGCTTGATCGTTGCCCTCATGGCCGGTGCCTGTGGCTCGCCTCCGCCCAGCCCTGTTGCGAGCGGCGTTCCGGGGCCAAGCGGGGCAGCAACGGCAAGCCCATCGTCGGCGCCCGGCGCAACCCCCACGCCAGGCGCCACGACGCCTGCTGATGGTGGCCCGGTCATGCTGCCCGCCGGCGTGCAGTTCCTTGACCCCAGCGTGAAGCTCCCTGCCGGGTTTGGGTCCGGGGTGGCGCAGTTGGGGGCCACCACGTACTTCTTCGGCAGCAGAAGCAACGCGCCGGCGGTTGCCACCGCGGCCGCCGACGGCTCATGGGTTGTGACCAAGCTTGACGACCAGAAGGGGCTCGACGCGCCTGCCGGGCATAAGACGCTCTGGTGGCAGGGGATCCAGCCATTTGCCGCCACTTCTTCCGATGCCGGCATGGTGGTGCTCGGCGTGGCGTACTTCTCCAGCCGCGGCGCGAAGGACTTTGGGGACGTTCTCGCCCAGTCCTTCCTCTGGTTCTCGCCTGACGGCAAGACGTGGACCCGGGTAGACCCGCGCTCGGCCGTCAACGAGACCGGCAGTCGTGTCGTGCTCAAC
Organism: uncultured Chloroflexota bacterium; assembly: GCA_903925955.1. Lineage (GTDB taxonomy): Bacteria > Chloroflexota > Limnocylindria > Limnocylindrales > CSP1-4 > CAIXZV01. Next base: position 811 of record CAIYHO010000089.1, read on the forward strand.
AACGTCATGGTCCGCGGCGGCGAGTTCTGGGCAGTGGGCGCCCTGTTCCGCCCTGGTGCCAACCAGACGAGCCACGCGCTGGCGCTTCGCTCCGCAGACGGTCGCACGTGGACGGTCGCCGCGGACCTCACGGCCACATGGGCCGTCCAGGCCACCGGTGTCTACGACGTTGGCGGCAAGCTTGCACTTGCTGGCAGGGAGCACGCGTGCTTCACCGGTACCGATCTCAACTCGGGCCAGGGAGCGCAACTCCGCCTGTGGAGCGCCGATACCGCAGGGGTGAACTGGACACCGGTGGACCTCGCGCCCGCAGGCCCCGTGCTGCAGGCGCCAACCCCGATGCCCACGACGGCGTCCGGTTGTCCAAAGGCGAGTGACTACCAGACGTTCCAGACCAAGCTCATGTGGAAAGGCGCCATCATCGGAGCGGCTGGCGGGACGCTGCTCGCGCTGGCTCCCTCGGAGACGGATGCGGTGACCACCACCGACCTCGTCCACTGGACAACCACACCGCTGCCGAATGGGGCGGCCAGTGTCAGGGGGCCGGTCTACCCGCCCGCCTGGTACGCGTCCGTGGATGCGGGGTCGCGTCTCCTCACGGCCGATGCAGACGGCCTGGTGTTGCGCTCGTTTGAGGAGCGCCGCGACGCCGGCGGGTTCCAGGACTATGCGGGCTGGTCCATGCGCTGGTGGCGGAGCAAGGATGCCGGTGCGACCTGGACGGAGGGTCCCGCCGGCAAGCCCATTGGCGGCGGCGGCGCG
>CAIYHO010000090.1 GCA_903925955.1 uncultured Chloroflexota bacterium
GCGCGGCCCGAGGATCGACCAGGGCGCGGGCCAGGTTCAGCGAGCTGACGTCGTATCCCTCGAGGCGCGATGAGGCCACCGCCTCCGAGCGAAGGAGCAGTGGGCCGATTGCCTCGAGCCCGGCGACGGACGCTCGATGGTTCAGCGCCTCGATCGCAGCCTCGGCGTCGGCGGCAATCCGCGCTGTCTCGAAGGGCACTGCTGGTGCGATGCCGGCAATCAGGTCAGGGACGAAGGCGCTGTAGCGGAAGGTCGCACGGGAGCGCCGGCCGCCCATGGCGCCGGGATCGCCCTCCCACACTCGCTCAACAGTTCGGGGCATCCTGCTCCCAGCCGTTCACTTCGTCCGCGTCAGTGGACGGTTAACGGATAGTGGCGCTCTAAGTGTTCAAAGTCAAACGGAGAATGAACGGTTTCAGGACGCCTCGTCCGCAGAGTGTCGCCGACAAACCTGCTCGGGGCGGCTGACCCGCGCACGCTCGGCTAGCGCACAATAGTCGCCGCCTACACCGCTCAGCGGTCCACGCTCAGATGCGCCCCGGGTACGCCGCAACCGGCCCTGCGGCTCCCAAAGCACGTGCGCTGCCGTTGCGCTACACCCCGGCGTGTTCCGTGCTCAGAAGGCGCGTCGCGCAGCTGCTGAACAAGAGGATCGTAGGCTACACCGCTTCTAGCGCACGGTAATCGGCGCAATCGGGCTATTTCCGCTCCACCAGGCGCCCGTCGATGAACCGCTGGGCCCGACGCAGGAAGCCTGGCAGGACGCGCTCGCGTGGAAGGCCATCGACGCGCTCCGCGAGGATGCCGATCCTGATGAGGTTGGCTTCCAGCAGCGCCGTCACGAACTCGTAGTCCTTGTCCCTCCCAGCGGCCAACTTTGACGCGGCGAGATCGTGGGGCTCCAGACAGAGTCCCCGACCGTCCTGACTGCCCGGCGTGTCGAAGACCACGAGCCGAGTCTCCCAGCCGAGAGGGACCACGGCCGTCGTGAAGTCCACGCCGTCCGCGAAGTAGCCGAAGGTGTCGTGGAACATGGAGCCCTGGCCAAGCGATCCCTCAACTGCGAGGCTCTTTTCACCGTCGGGGTCGTCGTACGGAGCCAAGTCGGCCTCGTCCGAACGCGTTGCCGCCGCGGGCAGCAACGTCTCGTCAAACGACCCGAGAATGGCCGCCGAGCCCACCACGAGGAAGTCTCGCTGGTTCACGATGCGCGACGCGGCGCGCAGCACGTGCTCGAGCTCGGCCCTCCTCACCGCCCGATGCTCCCCGCGGCACGCGCCTCCCGGAACGCCTCCAGGATTCGCAGCCGCTCATCATCCGCAAGTAGGCCTAGGAACGGCGAGTTCTGACGCAGTTCTCGCGCCAGCGGGTCCGTGGAGGTCATCGTACGCATGACGGCCTCGGGCCCGCGGTCAATGACGGCCAGCCAGCCACGGAGCCAGCGCGCGCCAGCCGGCTCGCGGGCGAGGGAGCGTTCGATGGCAGAGCGGGCGAGAGCGAGAGACCCAACGGGATCGATGGCCACCCTTCCCGCCGCCGCGCGATGGAGCCAGAGCGAGCGGAGTTGGTCATCAGTTAATGGCCCGCCCCGGTTTGCAGCGGTCCGCCCCGCAAGTGCGACGACGTCCGCTCGACGCAGCCTCCTATGCGTCCCAGCGAGCGAGTACGGCAACTCGCCGCGAAGACACAGGTCGACGACGTGCCGGGCGGTGGTGCCGAGGATCTCGGCCGCCTGGCCCGTGGTGAGGAGGTCGTCGTCGGGAGGGAGGGCTGCCATGTGTCACAAACTAAAGAAACGGAATGGTTGTGTGTCCAGCATCAACCCCAGCGGCCCAACATGTCAAGACGCCCGGTTGCGGGAGCGGTGGCGCCAAGTCGGTGCCAGCAATGAAGCAGCCGACCCGCGCGCGCTCCGTTAGCGCAAGATAATCGGCATCGAAGGTAGGTAACCGATGCAGATCCCTGGTGCTGCCCTCTTGGTGCTCGCGCTCGTGGTGTCTGCGTGCGGCGCCCCCGTTCGGACCAATCTCCCCACGCATGTCGACTGGGGCGGCTCGAGCCCGGCAGCCGTCCAGACAGGCCGGCTCGCGCTATCGGGTGACTGCGTCTCCCTGGTGGACAAGCAACGCGGCGCCTGGCTGGTGGTGTGGCAGCCCGGCAGCTCCCGAAGCGGCGTCGCGATCGTCGACTCGAGCGGGAAGGTTCTGGCCCGGATCGGCGACGAGGTCTCGATTGTTGGCGGGGAATACCAAGCCGACTCAATCGGCTCCCAGCTCAGCATGCCGATTCCCGCGGCGTGCCAGACGGATCGCTACTGGCTGGCGGGCGACGTGACCGTCGTTGGGAGCCCAGCTCCGTCGTCGTAGGTCGTGGCGGCTCAGTCTGTTGGCGGCGCGGGTACACGCGCGTCAGCGCGAAGAACCAGGTGACGCTCCCGCTTGAGGCCCTGCAGCTGGCAGGGATTCGGGTGGGGGACACGCTGCGCGCGGAGGTTCGCGGGCCGGGCGAGGTTGTCCTGACCCGGGACGTGGACCCCTTGACGCGGTTCGCCGGCGCCCTGACTGGCGTCTATCCGCGAGGCGAGCTGGACGAGCTTCGCAACGAATGGGACTGATCGTCCTGAACGCGGGCGTCGTGATCGCGGTGCTCGACGCCAGCGACGTCCACCATGCCACCGCGATGCAGGCGCTCGCCGATGCGCAGGACGCGGGCGACGGGTTCGTCCTGCCGGCCTCTGCGTACGCCGAGTGTCTCGTCTCGCCGAGCCGGAGCGGGCCTGAGGCGGTCGCCACGGTGGACCAGTTTCTGGACGCGCTCCCAGCCCGCGTGGAGCCGGCGACACGGGCCATCGGTCGGGTGGCCGCCTCGCTTCGCGCCGCGCACGGCCCCGGGCTTCGCCTCTCGGACGCGCTCGTTGTGGCGACCGCAGTGGTGCTCGCGGCCAGCCGGATCATCACGACGGACGCCCGCTGGCCAGTGGTCCCGGTCGACGTCGAGGTGGTCGGGGAACCGGAATAGGCCCTGCTGGGCTGGGTCGCGCCTATGCCCCACAGGTATCGATTCGGCCCACTTCGCGTCCCGGTGATGCGCTCGAGTGGGAATGATCATGTCAACTGGCCCCGCCGTGATCATCAGAACTGGCCCCACCCCCGACCGCTGAACTGACTGCTGGTCGGGTCGGTGATCAGGCCGCTGGCGGTCCCTCCTTGCGCTTCCCCTGGCTCGTCCGCAGCCGGTACGAGGCGGTCCCGGTCTCGAGGATGTGGGCCCGGAAGGTGAGCCGGTCGACGACCGCCGCGGCCAGCCGCGGGTCGGTGAACGTCTGGCCCCACTCGGAGAACGGCGCGTTGGACGCGACCGCGATCGAGGCCCGCTCGTCGCGCTCGGTGAGGACCTGGAACAGCAGCTCCGCGCCCCGGCGGTCGAGGTGCAGGTACCCCAGCTCGTCCAGGCACAGCAGGTCCAGGCGCCCGTACCTCCCGACCACCTTGGACAGCCCGCGCTCGTCCTCGGCCTCCACGAGCTCGTTGACCAGGGCCGCGGCGGTCGCGTAGCGGACGCGCAGCCCCCGCTCGCAGGCGGCCATCCCGAGCCCGATCAGCAGGTGGGTCTTGCCGGTGCCGCTGTCGCCCAGGAGCACGACGGGCTCGCCCGCGGCGATCCATGCCCCCTGGGCCAGCGTCCCGAGCACGGCGGGCCCGATCGAGGGCGTCGCCCCGAGGTCGAACTCCGCGAGGCGCTTGACCCTGGGGAACCGGGCCTCGGCGATCAGGCGCTCCCGCCGCCTCGCCTCCCTGTCGTCGACCTCGGCCGAGAGCAGCTCGGCGAGGTACGCCCGGTGGGTGACCCGGTCCCGGACCGCCGCGGCGGCGAGCTCGTCGGCCGACGCGCGGACGGTCGGCAGGTGCAGCACCCGCGCGGCGGCCCCGATGGCGACGCCCGCGGCCTCCTCCGTGAGGCCCCTCACCGGGCCGTCCCCGCGAGCAGGCCGTCGTACACCGCGAGCGCGGGGGCGTCCCGGTCGAAGCGCCGCAGCCCGGGGCGCTCGACCGCCGAGCCCGTCGGCCGGCGCCCCTCGGCGATCCGGCGCGCCTCGACGGCCACCAGGCCCGGGTCGGCCGAGCCGATCCGGTTGGCCGTGTCGAGAGCGGCGCAGACCGCGGCGAACGGGAGCGACCGGTGGAGCAGGAGGACCTCGATCAGGGCCCGGGTGCCCGGGGCGTCGCCCAGCCTGCGGCGCGCCCGCCTCCAGAACGCCTCATGGGCCGCGGTCAGCACGCGCTGCTCGCGCGCCTGGGCGGTGGCGAGCGCGCCCGGCATCGCGCCGGGCTTGCGGGAGAGGATCTCGAGGTAGTGGTCGAGCAGCAGGGTCTGGCTGCCCCGGACGGTGCTCCGCTCGTGGCGGGCGACGACCGTGCCGGCGTCGGCGACCTCGATCGCGGTGCCCCCGATGCGCGCCGTGAGCTGCCGGCCCGCGTACCGCGCCGGCACCGAGTAGAAGCACTGGCGCACGCACACCCGGGCCTTCGAGTCGACCTTCACCGGGGTCACCCGCGCGGCGTCGAAGGGCTCCGCGGGCAGCGGCCGGAGCGCCGCTCGGTCCGCCTCGCCCATGGCCCCGACCGTCGGGCGCCGGCTGCCGATGTGGCGGGCGAGGTCCGCCCGGTCGGCCGCCTCGAGCCTCCGGTTGAGCTCGGCGAGGCTCCCCGCCCTGGGCACCGGCACGAAGAAGCGCCGCCGCTGCCGGCCGACCTCGCCCTCGACGCCGCCCTTCTCGTGGGCGCCCCCCTCGCCCGGGATGCAGAAGAACGAGTCGAAGCCGTAATGGCTGCGCAGGGCGATGAACCGCTCGGTCTCGGCGCGGTCGCGCCCCTTCAGGACCCGGGCGACCAGGGCCCGGGCGTTGTCGTACCGGATCGTCCGGGGCACGCCGCCGAGCCGCGCGAACGCCGTGACGTGGCCCTCGAGGAACGCCTCCTGCCCCTCGGATCCGAAGGCGACGTGGACCGCCGCGCCCGAGTGGCTCAGGCGCAGCTCGAACACCGCGACCTGGACCCTCTCGCCCGCGAGGACCACCTCGGCGAGGCCGAAGTCGACCTGCGCCTCGTCGCCCGGGTTGTGGAGCGCGACGATCGCGACGTCGACGCGGTCGAGGTGCAGCTCGCGGCGGCACTCCCGGACGCGGCGCCGGACGGTGGCCTCGGACACCGTCGCGCCCTCCTCGTCGACCAGGCGCTCCCAGATCCGCCGGGCGGTGTGGCGCTGCTTGCGGGGCGCGGCCTGGTCCTCCGTGAGCCAGCGCGCGATCGTGGCGGCGTGCGGCCCGATGGCCGGCCGGGCCCGCTCGTGCGGCTGCCGGGGCGGCGGGACCGCCGACTCCAGGGCCTGGCGGACCGCGCGCCGGTGCACGCCGTGACGGCGCGCCAGCTCGCGGATCGACACCTCTTCCTCCCGGTGCTCCCGGCGGATACGCTCGAACTGCTCCACCCTCGACAACTCCTTCCTCCGTCGCTCGTCGGCCTGGCAAGACCTCTCGAGCGTACGGACGTGGGGTCGGGGGTGGGGCCAGTGCTGATGATCAAACTGGCCGAAAGTGGGGCCAGTTCAGGTGATCATGCCCAGCTCGAGACATCAGCGAAGCAGATTCGGGGGGATTTCGGCCCCGTTTCTACCCGGAATCTGTCGCGGCGATGCCCCGCAGTAATCGTGGTGACACGAACGGGTGCGAATCGATGCGTGAGGGGAATACCCAGAGCAGACGCAGAGCGGCGCGGGTGTGACGGTTTCGCGGCCCGCGCGTCAACAGAGCGCCGGCCGAGCATTCGCAAACAACTCGCGAGGCAGATCGGCATGATGCGTCCCTGGAGGACAGGCATGCGCAGGACCGTCGCGCTTCTCGCCGCACTCGTGCTTCTGGCCTCGGTTGGTGCGTCCAGTGTGACCGCCGGGCCACGCACCCCCAAGGTCAACCACTTTGTCGGCAACTTCGACATGACCGATGGCAACGGCACCGTCATCGGCCATGTCCACGCGGACTTCAAGGAGCCCACGGAGAGCCGGATGGTCCCCGGCACCCTCGACATCTTCTGGGCGCCCTATGACGTGGCCAACCCGCCGTTCCCCTTCATGGCGCTCGACTGGCCGCCCGTCAAGGAGTCCCACGCCCAGTTGCTGGCGTCATTCTTCGGACCGGAGACGGGCTGGACGGCTGCCGGCGCCTCCGGGTACCTCTGCGATTACACGGCACCGTGGAACGCCGGGTGCCGGGACTTCTCCGTTGTCTTCCAGATCTGGGACAACCACGCAATCCCGGACGGCATCGGGTGGGCGGTTGAGCCCGCAAGCCCCGGCCAGTACGACTACACGTACTGGTTCGGCCGCGGCAGAGGATCGTTTGTCCTGACGTACGCCGGCCCAACGGGCGGCTGACCGCCTCTACCCGCATAGGCGGCAGGCGCGACAAGAGGACTGGCGCGAACCAACTCCTCAGCCGCCTGCCGCCACGCGTGCGAGTCCTGCCCCGGCCAGCGAGTTCCGGTCAGACGCCAGCCCCGAGGCCTCACGGAACGCCGCGGCCGCCGATGCGCGGTCCCCGCCAGCCTCGTACCGCTCGCCCAACCCAACCAGCAGATCCACGTAGCGGTCTCGGAGGGACGCCCGCCGGTCCTCCACAAACGCGCTGTCGCCGTAGAACGGGCAGTCATCGAGGTAGTCGCCCCGGTACAGCCCGCGCGCGGACTCAAGCAGGGCGAGCGACCGGCCAGCGTCGACTGCCTGGCGAGCAACGGCAAGGTTGGCCTCAAACTCGGCCGCGTCTGACCACTCCACAACCGCAGCATCCAGCCGATAGCGGTCGTTCTGGAAGCGGATGACACGCTTGGCCCGTTCCGGGGTCTCAGCGAGCGTGTGGCGCAGCCCGCCGAGGGTCCGGTGAAACGCAAGATCTGCGCGCTCAATATCGATATCGGGCCAGATGAGCTCCAGGACTTCGTCCTTCTGCACACCGCGCTCCCCGCGATCGAGGAGGAAGGCAAACAGCGCAAGCGCCTGGCGCGTGCCGGCCTTCTCGCCGCCCCACCGCTCCACCGTGACACCTCCCCGCTCAACCCGGAGGGGTCCCAAGGCGAAGACCCGGAGGCCAGGTGCGGCGGCATCGGGCCGCACCATCGCGTCGTGTAGCTGTTGGGCGGCCGATTCAACTGTCACTCGGTCGCGGGCGAGATCCGCCATCGCCTCAATCTGCTCGTCCTCGCGGCGACCGGCCTGGAGCGCGGCTGCCGCATATGCGGCCGAGAGCCGGACGATTGCCTCATCACGGGCGCCAAGCGGCTCGCCCGAAAGCCTCGGCCCCATCCGGAGTTCGCCAACGACCTCGTTGCCGGCCACCAGCGGGATCACCGAGGCCGTGTGCGGATCCGGCGGTTGGCCCTCAACTGCGGCGACCGACCCGTCAGGCCGGATCACGGCCACACCCGCCAACCCCAGCGTGCCCGCCAGCCGCGTCAGGGCCGGCTGCAGGTCCGCCTCCGCCGGGCGCTCCGATGCCACCGAGGGCCCGATGGCCCGCAGGAGTCGGTCGCGTGCAAGGTCGGCCGGGGTGCGTCCGCGAAGACGCATGCGGGCCCGCCCAACGGCAGGCTCATAGAGCGCAATCGCCATCACCAGGGCGAAGACCGTGGGCAGCGGGGCATCAACGGCAAGCAAGTTGCGACTGCCGTAGTCAACAACCAGCAGCACGCTGACGAGCGCAAACAGCGCAACGCCGGTCCCGAGCGACGCCCAGAACGCGGATGTCGCCACGCGGGGCGCAAAGAAGAGGCCGGGCGAGAACACAACGGAGGCCATCAGGATCATGGAGACGCTGACCATCGATACGCCAATCCACGCATCCGTGTGCAGCACCGCATCGAACACGCGCAGGGAGCCGCCCGCCCCGGCAAGCACCATCGCCGCCAGCGTGATCCCAACCTGCAGCCGCCGTGATCCCGAGCCCGTCCCTCGAAATGCAACCAGCAGCATGACAATGGCGGTGAGGATCGTGGTCAGGCGGACGATGATCCGAGCCGTGTCAACGTCCTCGGCGTGGACCAGTCCGAGCGTGAGGCTGGGCAGGCCGATTGGGATATGGGTTCCCGGAGTGGTGCCCCCGGGCAGCGCAAGTCCAACGTTGAGGATGTAGGCGAGCCCCAACAGGCCCAGCTGCCAGCGCCGCGGATGGCCCCCGCTTGCGATGAAGAGCGATAGCCCCACCATGGCGGGCAGGAGGGCGCCGGTAGCGAGCTCCTCTACCACCCTGCCGGCGCTGATGACGCCAGCAGAACCCGAAAGCCGCTCGACGATTGTGGCGCCGCACCAGATGGCGAGCACCAGCGCCAACAAGGCGAAGGCCCGCGCGGCAACGGTGGGAAACCGGGTGAGCACGGCTAGTCCAAGCCAGAGGGCGAGAATCGCCGTCAGCGCCAGAGTTGCCACTTCAAGCTGAGCGGCGCTGTTCTCCATCCGCCATCCCCCGGCCAGCTGCCGACTTCGGCCGCAGCATCCGTGTGTCCATCTTTGCACTAGAGAAGGCTGGCGTCCATGGCGTGCGTGGCGTCCGTGTGGTGCACGGCACCGCAGGTTCACCGCAGTCCTGCCGCGTCGGTTCCGCAGAGACCGGATGCGATGGTGCCCTCATCGACACGCAGGAGAGACGGACATGGGCATCAACCTGGACTTGGAAGCGGCCGCGGCGGAGGACCTTGTGACGACGGCGTATCTGGAGCACGCGGCCGCCATCAGGGGTGTCGCACAGCGCATCACGCGCGATCCGGAGGTCGCCGCCGACGCCACCCAGGAGGCGTTCCTCCGGCTGTTTGTCGAGATTCGCGCCGGGCGTGTCCCTGACAACGTTCCGGCCTGGCTGTACCGGACCTGCAGCAACCTGATCATCAGCGGCGCGCGCCACGAGACGGTGGTGCGGCGAACTGCACCGCGGCTCGTGCGGCTCGACACCCCGGGTGAGCCAGACGCCGAGGTGGTGCAGCGCGAGCAGGACACCACGGTGCAGCGGGCACTGGCGACGCTGCCGGCCGACTACCGGAGTGCGGTTGTCATGGCAGCGCAGGGCGCGTCCAGCCCCGACATCGCCCGCAAGCTTGGCCGAACCGATGCGGCAACACGGACGCTGCTCTGTCGAGCCCGGAGCCGCCTCCGCATCGAGCCCGGCCTGGCCGACATGGTCGCCGGCGCCGCGTGACACAGGCGGTGGATGTGATGCCCGCCCTTGCCGCGGGCATGTGGAAGAACGAATGGAGGAATGGCGTCATGCAAGCACAGTCCCTGCGCAGGTTGGCGGTGGCAGTTGCCGCCTCGAGCCTGCTGCTCCTGTCAACGGCGGGTTCGTTTGCCGTTTCGGCCTCATCGGGGATGTGGGTCATCACCTCATCCACGACGCTGACGGAGGACTACGCCGGCAGCATCCTGGTCGAGACCGATGGGGTGACGCTCGACTGCGCCGGCCACACCGTGTTCGGCCCCGATTCGGGCGATCTGAACGGTGGCATCTCGGTCCACTGGGCCACCGGCGTCACGGTCCGCAACTGCATCGTGTCTGGGTTTAGCCTGCACGGGATGTACTCGTTTGACACCACGGGGCTGCGCCTCGTGCACAACACAGTCATCGGCAATGGGCTGGCCGGAATCGTCCTTGACACCGTCGCCGGCGCGACGATCGCGGGAAACCGGCTCACGGGCAACGGCGACAACGGGCTTGTCCTGTGGAGGACGAGCGAGACCCGGGTGACGAACAACATCGTCCGCGACAACACGAGCGTTGGCATCGTGCTCGTGGGCACGACCGGCGCCAGCGTGGAGTCAAACGCCTCGATCGGGAACGGGGTTGGCTTCACCGCCGGCTCATCGTCCGGCAACTCCTTCACCTCCAATACCGCGTCCAACTCGTCCGGGCCGGGCTTCTGGTTCCTCGAGGGCTCGCAGCGGAACGTCGTGCGGGGGAACTCAGCCAGCCACAACGGCGGCGGGTTCTTCCTTGAGGGTGCCGACGGCACCCAGGTCATCGGCAACACCGCCAGCCACAACCGGGCAGACGGATTTGCGGTCGATGGCACCACGTCCGGTGTCGTGCGCGGGAACCGGAGCATCGCGAACCAGGACAGCGGGTTCACATTCCGCGGATCGGGTGACCTGCGGATCACCGACAACGTCGCAAAGGACAACGGCCCGGACGGCGGCAACGGCTTCCTGTTCCTCGCCACCAGCGGTCTGCGGGTTGAGGACAACACCGCGGTCGGTAGTCCATGGGCCTGCTTTGGGCTGTATGACGGAACCCACGGGGCCACGCTGGTTGGCAACAAGGCCAGCGGCTGCAGTGCCGGCTTCGACCTTGGCTCGGGCTCCTACGACAACACGCTCCGCGGCAACACGGCCAACGGCAACGCCAACGGGAACGGGTTCTCGCTTGGCGACGGGGCGACGGCAAACGTCCTGTCCCACAACACCGCAAACGGCAACGCCAACGGGTTCCTGGTCTTCGGCGTGACCGGCAACACGCTCAGCGACAACACCGCCAACACCAATGCCGGCTATGGCTTCGTGGCCGACGGCGGCGCCACCGCCAACACGTTCAGCCACAACGCGGCCCATCAGAACGACAGGTCCCACACCGATTGCCTCGATGCCCTTGACACGGGCAGCGGCAACGTGTGGGTCGGCAACCACTTCGGGACAAGCTCCGGGATCTGAGTCTCCGCTCGCGAGTGTCCACGCTGGCGGTGCACCCCACCCGCTGGACACTCGCGCAACTGCGCTGGCAAACCCGCCGCTCAGGGCGCTCTTCCTCACCACAGCCAGGGACGGCGCGACGCTGGCGGCGATTGCGGGGTGGGCGTGATGGCGACCCGTGGGAGCCGTCTGCGCCAGGAGCCTGCCGCCTGACGTTGGCCCGACGTGCTCGGGCCCCCTACCCCTCGACGATCGAGAGCCGGACCACCGTCTGGTTCAGCAGCTGGTAGGCGATCTCGCCAAATGTCATCGGGCCCACCAGGTCCCCAACCGTCTGGCCCTCAAGCTCGCCGTAGACGTAGTTGAGGATGCAGCTGCAGGCAAACGCGGCGCCGCCCGGCGCGGCGGCGAGGGCGGCCGAGTATGCCTCTCGGTAGTCCGGCACCGGTGCCGCCATGCGGTACTCGATACCCGTGAAGACCGGCGCGTAGAAGCGGACCAACCCCGCCGAAGCGTCAACGGACTGGACGCTGGTGTTCACTGGCACGCCCGCGTAGTCCGCAACCAGGGGCAGGCGCGTGTCGGCACCGATCTCCTGCAGATACTGCGCGAAGTTCCGGGGCTGGCCGCCCACAAGGCAGTCCCGCGCCGACATCCCCTCCTCGGGGAAGGTGATCACATCGCCGGATCCCGTCTCAAACGGGTTCACGATCTCAACACGAGCCGTCAGCTCGTCGGGGAGCTGCGCGTGCAGGACCACCGCGCGATCGCCTGTCACCTCGCCAGTCCGGCCGTCAATCGCAAGCGGTGCAACGGTGCCAAGATCCGCCAGCCGCACGCCCGAAACCCACCCGACGATGGGTGTCCGGAAGAGGCCAGGGAGATACGGCGCGCGCTCCGCGTAGGCGACATGCGCCGCGCTGCCCGAGGGGAGGATCACCAGCGAGAAGCCGTTGGCCGGGGCGTCGGTGACAATCCAGGGCAGTTCGGCCGCGTTGTACGTCCGGACGCTGACCTTTGCAGGCTCCACCGGGAGCTCCGTGACAAGGACCCGCTCGTCTGTCTCAACGCCGCCCGCTGATGTCATGAAGTAGCGCATCGTGCCGCCAACCCAGCTGCCGCGCGGAAGCTGGCGCAGCAGCTCCTGGGTCCCGGCGACAACAACGACGGCGCCCGACGCGATGATCGCGGCAGCATCCTCAACCGTCCGCATGGCGGCAACAGACGCGGTCATGCCGGTGCCCTCCTCACCCGAAGACCTCAAGCAACGCGGGCTGCATCGGATCCCCCGCGGCCACGAGGTAGCCGCGCAGTTCGCTGATCCAGTGCTGGACGTTGGCCGACGAGGGATCCTGCGTCGTGCAGCGAACCACGTGCGTGAACAACATGCTGCAGGCAACCGATGACGGCCGGAACGCCGTGCGTCCGCTCACCACGTCAAGCCAGCGCGGATCATCCACGGGAGGCAGCGCCAGCACGCCGTCAGGCTGACCGTTGGTGAGGCTGATATCCACCGCGAGGCGGCCGGCCGTCGCGGCGGGGCCATAGTCTGCCGTGACGTCGCGCATGGAAAGCTCGAGGGCGCCATCGCGGACGAAGACTGACGCCTCCTGGCCGTCGCGGAGCACCATCTGCGTCTGCCAGGGGGAGCCATTGGACGCGGTGGCTCCGCTTGGCGCGATCACGGCGCCCTCCAGAGTGGCGGCACCCGCGCCGGGCCGTACGGCAGTTGCGCCGGCGGTTGCCGCGGCGACGAGCGCGGCCGGCTCCATGTCGAGGGCCGTCGCAAGCCGAACGAGCGTGGTGAACGACGGGTTGCCGCCGCCGCGCTCAATGAGGCTGAGCAGACCCGTGCTGATCCCCGCTCGGACCGCAAGGGCGGCGAGGGTGTACCGGCCGGATCGTGCGGTATGGACAACCGAGCCGAGCGCCGCCGCCGCCGCGATGGCCGCGGCGGCAAGGCGCACTGGCTGGCTTTCCGCGGCTGGCGGGGTCGCGTCCTTCATGGCGCGAGTATCGCACAACAAGCCATGCTGTTCAACATACTGAACCTGCAACGAGCGAATTTCAACATCTTGTGACCTTTGGCCCTACGAGACCGGGCCGCGACAGGCCAATCATCCCGGGACCGGAGTCCGACCTACGGTCCGAAGCGCCCTGGCTGTCCCGTCAGCCGCCAGGCGGAGGGAGACAGGAGCGCCCGCAACAGATCGCCGACTGCTTTCAGTTCTCGCCGATCCAACGTCGGCCTCGCTGGGGCCTTGCAGGGGGCCCGCGTTCGGGGCATGCCGTACCGCTCGTTTGCGTCCTGATGGGACGCTCGGAGGAAACCAGGCTCATGGCAGACACAATCTACGCGGCCCCCGGACAGCCCGGCAGCCCGGTCACGCTCCTGGACAAGTACAGCAACTTCATCGGCGGCGAGTGGGTTGCCCCGGTGAAGGGCCAGTACTCGGAGAACAAGTCCCCGGTCACCGGCAACGTCTTCACCTCGGTTGCCAAGTCAACGGTTGAGGACATCGACCTGGCGCTCGATGCGGCCCACGCCGCCAGGAAGGCCTGGGGTGAGACCTCCGTGGCCGCGCGCTCGGCCGTCCTCAACGCGGTTGCCGACGCGATGCAGGCCAACGCCGAAATGCTCGCGGTTGCCGAGAGCTGGGACAACGGCAAGCCGGTTCGCGAGACGCTCGCGGCGGACATCCCGCTGGCCATTGACCACTTCCGCTACTTCGCGAGCGTGATCCGGAGCTCGGACGGCATCATCAACGAGCTCGACAAGGACACCATCGCGTACCACTTCCGCGAGCCGCTGGGTGTTGTCGGGCAGATCATCCCGTTCAACTTCCCGCTCCTCATGGCCGCGTGGAAGATTGCCCCGGCCCTAGCCGCGGGCAACTGCACGGTGGTCAAGCCCGCCAGCCCCACGCCGTGGTCCATCCTGAAGCTGATGGAAGTCATCGGCAGCGTTCTGCCGGCCGGCGTCCTCAACGTTGTCAACGGGCCCGGCGCCGAAGTTGGCATGGGCCTCGCAACAAGCAAGCGGATCGCGAAGATCGCCTTCACCGGCGAGACCACGACCGGCCGCATGATCATGCAGTACGCGGCGCAGAACATCATCCCGTCTTCCACGGAGCTCGGCGGCAAGTCGCCGAACATCTTCTTCGAAGACGTGATGGCGGCCGACGACGACTACTTGGACAAGGCGATTGAGGGCCTCGTGCTCTACGCCTTCAACCAGGGCGAGGTCTGCACCTGCCCATCGCGCGCGCTCATCCATGAGTCCATCTATGACAAGTTCATGGAGCGGGCGCTCGACCGGATCGCGGCCATCAAGCAGGGCCATCCGCTCAACCTCTCCACGATGATTGGCGCCCAGGTCTCCGCGGCGCAGATTGAGAAGATCGAGAGCTACTGCAAGATTGGCCGCGCCGAGGGTGCCGAGCTCCTCATCGGCGGCAACCGGACTGTCCTCCCGGGCGAGACCGAGGGCGGCTACTACTTCCAGCCCACGGTATTCCGCGGTCACAACAAGATGCGCATCTTCCAGGAGGAGATCTTCGGACCCGTCCTGGCGGTCACAACCTTCAAGGACGAGGCCGAGGCGCTCGAGATCGCAAACGACACCATCTACGGTCTGGGCGCCGGCGTGTGGACCCGCGATGGTTCCCGCGCCTACCGCATGGGCCGCGCCATCCAGGCCGGTCGCGTCTGGACCAACTGCTACCA
This sequence comes from uncultured Chloroflexota bacterium, assembly GCA_903925955.1. Lineage (GTDB taxonomy): Bacteria > Chloroflexota > Limnocylindria > Limnocylindrales > CSP1-4 > CAIXZV01. The sequence continues at coordinate 14,446 of CAIYHO010000090.1, forward strand.
CCTGTACCCGGCCGGTGCCGCGTTTGGTGGCTACAAGGGGTCCGGCGTGGGTCGTGAGACGCACGCGATGATGCTTGACCACTACACCCAGACCAAGAACCTCTTGGTGAGCTACGACCCGAAGCCGCTCGGCTTCTTCTAGAGCCCACCAGACCTGAGGAGCACCGTCCGATGGAAGAAGGCTGCGTCACTGCAACTCCAGCCGCCCTCGCGCTCATTGAGCGTCTGGGCACTGCGCACGGACCGCTGGTCTTCCTCCAGTCGGGCGGTTGCTGCGAAGGCAGCGCACCAATCTGTGTCCGGCGCGGCGACCTCCTGATGGGGGCCGCCGATGTCCGGCTTGGTTCACTTGGCGGTCACGAGTTCTTTATGGACCGTGACCAGTACGCCCGCTGGAGCGAGCCACACCTCGTCATCGACGTGGCGGCAGAGCCTGCCGACACGTTCTCCCTTGAGGGGCTTGAGGGCGTCCACTTCGTCCTTGCCCCGCCCGACGTGCCGTGCGGGTGCCGCGCGCCTGCCTAGGCGGACCAATCCCCCGATCTGCCGCCGCCCTCGCACCGGTCGCCCCGATGCCTCGGGGGCATCGATTTGGCGCAGATCTTGTCGGGGCGATGCCCCCGAGTCATCGCCGGAGCGGTTTGGGCGGCTTTGGGCATGGTTTCTGCCCGGTTTCTGTCGCGGTGATGCCCCGCAGTCATCAGGACGACACGATCTGGTCCAAATCGATGCCCGCGGGGAATATCTAGCGCACCACCTCGCCCCGGCGGTGGTGGCGTACGGGCGCCATGCGGGTCTGTCATTGTGCGACGGTCGATAGCGGACACGGCGGCCCGCAGCCACAACCTGACGTCTGAGGACAACCGCCATGATTGAGCCCGTTCCCGCGCTCCCAGCAGATCTCAGTCCAGATGTCGCCCGATGGCTCGAGATGGCGGAGGCCCGGGCGTACGGGGACGCATACGCCGCCGTTGGGGAACTGCCCGGCAACCCGCTTGGCGCATCCACCGCCGTCATCGGCGGCGGCATCGCCCACGCGCTGACCATCCTTGAGTTCTTCTTCTTCAACCGCGTGGTCGGCCTTGGGGTGGAGCAGCCTGCAACCCGGGCGGATGTCACCGCCGCCGCAGCCTTCTTCCACAATCTGGGCCTCACACAGACCGCCATCCACGTTGCCCCCGGCGTACAGCCGCCGGAACTGCCGATGTGGCTGGCGGCGGAGGGCTACAAGCAGGGCGGTCGGTGGGTCAAGATGTGGCACGACCTGAAGGACGTTGCCGCGCCCTCCGCCGCCTTGCTGATCGAGCGGATCGGTCCCGAGTCCGCAACGACGTTCGGCGAGGTCTGCCTTGCCGCCTTCGAGATGCCGGACGCCGTTGGGGCCCTGGTGACGGCCACGGTGGGCCGGCCCGGCTGGAGCCACTACCTAGGCTTTGACGGTGACGAGCCTGTGAGCGTTGCGGCGCTCCGAGTAAACGGCGATGTCGCCTGGCTGGGGTACGGCGGCACGCTGGAGTCCCACCGCGGCCGAGGGTGGCAGAC
>CAIYHO010000091.1 GCA_903925955.1 uncultured Chloroflexota bacterium
CCAGGTCATGGCCGAGAACCGGGTCAACATCCTTGCCGCCAACGTCTCGGTGAGCCAGGACCACACAGCAGCCGTCCTGATGACGCTGCAGGTGGCGTCTGTTGCCCAACTGGCCAAGGTGATGGGCCGCGTGGAGCAGCTCAAGGACGTGCTGAGCGTGCAGCGCGAGCTCAGCTAGCTAGCGGTCGCTCGCACTGGGCGTGCTGCGGCCTCATCCGCCCGGATCCGGCGCAGCCACACCACGCCAACGAGGCCGGCGATCACGCAGGCAATCCCGCCGACGAGGAGGGATGCTTGGACGCCAAAGCGTGACGCAATGCCGCCCATGAGCAGACCGCCTATCGGCGTTGAGCCCACAAACACGGTGGTGTAGACGCTGATCACGCGGCCGCGCAACTCGTCGGGGACCGCCATCTGGATGGTGGTGTTTGCGGTTGCCGCCATCGCGATGGCGCCAAAGCCAATCACCGCCATCACCGGCAGCGCCAGCCAGAAGATCCCAATCGTGGCGGCGACGATGAGAGCCGCACCGAGGACCGTCGCGCCAATGCCAATCAGCGCTACCCGCGGCCTCCCGCTGAACGCGATGCCCAGCGCCGATGTCAGCGACCCGATGCCCGTGGCCGCCATCAGGAAGCCGTAGCCCGCAGCGTCGGTGTGGAGCACGTCGCGCGCCAGGGTTGGGACGATGACCCCGAAGTTCATGCCAAACGTGGAGACGATGCCGACGATGACGGTGGCCAGCAGGACCACAGGCGTGCGACGGACGTACCGAAGACCCTCGGCGAGGGTGTGGCCAACTTCGCGCACCGACCCCGGGCGCGGACGGCGCGGCGGCGTGTGCAAGTCGCCCTGGCGCATGAGCCAGTAGGCAGCGATCACCGCAGAAAAGCTCAGGCCGTTGAGAAGAAACGCGATGGGAATGCCAAAGGCGCCGATGGCAAGACCAGCGAAGGCGGGTCCGATGATCCGCGCCGCGTTGAACAGCGCAGAGTTGAGCGCCACGGCGTTGGGGATGTCCTCTCGCCCAACCATCTCAACGGCAAACGCTTGGCGCGTGGGCATGTCCACAGCGTTCGTGATGCCCAACAGCCCGGCCAGCACCAGGATGTGCCAGACCTGCACGTTGTGTGTGACCGCAAGGCCGAACAGGACAAATGCCAGAAACATCTGCACAACCTGCGTCGCGATCAGGGTTTGGCGCTTGGGCAGGGCGTCCGCGACGAGGCCGCCAAAGAGCCCCAAGATCAGTACCGGGAGGAAGGCGATGGCCGAGACGAGCCCCAAGTAGATGGGGTCGTTGGTGAGCTCAAGGACAAGCCAGCCCTGGGCAACTTGCTGCATCCACGTGCCCACGACGGAGATGGCCTGCCCGGCAAAGAACAGGCGGTAGTTGCGATGACCAAACGCCCTGGCGCCGTGATGCAGCGTGCGCGACGCGCTCGAGCGTGCGCCGCTCATCGGGTTGCTGCGTCGCCGTGGATTGGGTCGCGCCCGGCAAGCACATCCTCGAGATGGCCACGCAGGTGGGCACGCCGGCGCTGCGCGTCATCGATCATCGCGGCAAGACGCTCGCGCTTGTGTTCAAGCGTGACGATTTGGCGGTCCACCCGCTCAAGCGCGTCACCGATGACGGCGGCCCGCTCGGCAGGATCTGCGGAGGCGCGAAAGCGCACGCGGTTTCGCTGGCGCGCTTGGTCGTCTTCGAGCAGCTGGCCAATCTCCGCGAGCGAGAAGCCTGCGTCGTTGCGAAGCCCTGCGATGAAGCGGAGGCGCTCCAGGTCGTCGTTGTCATACAGACGGTAGGCACCCTCGGAGCGCGCGGCCGGGGCAAGCAGCCCAATCTCCTCGTAGTAGCGGATGGAGCGGGCCGTGATCCCTGCCAACTCTGCAATCTCTTGGATGCGGAGCAACCTGGCGGGGGCGGCGGGTGGTGCAACAGGCGCAGGGGTCACGCAGGCAGTCTAGTCCAACCTTGCCGCGTACGTGAAGGTTGGACGGTGGCGCCGTCCCGGCTAGACTTTCACGCGATGCCGACCTACCGCGCCCCCCGGGGCACCCGAGACCTCCTTCCCGCCGACCGTGCCGTCTTCGACCGGCTCATCCGGATCGCTGCGGACCTCACGTCCCGCTATGGGTTCCGGCCCATCGAGACGCCGCTGTTTGAGCAGGCGGCCCTGTTTGAGCGCGGTATCGGCGAAGTCACCGACGTTGTGGAGAAGGAGCTCTTCCGGATTGCTCCGCGGACCGAGGAGGCCGAGTCCTGGGCGCTTCGCCCGGAGCCCACCGCCGGGATCATGCGCGCCTACGTCCAGCACGGGATGCAGACGTGGCCGCAACCCGTGAAGCTCACCACCACCGGGCCGATGTTCCGCTACGACCGGCCGCAGGCTGGCCGCTATCGCCAGTTCTGGCAGTTTGACGTGGAGGCAGTGGGCGATGCCGGCCCCGCCATCGACGCCGAGGTCATCGAACTGGGCCACCGTTTCTATGCGGAGGCTGGCGTTCGCGGCGTTGAAGTCCTGATCAACTCCATTGGCGATCCCGCCTGCCGGCCTGGCTATGTGGAGACGCTCAAGACGTACTACCGCGCCAGTGCGGCCACGCTGCCGCCCACGGAGCGCGACCGGCTGGAGCGCAACGTGCTGCGGCTGCTGGACTCCAAGGATCCGGACATGGCGGGCCTCAACGCCGCCGCGCCGCGGATCACGGATCACCTGTGCGAGGCCTGTGCCGCGCACTTCGAGGGCGTCAAGGCGCACCTTGATGCGGTTGGCGTGCCCTACCGCATTGAGCCAGGGCTGGTGCGCGGTCTGGACTACTACACGCGGACGGCGTTTGAGTACTACGTTGCCGGCCGTGAGGGCCAGCAGCAGGCGCTGGGCGGCGGTGGCCGATACGACGGGCTCGTTGAGTTGCTTGGCGGGCGCTCCACACCCGGGATTGGCTTTGGCCTGGGGCTTGACCGCGTTGCGCTGGTGCTGGCCGAGCAGGGCGTCGTGGCAGAGTCCGAGACTGCACCGCTGGCGGTGGTTGTTGGGGCGGACCCTGACGACACGGTGGGGCGGCTGCGCGTGGCCACGATGCTGCGCGCCGGCGGTCTGCGGGCCCGGGCGGATCTGGCGCGCCGCAAGCTTGGGCGCCAACTGGAGGCCGCGGGCAAGGATGGCGCCCACTTTGCGGTGATCCTTGGCGACGAGTTGGCTGAGGGCCAAGTCCAGCTGCGGGATCTGCAGGCGGGGACCCAACGGCTCGTTGGCGTGGATGACCTAGTCCGCGAGCTGGCGCGAGCCGAGGGCGCCCACCAGCACGGCTGACCGGCCGGTAAGCGCCGATCGCCCGGCGCCGATCGCCCGGCGGCGGTGCGCGGCCCGGCGGTGCCCGGCGGTGGTGCGCCCTGTCGCGGCGCTTGTCGATGTCGGCATGCACCCCATGACTGGCCACAGGCCATCGACGCGGTGATCGGCGCTGCGTGTGCCTCAACGCCGGGTGCAGCCGGCCGTTGCGCTATTGCGTATTCAGCGCATGCATTCGGACGCCAGCAACGGGCCCCAGCAGCGCCGTGGCTGGGTGGTGCGCGGCTCGCGCGGCACCCTTGCTGTCCCGGTTCCCGTTCGGCCATGCATGGGGTGCATACGGCCGGGCCGAACCACATGTTGTCGGACGCGAGGCAGGCATGGAAGGCGCGGCAGGCCCGTGGGCGCCCACGCGCACCGGCCGGGTACGATAGACGCCAGTCACACCCGCACTCGGAGCCTGTTCACCGTGTCCGCCGATCGCCGCCCTCTCGCCACGCCGTACCGCACGCACACCTGCGGAGACCTCCGGCTGGCCGATGACGGGATCACGGCCAAGCTCTCGGGCTGGGTCCACCGCCGCCGGGACTACGGCAAGCTCATCTTCATCGACCTGCGCGACCGCCACGGCATCACCCAGGTGGTGATTGACGCGGGGGATGCGCCCGAGGCCCACGAGATCGCCACACGGGTGCGCTCGGAGTTCGTCATCGCCGTTGAGGGCATCGTCACCGAGCGTGGCGAGGGGATGGACAACGCGAAGCTCGCGACCGGCGCCGTTGAGGTTCAGGTGCGCAGCATCCGGATCCTCAACGAGGCGAAGACGCCGCCGTTCTACATCAACGATCCCGATGCCACGATCGATGAGACCCTGCGTCTCCGCTACCGCTATCTGGACATCCGCCGTGAGGCCATGCAGGCCCGGCTGATGCTGCGCAGCCGTCTCGTGCAGGCGATCCGTGAAGTCCACCACGACAACGGCTTCATCGAGATTGAGACGCCAAACCTCATCAAGAGCACCCCGGAAGGCGCGCGAGACTTCATCGTCCCCAGCCGTCTGCAGCCAGGCACGGTCTACGCGCTGCCGCAGAGCCCCCAGCAGCTCAAGCAGCTGCTGATGGTGGCGGGCATCGACCGCTACTTCCAGATTGCCCGCTGTTTCCGCGATGAGGATCTCCGCGGCGATCGCCAGCCTGAGTTCACCCAGCTTGACCTTGAGATGAGCTTTGTGGACGAGGACACCGTCCGCACGTTTATCGAGATGATGGTGATCCAGGTCACAAAGGCCACCGTGCCTGACCGCCCCATCCGCCAGATCCCGTTCCCGGTCTTTGAGTACGACGACGCCATTGAGCGCTACGGGTCGGACAAGCCTGATCTGCGCTTTGCGATGGAGCTCTTTGACCTGGCCCCTGCGCTCCGCACCGCGGACGGCACACCCGACAGCGGCTTCCGCGTGTTTGACGAGACGCTCGCGTCGGGTGGCCGGGTCAAGGGGATCACCGCGCCCGGCATGGGCGGCGCCACGCGCCGCGAGATTGACGAGCTCACCGAGACCGCCAAGCGCTTTGGCGCCCGCGGCCTTGTCAACCTGTCGGTCCAGCCCGGCGGCGAACTGCACGGGCCCATCGCCAAGTTCCTCTCCGCAAGCACCCAGGCAACGGTCCGCGACCAGGCCGGCGCCAGCGATGGGGACTTGATCCTGATTGTTGCGGACAAGGCCGAGACAACCAACGACGTTCTGGGCAGGCTCCGCGTTGAGCTTGGCGGACGCCTTGGCCTGGCCGATCCCAACGAGCTTGCCTACTGCTGGGTCCACCACTTCCAGATGTACCAGAGGGATGCGGAGCACACGCGCTGGGACGCCACGCACAACCCGTTCAGCGGCGTTGTCCCTGAGGACGAGGTGCTGCTGGCCACAACGGCGGGCGATCTGGACGTGCGCGATCCAGGCGATCCGGCGGGTCGCGCAAAGGCGATGCAGTACGACGTGGCGCTCAACGGCTGGGAGCTTGGCGGCGGCTCGGTCCGCATCTGGGACCCCGTCTTGCTGGCCCGCAGCTTTGGGCTGCAGGGCTACAGCAAGGAGCAGATGCACGAGCGCTTTGGCGCCATCCTTGAGGCCTTCGAGTACGGCGCCCCGCCGCACGGCGGCATCGCCCTTGGCGTTGACCGCTGGGCCGCGCTGCTGAGCTACCAGACCAACATCCGCGAAGTCATGGCGTTCCCGAAGACCCAGTCAGGCTCTGACCTCATGCTCGAGGCGCCGTCTGCGCCGGATGCCGAGCAGTACCAGGAGCTGGGGCTGAAGTTCGTCGGCCTCCCGCCGAAGGGCTGAGCCTGCGCATGGCGGAGATCAGGCGGATCGCTGCCGAGGACCTCGACGGGCTAGCGCCACTGGTGGCGGCGGCCCGCGCTGCGGGGGAGTTTCACGCCTCGTCTGATCCCGAAGGCGCGTACTTCCTGGACTCGTTCCGGTACTCGCCAGCCCCAGCCGTGGCGGCGTTTGCGCCCGACGGGTCCGTCTTGGGGCTTGCCTCCGGCGAATTCAAGCTTGTTCTGGTGCGGCCCGACATGCGCCGCCACAGGATTGGCACGGCGCTCGTGACGGCGGCGGCCGCGGTTGAGCGTGAGCGCGGCCGGGTATCCATCCTCATGGGCACGCTTCCGGGCGACGCTGCGGGCGAGGCATTCTTGCGGGCCA
>CAIYHO010000092.1 GCA_903925955.1 uncultured Chloroflexota bacterium
AAGGGGCGCAGTGCGCACCCTATATGGTTCCATGTCCGCCATGCCATTGAGCCAGAGTTTTCCTGACCATCTCTGTGTTGGGGTCTTCGATGACTTCAAAGATCGTCAAAGCCTGTTGTACAAGCGGAATCGCCTGCGTCTGGACCGGGGTGGGCTCGGTGTAGCCCTCGTCCGCAACAACGCGGACGAACTCGGGCGCAAGCCCAAGCGTGTCGAAAGACATTGAGGTATCGCCTCTGAGGGGCCCTCCCGCTTCTTGCGGGGCCCGGTCAGGGCGCTACATGGTTCGGGATCAAACGGCGGTTACCGTGGGCGCTGACCGGAGCGCCCGTAGAGCACGAAGGTCGCTAGGGTATCCCAGATTGCCGGTGGGGTCACTCGGGGCCCTCAAGTGTGCCCTATCTGTGCCAATGGGCTGCCAGGTGAGCGCCAGCGCTTGCAGGCAGTTCGGCCCGATGTTACGGTCGGCGCGGGCGACGAACCGGGGGCGGCGTCACTCACGGCCAAGGGAGAGGTTTATAGCGTCCGGCGGTGCCTCGGTTGGGGCTGGTGCCGCGCTGCTCGTGTTTGAGTTGGATGCCCAGAGGTTTGGGCTGCCCCTCACGCGCGCCGCGCGAATCATTCAGGCCGTCTCCGTGACCCCGCTCCCGGGCGCGCCGGCCATCGTCCTGGGCGTGGTGGACATCGCCGGGGCGGTGCTGCCGGTCATCGACATGCGGCGCCGCTTTGGACGCGCTCCGCGCGCCATCCAGCTCTCCGACCAGCTTGTGTTGGCGGACACGGGTCGCCGCCCGGTTGCGCTCCTTGTGGACGCCGCAACGGCCGTGGTTGACGCTCCGGCGGAGGACCTTGCGGCCGGGGATGCGTTGCTGCCCGGTTTGGGTCTGGTGGATGGCGCGCTGATGCTTGCTGACGGCCTGGTCCTCATCAGCGACCTGGACCGTCTCCTCTCCCTTGATGAAGAGGCGGCGCTTGACGGCGCCATGGCGGCCGCAGCGTCTGACGCCCCGGAAGACCCGCAAGGATGAGCGTCGCGCTTGAGCCGCAGCTGCTCCACGACCTGGCCCAGGTTGTCGCGCGGCGGACCGGCCTCCACTTCCCAACCGAACGGTGGCCCGATCTTGAACGCGGCTTTCGCGCGGCTGCAGCCACACTTGCGGTTGGCGATCCGGTTGTCTGGGCGAAGCGCATCTTGGCCGGGGATCTGGCGCCGCGCGAGCGGCTGGTCCTTGTTGAGCGGCTCACGGTGGGTGAGACCTACTTCCTCCGCCAGCCAGATGCATTCTCGGCGCTGGAGAAGGTGGTGCTGCCGCGCTTGATGGCCGCCCGGGCCGGCACGACACGTCAGTTGAACCTCTGGAGCGCGGGCTGCTGCACCGGCGAGGAGGCCTACTCGCTGGCCGTGACGTGTACGCGGACCATCGTGGACTTGCCGACGTGGCGCGTCTCGGTGCTGGGGACAGATGCAAATGCCGCGTTCATCAAGAAGGCAGAGCGGGGCGTGTACGGCACCTGGTCCTTCCGCGGCACGCCGGACTGGCTTCGCACGCGCCACTTCTCGCGCGGCGCAGGGTCAACATGGGAGATCGCCGCTCCACTGCGCAGGCTGGTCCGGTTTGCCGTGCACAACTTGGCCGCGGACCCGTTCCCGCCCGAGGGGATCAGCGTTGGCCAGATGGACGTGATCTTCTGCCGCAACGTGATCATGTACCTGACCCCGGAGCACCAGCGCCAGGTGGTCGCGTCCCTCCACAACGCGCTTGCGGACGACGGCTGCCTTGTGCTCAGCCCTGCCGAAGGCGGCCTGCTCCTGCGGGACCTGTTCAAGGCGGAGCAGATCGGGGACACGATGGTGTACCGCAAGGTTGGCGCGGCCGATGTTGCGGTACAACGGCCCACGCCTGCGGTCTTGGCGCCGCAGCACGCGCCGCGTCAGCGCCACACCCGACCTGCGCACGCAATCGCCGGCGGGACGGCCCCTGCCCCGGCCCCAGTCTCGGCCCCGGCCCTGACCCCCGTCGCCCCCGTCGTCCAGGACGCCCTCACGGTTGTGCAGCCCGAGGCGCCGGACGACATGCTCGTGCAGGCGCGCGCTGCGGCTGATCGCGGCCAGCTTGAGGCTGCCATCCCGCTCTGTCGGGAGGCGATGCGTCGTGATCCCGCCAGCCTGTCCGCCGCGTACCTGCTTGGCACGGTGCT
>CAIYHO010000093.1 GCA_903925955.1 uncultured Chloroflexota bacterium
GGGCATCAAGATCGTGGGCATGAACCAGGTCATCGGCCCGGACTTCACCACGGCCACCCCGCAGGTCCCGGGCATCTCCGCCATGGTCTTCGAGCCCCCGCTCGTGCGCGGCCAGCGCATCGCCAAGCTCGTGAACAAGGCGTGCGAAGGCATCGACCCCTGCCGCGTTGTCTACTTCTTCGGCATCAAGGGCATCCCGCTTGACACTGCCGTCCGCCAGGGCTTTGACGCGACGATCGCTGCGAACGTCAAGGTCATCGACGAGCGCGAGGGCCAGTACCTCGGCCCCGACAAGGGCCAGACCGCTATGCAGGACAGCATCACGGCCACCAAGGGCGGGTTTGACGTCGTCATGGGCGCCGACCAGTCCATGCAGGGCGCCCAGCTGGCGATCAGCGCCGCCGGCCTCACCGGCAAGAAGATCATCGGCTTCGGCGGCTCGCAGGCTGCCTTCGACGCCATCTCCTCAGGCGCTTGGTACGGCGACATGTGGGGCACCCCGGCCACCGAGGGCGCCCTTGCCATGCAGGCCATCATCGACGCCCTCAACGGCAAGGACGCCGGCGGTCTCGACCCCGGCGCCAACGCCATTGACGACAACGGTGTGACCAAGGACAACATCAGCAAGTTCACCGCCCAGTGGGCCGGCTGACAAGCTGCTGATACGGCACTGACATGGCCGACCCCGTTCCGCACGTCGAGTTCCACAACGTCACCAAGCGCTACGGCGCAACGGTGGCGGTGGCACAGGCAGACCTCACGGTCATGCGCGGTCACGTGCATGCGCTGGTGGGGGAGAACGGGGCCGGCAAGTCAACGCTCGGCAAGCTGGTTGCCGGGCTGATCGTTCCCGACGAGGGCGAAATCCGCGTCTCGGGGCAGGCCGTTCACTTTGGCTCGCCCCGAGACGCTCTTCATCACGGCATCACCACCATTGCCCAGGAGCTCTCGCTCGTTCCGTCGCGGAGCGTGGTGGAGAACGTCTACCTGGGGATGGAGGACTCCATCGGCGGCGTTGTCCGCCGGGGCGTGCTCGAGACCCGCTACAAGGAGCTGGTGCGCCAGACCGGGATTGACATCCCGGGCGACGCCAAGGTGCGCTCCCTTTCGGTTGCCGGGCAGCAGAAGGTGGAGATCCTTCGCGCGGTTGCCCGCCGCACCGAGCTGATCATCATGGACGAGCCCACGGCTCGGCTCGCCTCGGCCGACGCGGCGAGCCTGCGTACGCTCATCCGCTCGCTGGCTGCAGCTGGCACCACCATCGTGCTGATCTCGCACTTCATCGAGGAGGTGCTTGAGGTTGCCGACACCGTGACGGTCATGCGCGACGGCCGGATTGTGCGGACCGCCCCAACAAGTGCTGAGACCAAGGACTCGCTGATTGAGGCGATGATTGGGCGGAGCCTCGCCGCCGCCTTCCCGGCAAAGCAGGTGGTTGACGCAGACGCGCCGGTTGTCCTGCGCGTGCAGGGCTTGACGCGGGAGCCGCACTTCCGCGACATCAGCTTTGACATCCGCGCTGGCGAGATTGTCGTCATGGCCGGCCTCATCGGCGCCGGGCGATCAGAGGTGGCCCGCGGCCTGTTTGGCGCCGACCCGCACACCTCGGGTCACGTTGAACTCAACGGCAAGCAGATCCACGCCAGCTCACCGCGGGACGCCATGCGCCAGGGGATTGCAATGATCCCCGAGTCGCGCAAGGAGCAGGGGCTCATCCTTGACCGCGACGTTCGCGAGAACGTCAGCCTGCCGCACCTCAAGCGCTTCTCCACGGCCGGCGTCATCGCTCCGGCGCGCGAGCGGGCGGGGGTTGGCGAGAGCATCCGCAACGTCGGGGTTCGTCTGGCGTCCATCAGCCAGCGCGCCCGGTCGCTCTCGGGCGGCAACCAGCAGAAGGTGCTGTTCGCCCGCTGGCTGCTGACCAAGCCCACGCTGCTGATCGCCGACGAGCCCACCCGCGGCATCGACGTTGGCTCAAAGCGCAACATCTACGACCTGCTTGTTGACCTGGCAGCGAAGGGCGCGAGCGTGCTTGTGATCTCATCTGAACTTGAGGAGGTTCTCGGCTTGGCCCACCGGATTCTGATCATGCGCGAAGGACGGATTGCGGGCGAGCTTGACGGCCGGACGGCCACCGAAGCCGACGTGATTGCGCTTGCCTTCCGGGCTCGCAAGGAGGCCTGAACCGATGTCGCAGACCATGCCGAATGCGTCGGTGCCGAATGCGTCGGTGCCGAATGCGTCGGTGCCGAACGCCACGGCGCCGAACACACCGGCCGCTGACGCAGACGGCGAGGCACAGGCAACGCGCGACGCCCGGTCCTGGCGGTCCATCGTGGCCAACTACGCGATTGTCTGGGTGGTCCTCGCGCTCTTCATCGGCCTCTCGCTGACAACCGAGGCTTCCTGACCCTGGCCAACATCAAGAACGTTCTGGACCAGCAGTCGCTGCTGCTGGTGGCGGCGTCGCTGGCGACGATCACCATGATCGCCGGCGGCTTTGACGTCTCGCAGGGCGCGCTCTTTGTCATCGCGCCCCTCGCCGCCATCCAGATCCAGCGGGCAACCGGCTCGGTCCCCATCGCCATCGTTGGCGGCGTGGGCGTGGGGATGCTCATCGGGGCGATCAACGGGTTCCTCGTGGCGGTGGTCAGGATCAACTCATTCATCGCCACGCTGGCTGTCTCCACGATGCTCTTCGGGCTTGGCTACGTCGTCTCGGGCTCTGCCATCCTGCGCCCCTCCTCGCCGGACGCCTGGGCGGTCCTGTCTCGGACCACAATCCTGGGACTCACGTCGGCCACCTGGATTGCCGCGGTGGTTGTGGTGATCTCGTGGTTCGTGTTGGCGCGCACAACCTTTGGCCGCTACGTCTACGCGGTTGGCGCCAACGCGGAGGCGGCCCGCCTCGCCGGCGTCCGCACGCTTCTCATCATCGGGTCCACGTTTGCCCTGAGCGGCGGAGCCGCCGCGCTGGCCGGCGTCATGAACTCGTCACGCTCGCTCAGCTCCACGCCCTCAGACGATGTCAGCTTCGTGTTTGCGGTGATTGCCGCCATCGTGGTTGGCGGCACATCGATTGCGGGCGGCGAGGGGACCATCTGGCGCACGATCTTTGGCGCCTTCTTTATCGCGCTGCTTGGCAACGGCTTCAACCTCCACCAGATCGACCCGATCTTCCAGCGCATCGTCCAGGGCGCCGTCATCCTCGGCGCCGTGTCGATTGACAGCTGGGCGCGCTCGCGCCGCGCCTAGCCACGTCACCTGCCCGCTTCCGCCCCGCCCTGAAGGAGAGTTCTTTGAGAACGATCGGCCTCGACGATATCGACGATCTCGCACTCGGCGCGATGCTCCTCGGCACCGGCGGCGGGGGCGACGCCCACATCGCCAAGCTCATGGTCAAGCAGGCGATTGAGGACCACGGGCCAATCCGGATCATGTCGCCCTCGGAGCTTCCGCAGGACGGGCTTGTGGTCACGGCCGCGATCATCGGGGCGCCCACGGTCATCCTCGAAAAGATCCCGTCGGGCAAGGAATTCATCAACGCCGTCAAGGCCACCGCGCAGTACCTCGGCAAGGAGCCCGTGGCCATCATGCCCATCGAGGTGGGCGGGATGAACACGCTGATCCCGCTCGCCGTGGCCAACGAGCTTGGGCTGCCGGTGATTGACGCGGACTCGATGCGGCGGGCCTTCCCGCAGATCGAGATGACGGTGTTCACACTGCACGGGATCCCGGCGGCGCCCATGGCCGTTGCCGATGAGAAGGGCAACCTGTGCATCTTTGAGGCAATCACCAACCAGGTTGCCGAAGACCTCGCCCGCGGCGCCGTGATCCGGCTGGGCATGGCAAACGCCATCTCGTGCTATCCGATGACCGTGGCGCAGGTCCACAAGTACGGCATCCAGGGCTCCATGAGCTACTGCACGGACCTCGGCAGGCACCTTGCGGCCGTCCAGCGCGGCGAGCAGGGCGCCTACGACAAGTTCCTCACCTTTGCGGAGGCGCGCAAGCTCTTCACCGGCAAGGTGATTGATCTGGACCGGCGGACCACCAGCGGCTTCGCCCGTGGCACCGTGATCCTGGAGGACCTCAAGGACCCGAGCAAGCTCGCCCGGATTGAGATCCAGAACGAGTACCTGGTGGCGTACGTGAACGATGTCCCGCTCGTCTCGGCGCCGGACCTCATCTCGCTCCTTGACCACGAGACGGCCCGCCCCATCCTCACCGAGGCGCTCCGCTACGGGCAGCGGCTGGACCTGATTGGCATGCCCTGTGCCCCCGAGTGGGACCAGCCCGGCATGCTGGACATCGTGGGCCCACGGGCATTTGGCTATGACATGGACTACACCCCGTTCCGAGGCGCAAAGGCATGACTCGACTCCGCTTGGGTATCGATGTCGGCGGCACCAACACCGACGCCGTGATCGTTGACGACGCAGGCAGCGTCATCGCCGCCGCCAAGACCCCCACCACGCCGGAGCCGCTCGACGGCATCCGGGCCGTGATGGCGCAGGTGATCGCCGGGCTGGACAAGGCGTCAATCACGCAGGTGATGCTGGGCACCACCCACCCGGCCAACGCCATCATCCAGCGCAAGGGCCTCGACAAGGTTGGGATCCTGCGCCTGTCCGCGCCCGCGTCCTACTCGGTGCGGCCCGGCGCCGCGTGGCCCGCCGACCTGCACGCGATGGTCATTGGACCCACCGCGATTGTGCACGGCGGGTTTGAGTACGACGGCCGCGAGATCTCGCCGCTTGACCCGGCCGAGATCCGCGCCTTCGCCGCCGAATGCCGCGGCAAGGTCTCCGCCATCGCCGTCTCCTGCGCGTTCAGCCCGGCAAGCTTTGACCACGAGCTCCGCGCCGAAGCGATCCTCCGGGAAGAACTTGGCGATTCGGTAGCGATCTCGCTCAGCCACCAGGTTGCCTCGCTGGGGCTGCTGGAGCGCGAGGACGCAACCGCGCTCAACGCGGCGCTCCTGAGCGTCTCGCGGGCCGTCGTGGACGGTCTCCGGGGTGCGATGGCAGAGCATGGCCTCCCGGCCGTTGCCTACCTGACCCAGAACGACGGCACCCTGATGACCGTTGAGCAGGCGGTCAAGTTCCCCATCCTCACCATCGGCTCCGGCCCCACCAACTCCATGCGCGGAGCGTGTGCCCTGGCCGGCATTTCGGACGCGCTGGTGATGGACGTCGGCGGCACGTCAACGGACGTTGGGATCCTCATCGACGGCTTCCCGCGCGAGTCTGCAGCGGCCATTGAGGTTGGGGGCGTGCGGACCAACTTCCGCATGCCGGACCTCATCTCCATTGGTTTGGGCGGCGGCACGATTGTGCGCGGCGCTGGCGATGCCGTGGCGGTGGGTCCGGACTCGGTTGGCTACCGCGTCTCCACGGACGCGCTCATCATGGGCGGCTCCACCGTGACCCTCTCGGACGTCTCCACCAAGGCCGGACGCCTTGCGGGCATGGGCGACGCCTCGCTTGCCGCGGGTATGGACCAGGCCATGGTTGACGCCGCTATGCGGTGGGTGGACGAGCAGATCCAGACCCTGTGCGACCGGATGAAGGCAAGCCACGCGGATGTGCCGCTCATTGCGGTTGGCGGCGGATCGCATCTCGTCCCGGCGCATGTTGACGGCGTCTCGGCCGTCATCAAGCCGCCGCACTTTGCGGTTGCCAACGCGTACGGCGCCGCAATCGCGGAAGCGTCTGGCGATGTGGACCGCGTCTACCGGTACGACTCGTCCAGCCGCGAGGCGTGCCTTGAGGACGCCAAGCAGCTTGCCATCGAGAACGCGGTTCGCGCCGGTGCGGACCCGGCCCTGGTGCGGATCACCGCCGTTGCGGAGATCCCGATGAGCTATGTCCCGGGCGGCGGCTGCCGCGTCCAGGTCAAGGCCGCAGGCCCGCTCGCATCCTAGTGATGGCCGGTCCCCTCCTGCCGATGGCGGACGCCCACAACGACCTCCTGCTGGGCGTGATCCACCAGCGGGAGCGGGGCCACGCCGACCCGTTCGGCGACTTCTGGCTCCCGCAGCTCCGCGCTGGCGGGGTGGTTCTCCAGGTGCTGCCGGTGTACACGGAGGAGCAGTTCACCAACGAGGGTGCGCTCCGCCGTGCCCTGCTGGTGCTTGAGACCGCGCGCTGGATCGCCGACCGGCACAGCGCCGACGTGGCGATCTGCGAGACGGGTCCGGCGATCGCTCGGGCGATTGACGCCGGGAAGATCGCGCTGGTCTTGGCCTTTGAGGGGCTTGAGCCGGTGGGCTCCAGTCTCGAAGTGCTCGACACGTTCTTCCGGCTTGGCGTGCGCATCGCCTCGCTCACATGGAACCGCCGGACGATGTTTGCCGACGGGATCGGCGAGCGGGCAACCGGGGGCGGCCTCACGTCGCTTGGCGTTGAGGCCGTTGCCGAGATGGAGCGGCTGGGGATGGTGGTGGACGTGAGCCACCTGGCCGATGCCGGGTTTGACCACCTGCTTGGCATCTCGACGCGTCCGTTTATAGCCACCCACTCGTCATGCCGGGCGCTCAACGCGCACCCGCGCAACCTTGACGACGGGCGGATCCGCGCGCTTGCTGAGGGAGGCGGGTTCTTCGCCGTGAATGCCTTTGGCGGCTTCCTCGCGGAGCGCGACGCAACCATCGCTCACTACGTGGACCACGTCGCGCACGCCGTCAAGGTGGCGGGCGCTGGCCACGTGGGTCTTGGGCTGGACTTTGTTGCAGATGTCTTCAGCCAGTCGCACCCAATCGTTGGCGGCGCGCTGTTTGACATTGGCGATGTGCCGTTGGCAGCGGGCATCCAGCGGCCGGCGGACCTCGCCGCGCTTGGCCCGCTGCTCGTCGCGCGGCTGGGTGCGGTGGACGC
Organism: uncultured Chloroflexota bacterium; assembly: GCA_903925955.1. Lineage (GTDB taxonomy): Bacteria > Chloroflexota > Limnocylindria > Limnocylindrales > CSP1-4 > CAIXZV01. The sequence goes on from CAIYHO010000093.1 coordinate 6,879, forward strand.
CGCCAAGGTTGCCGCCGGGACCGAGA
>CAIYHO010000094.1 GCA_903925955.1 uncultured Chloroflexota bacterium
ATGGGTCTGACGTGGGCGGCTGGCGACCAGCTTCGGACGGCCGTGGGCGACGGGCCGCTGGTGACCGATGACCGGCCGCTGCCCGAGTACTTCCTGCTGCGGCGTCTTGCCCAGCCCAGTGCCCCGCCCGCCAGCCTTGTGGAGCTGCGCCGCCTGCTCAAGTGAGCGACGGCTGAGGCTGCGCCAGCTCGCGGGCTCGCGGGTTGGCTCACCCGCCAGTTGACCGGCCTGCCACCGGAGCTCCGCCGCGGGACCTCGCCAGCGGCGGTGTTATCCTCCGCCCCGTGCCCCCTACCTCGATGACCGGACGGGCTGCCGCTTCGGGCGGCGCCTTCGCTGCGGCCCTCCGACCTGTCCGCCGGCCTTTTGACGCCATTGAGCCGGCCGTCTGGGACGCGCTTGCAGCTGCTACCCCCTGGGCCACGCCGTTTTCACGCTGGGCACTGCACCGCGCCTGGTGGGATGCCTACGGTGACAACGCCCACGAGGAGACCGTGGTCCTGGTCCCGGTTGACGCTCCGGATGACGCTCCGCCTGTGGCCATCGCTCCCCTGATGCACCGCCACGAGGTGGAGCCGCGCGACGTGGAGCTGCGGACCTCGCTGCGTCATGCCGAGGGCCAGCCGCTCACCCCGGTCCCGGCCGATGCAAAGGCGATCTTCTTTGGCGCCAGCTACCACGCTGACTACGCCACGTTGCTTGCGGCGCCCGAACACCTGGCCGCTGCCGCCGATGCCGTGGCCGAGTACGCGGCGCTGGGCGATCCCGAACACCCGCAGCCGTGGGACGCGGTGGACCTGCGCCGCCTGCGGACGGGTGATCCGGCTATCGACGCGCTGGCAGCGGCCTTTGGCGCGCGCGAGGTCACGCACGACTGGACGCTCAACATCGAACGCGAGGACGTCTGCCCCGTGGCCGCCTTGCCCGTGGGCGGCACCATCGACGACTACCTTGGCGCCCTGGGGAAGAAGGAGCGCCACGAGATCCGGCGCAAGGTCCGCCGAGCCGAGGCTGCGGGCGACGTGGCGCTGCTTGACAGCGCCAACCCCCTCGCGGACCTGCCTGCGTTCATTGACCTTCATCAGAAGCGCTGGGGCGCCGACGGGCTCTTCCCGGAGACCCCGGGCGGCGACCAGAGCCGCCACTTCTTCCATCGGCTCTTCGAGCTCTTTGGGGCCGATGGTCCGCTGCATCTCGCCTTCCTCACGGTTGGCGACAAGCGGATTGCGGCTTGCGTGTCGTTTGAGACTGACGACGCAGTTCTGTACTACAACGCCGGCGTGGACCCCGAGGCGCGCGACCTCTCGCCGGGCGTCGTGATGGTGGAGCGTCTTGTTCGCCGGGCCATCGACCGCGGTGCGGGCCGGATGGACTTCCTCCGCGGCAACGAGCCCTACAAGTACGAGTGGGGCGCCGTGGATGACCCAATCCAGCGGCTGCTGGTGCGCCGAACAGACAGGCGATGACCAAGCCGCAGCCGGGCGAACCGTGCGTCGCCCCGATGATCCACATGCCGGTGCCCGGCCGCGATCGGGTGCGGGTGGTGCTGGTCATGGCCACGGGCACCAACGGCGGTGCCCAGGAGCATGTGTTCAACCTGGTCAACCGCCTCGACCACGAGTTCTACGACGTCAGCATCGTCTCGCTCTCGCCCGGCAGTGCCGTCCGCAAGCTGCAGCGGGCGGGCTTTAGCGTCACGGTGATCGACGATCCCGACGATGCCATCGCAACGGGCACGCTGGCGGCGCATCTGGCGGACATCCGGGCCGATGTGATCCACAACCACATGTACCGGGCGGAGGTGGTGGGCACCAAGGCCGCCATTGCGCTGGGCGAAGCAGGCCACCGTCGTCCGTTTGTCATCTCCACCGTCCACTCGTCGCGCATCCGCCCCAGCGAAGACCAAGAGGCGCTTCGACGCCTCACCACCGCGATGGACCGCCTGGTGGTGGTGTCGAAGGCCATCGACGCGAAGGTGGTGGAGGAGGGTCGCCTTGGCGCTCCGCGCGTTCTCATCTACAACGGCGTGGACCTTGAGCGCTACGACCACCAGGATCCGTGCTGCACGCTGCGTGACGAGTTCAACATGGAGCCGGGTTCGTCCATCGTGGGCGTTGTGGGCCGGCTTGAGCTGGAGAAGGGCCACCCCACCCTTCTTGAGGCGTGGCCGATGGTGCTGGACCAGGTGCCCGCGGCTCACCTGCTGATCGTGGGCGAGGGCAGCCGCATGGATGCGCTGCGCCAGATTGCGCACGAGCAGGGCATCGAGCGCCACGTGGTCTTCACGGGTCGTCGCGATGACATTCCCGCCATCACCGCTGCGCTCGATGTCGCCGTGCTGCCGTCCTATCGCGAGGCGCAAGGCCTCACGATCCTGGAGGCGATGGCGCTGTCACGTCCGGTTGTGGCGTCGAACGTGGGCGGCATCCCCGAGATGGTTGAGCACGAGAAGACAGGGCTGCTGGTGCCGCCCCACGACCCGCCGGCGCTTGCCGCCGCGATTGTTCGCCTGTTGCGCGACCACCAGCTTGCCGACACGGTGGCGCGGGCCGGCCATGACCTTGTGCACGACCGCTTCTGCGTCCAGCTCATGGTCAACGCCGTCCAAGAGCTGTATGACGACGGCGCCCGAGCCGTTCGCCCACGCGAGGTTGCGGCCGCCGCAGGGTAGTCAACGCCGAGGCCGCGGACGGCCACGGTAGGATGCCCCCGTGGGTACCGACGCGGGCAACCGCACGCCAGACGGCATGGGCAGGATCTGGATTGCCTTGGCCGTGGGGCTTCCGCCGCTGATTGCGCTGCTGGTCCCGATGGCCACCGTGGATCTGGCTTATCAGGTCCGTGCCGGGGCGGAGATCTGGGCCACGGGCGCCCTGCCGGCCGCCGACAGCTGGACCTTCACCATCGCCGGGACGCCGTGGGCGGATCAGCAGTGGCTTGCGCAGGTCCTCCTCTCCGCCGTCCACGGACTGGGCGGCTGGGAGCTGCTGGCCGTGCTGCGCGCGGGGCTGATCGCCGCCGTGGCCGCGCTCCTTGTCCTGACCGCCCTCCGCCGTGGGGCAGGCGAGCGCACCTCGGCCGTGCTGGCGCTGCTTGCGTTCATGCTGGCGTCGCCGTCGCTGGCGCTTCGTCCACAGCTGTTTGGCATCCTGGCGTTCGCCGCCCTGCTTGCCGCGGCGGCCGGGCGGGTCCGCCACCCGCGGGTGTTCCTTGCCGCGCCGCTGATCGTGGCGGTCTGGGCCAACGTCCATGGCAGCTTCGTGCTGGCGCCGCTGCTGCTGGGCTGGGTCTGGCTTGACGATGTCGTTCGCCGTCGCTCGTCGCGCCGCGCGCTGGTGGTCCTCGTCGCGGGCTGTCTGGCGACGCTGGTGACGCCGCTGGGGCCCGGCGTGTGGGTCTATGCGGCCGGGATCGGCGCCAATCCCGTCATTGCGCAGACGGTCTCCGAATGGCAGCGCACCACGCCGTTCACCGTGCCCGGGGCGCTGTTCTACCTGTCGCTCGCAGCGTCGCTGGTCATCGTCTGGCGCGGTCGCTCCCGGCTTGCCTGGCCGGATGCGCTGTGGCTGGCCGGCATGGCGGTCCTGGCCGTCTGGGCGGTGCGGGGTCTGGCGTGGTGGCCTGCAGGCGCCGTGCCGGTCCTGGCTGCGGCACTTGCGCAGCCGAGTCGCGAGTCAACCCCGGGGCCGCACACGGTGCGCGTGGGTCCCCGGCGCCTGCTCGCTGGTGTCCTGCTCGTTGCCATCGTGGCCGCCCTGCCGTGGTGGCGTCCCGGGGATGTCCTCACGGGTCGCCAGGGGCTGCTGTCCTATGCCCCGTCCGGTCTGGCGTTGGCGCTCCGTGATCGAGCCGTCCCCGGCGCGCGCGTCTTTGTGCCGCAGCCTTGGGGCTCCTGGTTTGAGTGGGCCGTGCCGCAGGCGCGCTACTTCGCCGACGCCCGGTTTGAGCTGTTCCCGCCTGCCGTCTGGGACGATCTTGCGGTGATCGGCGCAGGTGGCGAGGCCGCAGACGCCGCCTTGCGCCGGTACGGCGTGGAGTTTGTTGTCTGGCCTGCGTCCTGGCCGGCCCCCGGCGCAGACTGGGAGCAGGTCTACCGCGACGAGGACGGCGCCGTCCTCCGCCGCCCAGCCCAGGCGATCAGCGGCAGCAGCACAAACGGCAGATCCGGCAGCGAGTAGGCAAGACCGCCGCCGCGCGCGTCTAGGACAATCCGCGGGTAGGCCAGCGTGTCTGCGAGGAACGGCAGGGACGCCACCGCAAGCAGCCCCGCCGCAAGCCACCAGCCGCGGTGTCTGATGCCGATGGCGGCAAAGGGCAGGAAGGATGGCTTGAGCAGGATCAGCGCCCCGGGCCACCCAAAGCGCACGCCCAGGGCCGACGCCACCATGATCCAGACGCTCGGGTTGAGGCGGAGCACCTTGAGCCCCAGCATGGGCCAGGCCAGACACAGCGCCAGCAGCGGCCATGTCCACAGCGCAGGCCGCATGCGCCAGACCGCCCACGTCGTTACCCCAACCGCGATGGCGCTGAACGACCAGCCGGGGAGCAGCAGCCAGAGCCCAAAGAACAGGGCGGTGACCGGAGGGTAGAGGACATCGCCATGGCTGATCTCGTACGGCCCGTGGATCTGGCGGTCGAGGTACCACTGGCCGCCGCCGAAGAGGCGCCGGGTTGCATCGGTGTAGATGGTCAGGTCGTCGTTGGCGATGCGCCAGCCGGGCGGCCCGAAGAACCCGTAGACCCAGAAGCAGACCGTCAAGCCGAGGATGACGATCGTGAGGCCGATGAGCAGCGGCCGCCGCCAGCGCGCACCTGCGCCAGCCTGTGTCTTGGGGTTCAGCACATGCAGCTCAACGGCCAAGACGGCCGGAGCGCGCCATCCCCAGGAGGCGCAGGATCAGGATGATCGTTGCCCATGCCGTCACGATATAGAAGCCCGGGATGGCCAGCGCGGCGGCAAGCGCCTGCAGTTCCCGTCGGCGAGTGGCCAGCAGCAGCACGATGAACGGGATCCTGAGGATGAGCGGCACGATGACGGGCCAGCCAGGATTTGGCGTGGCGGAGATCAGGAACCGGATCCAGTCAAGCCACAAACCGGGCCATGGCAGCGTGAGAGCAACCGCCACGAGGAGCGAGATCAGCACCGGCCGCCAGCGCCGGACATCCACCGCAATCGCCGGTCCCAGTTTGGCTAGCGCAGCCCAGACCAGCAGGTCCTGCCGTCCGCGGGCGGCCGCCAGAATGGCGGCGACAACGGCGAAGTTGGGGTTCCCGGAGATCAGCTGGAACGCCGTGAGCGGACACAGGCTTGCCCAGCCAAACGCCCGCCAGGAGCCCGTGAGGTAGCGCAGGCCAACCACGTCAAGCGCGATCAGTGCGCCGGTGAGGACCCAGGACGGCAGGAGGCCGGCAGCTCCGAAGACGACAATCCACGGGGGCGCAAAGTAGACCGTGCCAACGCCGTCCCATGAGCCCACATACGGTGGCTGCCCGTCTCGGAGCCGTGCCCCGGCCGTCAGGAAGTTGGTGACATCGCCGCCCGGAAACGTGAACCGGCCTGACTGCACGCCGCCCACCACGAGGGCCACGAGGAGTCCAAAGCCAAGGATCGACAGGGTTGTGCCGATGGCCTGCGTGAGCCCGGACCTGCCGCGCAGGGCGTCAACCTTCGGCATCGCGAGGCTGCACTCCCCTCAGGACTGATCCTGCCGCTGTCAGGCGGGTGTCGTCACCCAGTAGCGCTCGGCGGCGCCGTTGGGCACCTGCCCCAGATCGGCCACGCGGGCAGCGTAGCCGCGCACGGCGTCGGCCATCTCCTTGGTCCCGCCGAAGAGCCGGTCGATCTGGCTCTCGTACAGCGCGATGGCGCGGATCTTGCGCTCAAGCTGGTCGCCCACGTCGGCGAACTCCGCTTCCAGCGACACGCCGCCGGGCAGCCCCGGAAGCCCGCCGCCGGGCAGATCGTCAAGGCGTCCGAAGTCCTCCCACCAGGCGTAGGGGAAGTCCTCGTAGAACACCATGCGCCCAACCAGTGACGGCGTGCCCATCACGTGGGACGGCTCGTCGGACAGGAGCGCAATCCCGGCATCGCGGGCCAGCTGGTGGTCTACGTGGCCGCCGATGCCCATGGGCAGGTAGACGCGGGACACCTCAAGGCGGGCGAGTTCGCGGCGGAGCAGGTCCACCGGCGCCGGGTCATTCCCGCGGGGAGCGCCCAGCAGCTGCTCGTCCCCCTCGTAGCCGCGGAAGACCGCGTCTGGGAGGTCCAGGAAGATGATGGACGTCTCGGCAAAGGCGGCATACCGCTCGTCCTCAAGCCGACGCTTTGCCATGGTGTCGCCCGCTGCGGCCGCCTCCATGCGCTCCGTTGTCTGGAGGGCGCCTTGCGGGGCCACATCGTCCATCACGGCTTGTCCCGCGATGGACTGGTTGTGGATCTGCGCCCGGCGAGACCAGGACGATCGCTGCCAGAAGCGCTTGGCGGCCGCGTCCACATCGGCCTGCGTTGCGTCCAGCCGATCCTTGGCGGCGGCCCACGGCGCGGCGGCCGCGTCGTCTGGGAAGTCTGCCGCCAGGTGGGCGCGGTTGAACGCCTCTGTTACGGGCCAAACCGCCTTGCTGCCGAAGCCCAGCGCTTCACGCTGGTACGGGGTCAGGCGGTCAGCGTTCCCGGTCCCCGAGTACAGGGTCAGGATTACGACGCTTTGGCCGAGCTCGCGCAGGCTGGCAATCAGCCCGCCGCAGGAGAGCGCGACGTCATCCGGGTGTGGGGCGACAAACACATGGGTCATGGCTGGCCGAGTATAACCGTCAGCGCGATGCGCTTTGCCCTGCGCGGCGACCGTTTGGGGCCTACGAGGCCTTCGGGGTGGGCGTTGGCGCCGGAGTTGCCGTTGCGGCCGGCGTTGCGGTGGGCGCGGGCGACGCCGACGGGGCGGCCGAAGGGCTCGCCGAGGGCACCGCGGTGGGGCTTGCCGTGGGCTTGGCCGTCGGGACGGGGGTCACCACCGGTGTAGGCGTGGGCAGGATGTGGCTGACGAGACCGCCGTTGCCCAGCAGCAGGGCGTTGGCAAACACGATCGCGAAGATGGCAACCAGCGCAATCAC
>CAIYHO010000095.1 GCA_903925955.1 uncultured Chloroflexota bacterium
CATCCCCGTGTGCTCTGGGCCGTACTTGCGGTAGACGTACTGGATGACCTCCTCCCGCCGCTCAGAGCTGAAGTCGATGTCCACGTCCGGGTACGCCGTGCGGCCCTCGTTGATAAACCGCTCAAACAGCAGCTCGTGGCGGATGGGATCCACCCGGGCAATGCCCAGCACGTACGTCACGATGGAGCCTGCCGCGCTCCCCCGCCCCTGCGCCGGGATCCCGCGGGACTTCGCAAACTGCATCAGGTCCCAGCAGATGAGGAAGAACTCCGCGAGCCCGGTCTTCTCGATGACGTCCAGCTCGTGGGCAAGCTGCCGCATGACGGCCGGCGTAAACGGGTGGTACCGGCGGTGGGCGCCCTCCCAGCAGAGCGTGGAGAGGTGGCTGAACGGCGTCTCGCCCTTGGGCACGGTGAAGCCCGGGAAGCGGTAGCGCTCAAACCCAAGCTCCACACGACAGGACGCTGCCAGCTCAGCCGACGCCGCAATCCCCGAACGCCAGGCTCTCGCCAGCACAGGGTCTGCAGCGGCGGTGGCGGCATCGCCAGGGGGCAGCAGGAGCAGATCGGCCGCGCCCTTGAGATACGACTCCCCGTCCGGGCGACGCAGGTTCCGCAACTCTGCCAGCGTCCGGCCGTGGCGGATGGCCGCCACCACGTCGTGCATCTCGCGGTCTTCGGGCCGGGCGTAGTGGACGTCGTTGGTGACCACGACGGGCAGCCCCAGCTCCTCGGCCAGACGCGCGGTCTCGGACGCGACCCAGTCGTCGTCTGGCAGCAGGTGGTGCGAGAGCTCCGCGAAGAACCCGGCCGATGCCGCCGATGCGTCCGAGCCGCCGCCCCCGCCAAACAGCCGCGCGTACCGCTCCGCCGCCGCCCGCGCCCCCTCGCGATCCCCCGCCCGCAGACGCCGCGCCAGCTCCCCGTGGCGGCACCCGGACAGCGCCACGAGCCCCTCGGTGTTGGCCGCAAGCAGCTCGTGCGTGAAGCGGGGCACGGCCTTGGACCCGGCGAGGTTTGCCCGCGACACCAGCCGGCACAGCGACCGCCACCCAGTTGCGTCACGCGCCAGCAGCACGAGGTGCGGGCCACGCTCCGCCTCGCCGATCCCCCGGTGGTCCTCCTTGCGGACCTCGCGATGCCCCGGCAGCAGCACGCGCGACGGGCGGGGCCGAGAAGGCCTGCCCTCCGCCACCGCCGGCGCCTCCGGGACCACTGGCGGACGCCGCCCAGGCCGCCAGTTGCGCCGCCCCGGCACCACAATCCCGCCCGGGTCCGGGACTGCTGCGTCGAGCAGCTCGATCTCGATGCCGATCACCGCGTGGAGCCCCGCCGCCTCTGCCGCCGAGGCAAACCGGACGGCGCCGTACAGCCCCTGGTGATCTGTGACCGCAAGACCAGTCAGCCCCAGCTCAACCGCCCGCTCCACAAGGTCGGCGGGCGCGGACGCCCCGTCGAGGAACGAGAAGTTGGTGTGGCAGTGCAGTTCGGCGTAGGGCGGGGTGGGTGAAGCGGGAGGCGTGGCCACGCGATGGTCTCCGGGGGCGGAGACCGAATCTAGAACATCCGTTCGATATTGGCCAGACCCTAATCGGCCCGAATGCGTACCCCGAGATGGGCCGCCAGCAGCGGCGCCAAGTCCAGCAGCTGGGATGTGCTGAACGTTGCGCCGCGCAGGCCGTCGATGCCGCGGACCGCCCCGATCTCGGCCCCTGTGAAGTCCGCATCAACCAGCCGGGCGCCGGTGCAGTCCAGCACGCCAAGCTTCACGCCGTCGAACCGGAGCCGCTGCACCTGTGTCTGGCCAAGGTCCAGCTCGCCGATGACGCAGCGCTCAAACACCACATCGGTCAGCTTGGCACCTGACAGGTTCACGAAGTCCAGCTTGCCCCCGCGGATCCGGATGTTGTCCCAGGTGGCGCCGGGCGCCGACAGCGCGCCGATGCGCGGATCCACCACCAGCGTCTCGCGCCAGACGGCGTCCGCCACGTCCAGGCTCACCGCATGGACCTCGGTCAGCACGCACTCGGCCAGCCGGCCGCGACGCAGGACCGCCTCGTCTAGCCCGCAGCGGTCCAGATGCGAGGCAAGGAAGGCCGCGCCCTCAAGATGCAATCCGGCAAGATCCGCATCGAGATCGAAGAGCGTCGTGTAGGGAAAGAGTGTCTTCGCCTGTGTAGATCTCGGTGGTCGCC